>NZ_JANCOY010000010.1:0-1580 GCF_024295565.1 Streptococcus sp. CF8_Ac1-9
ACTCCTCCAGAAGAACCTAAGTTCCAACCAGAGAAATACGTATTAAATACAGCGAAATTCTCTATCACTGATAACAAGCTTCTTGACGATGATGCCGAGTTGACTGATAAATATGGTGAAACAAATACAGATCCATATGTAGATGGAACTTCAAACAACGAAGCAGAAAACATCAATACCAAGACTGTTAAACGTGGCGACAAGTTGGTTTACCAAGTATGGTTGGATACAACTAAATTCGACGCAGCTAACAAAGACAACGTTCAAACTGTAGGAATTACAGATGACTTTGACGAAACTAAGGTTGATGTTGATGGTTCAGCAATCAAAGCTTACGATTCAGTAACTGGAGCTGATGTTACAGATAAATTCGATATCGCTGTGAACAACGGTGTGATGACTGCAACCCTTAAAGATGGCTTCACTAAGTCACTTGGCGATGCAGAAAACACTCAAATCATTGACACAACTAAATTCGAATTCGGACGTTACTACAAGTTTGATATTCCAGCAACTGTTAAGAACGATGTTCCTGGTGGTGCAGACATCGAAAATACTGCGGCTCAAGTAGTTAACTACTACAACCCAGTAAGCAAGACTGTTGAAAAACCAAACAAACCAACTGAAAAACGTGTAAACAACGTTCCAGTTGAAGTGGAATTCAACTTCACGAAACGTTTGGAAGGTCGTGAACTTAAAGCTAACGAATTCAGCTTCGTGCTTAAAGATTCAGAAGGTAAGACTCTTGAAACTGTAAGCAATGATGCGGCTGGTAATGTTAAATTCTCAGCTATGGAATTCAAGAAAGGTCAAGAAGGCGTACACAACTACACAGTAGAAGAAGTTAAGGGAACAGATGCAACCGTTACATACGACACAATGAAAGCAAATGTAACAGTTACAGTGAAACACGATGGTACAGCTAAAGTACTGATCGCGAAAGTTGGCGACATTGCGGATAAAGAATTTAACAACCGTGTCACTCCTCCAGAAGAACCTAAGTTCCAACCAGAGAAATACGTTGTTTCTGAAGAAAAATTCGATATCACAGGTGACAAACTCGTTGATGATGATAAAGAGTTGGCAGACAAGTACGCAGATACCAATGCGAACCCATATGCGGACGATGCATCAAACAACGAAAAACAAAACTTGAATACGAAGACTGTTAAACGTGGCGACAAGTTGGTTTACCAAGTATGGTTGGATACAACTAAATTCGACGCATCTAACAAGGACAACATCCAATCAGTAGGAATCTCAGATGACTACGATGAAGCGAAGTTGGAACTTGATTCTACTAAGATCAAAGCTTACGATTCAGTAACAGGCGCAGAAGTAACAGATAAATTCGATATCGCTGTGAACAACGGTGTGATTACTGCAACCCTTAAAGATGGCTTCACTAAGTCACTTGGCGACGCAGAAAACACACAAGTGATCGACACAACTAAATTCGAATTTGGCCGTTACTACAAGTTCGACATCCCAACAAAAGTGAAAGCTGATGTACCTGGTGGTGTAGACATCGAAAATACTGCGGCTCAAGTAGTTAACTACTACAACCCAACAACTAAGAA
>NZ_JANCOY010000013.1:0-692 GCF_024295565.1 Streptococcus sp. CF8_Ac1-9
TGTTTGGGTGAGGGGTCCATCCCGGATTACCAATCTCAGATAAACTCCGAATGCCAATGAATTATGGTCGGCAGTCAGACTGCGAGTGCTAAGATCCGTAGTCGAAAGGGAAACAGCCCAGACCACCAGCTAAGGTCCCAAAATAATTGTTAAGTGGAAAAGGATGTGGGGTTGCACAGACAACTAGGATGTTAGCTTAGAAGCAGCTATTCATTCAAAGAGTGCGTAATAGCTCACTAGTCGAGTGACCCTGCGCCGAAAATGTACCGGGGCTAAAACAATTTACCGAAGCTGTGGATACCTTTATAGGTATGGTAGGAGAGCGTTCTATGTGTGGAGAAGGTGTACCGTGAGGAGCGCTGGAACGCATAGAAGTGAGAATGCCGGTATGAGTAGCGAAAGACAGGTGAGAATCCTGTCCACCGTAAGACTAAGGTTTCCAGGGGAAGGCTCGTCCGCCCTGGGTTAGTCGGGACCTAAGGAGAGACCGAAAGGTGTATCCGATGGACAACAGGTTGATATTCCTGTACTAGAGTATGTAGTGAAGGAGGGACGCAGTAGGCTAACTAAAGCGTGCGACTGGAAGTGCACGTCTAAGCAGTGAGGTGTGAATTGAGTTAAATGCTTAATTCTATAACATTGAGCTGTGATGGGGAGCGAAGTTTAGTAGCGAAGTTAGTGACGTCACACTG
>NZ_JANCOY010000014.1:0-666 GCF_024295565.1 Streptococcus sp. CF8_Ac1-9
TGCTTCTTTCAACCTTTGTCTATGCCGAGGACCGGAATCGAACCGGTACGATCGTTACCAATCGCAGGATTTTAAGTCCTGTGCGTCTGCCAGTTCCGCCACCCCGGCCTCCTCAAGCGAACGACGGGATTCGAACCCGCGACCCCCACCTTGGCAAGGTGGTGTTCTACCACTGAACTACGTTCGCATTGCTTTCTTTATATAAAAAAATGCCGGCTACATGACTTGAACACGCGACCCTCTGATTACAAATCAGATGCTCTACCAACTGAGCTAAGCCGGCTCATTATTATTCTCTTATGCGGGTTAAGGGACTTGAACCCCCACGCCGTAAAGCGCCAGATCCTAAATCTGGTGCGTCTGCCAATTCCGCCAAACCCGCAAAATATGACCCGTACTGGGCTCGAACCAGTGACCCATTGATTAAAAGTCAATTGCTCTACCAACTGAGCTAACGAGTCTTAAAATAATTTTCATTATCTTAACGGTCCCGACGGGAATCGAACCCGCGATCTTCGCCGTGACAGGGCGACGTGATAACCGCTACACTACGGGACCTATGGGAGTTAACGGGATCGAACCGCTGACCCTCTGCTTGTAAGGCAGATGCTCTCCCAGCTGAGCTAAACTCCCAAATGAGCCTAGTATCTACTAGGCTCAATCTCT
>NZ_JANCOY010000015.1:0-622 GCF_024295565.1 Streptococcus sp. CF8_Ac1-9
TAGAAGCCGAAGAAGGACGTGACAAACGACGAAATGCTTTGGGGAGCTGTAAGTAAGCGACGATCCAGAGATGTCCGAATGGGGGAACCCACTAGCTGATGGCTAGTACTCCTATCTGTTAAGGATAGGTAGAGGAAGACGCAGTGAACTGAAACATCTAAGTAGCTGCAGGAAGAGAAAGCAAAAGCGATTGCCTGAGTAGCGGCGAGCGAAACGGCAGGAGGGCAAACCGAAGAGTTTACTCTTCGGGGTTGTAGGACTGCAATGTGGACTTAAAGATTATAGAAGAATGACATGGGAAGGTCAGCCAAAGAGAGTAAGAGCCTCGTATTCGAAATAGTCTTTATACCTAGCAGTATCCTGAGTACGGCGGGACACGAGAAATCCCGTCGGAATCTGGGAGGACCATCTCCCAACCCTAAATACTCTCTAGTGACCGATAGTGAACCAGTACCGTGAGGGAAAGGTGAAAAGCACCCCGGGAGGGGAGTGAAATAGAACCTGAAACCGTGTGCCTACAACAAGTTCGAGCCCGTTAATGGGTGAGAGCGTGCCTTTTGTAGAATGAACCGGCGAGTTACGATATGATGCGAGGTTAAGTTGAAGAGACGGAGCCGTAGGG
>NZ_JANCOY010000002.1:0-507525 GCF_024295565.1 Streptococcus sp. CF8_Ac1-9
ACACCTCCTGAAACTCCAGAATTCAATCCAGAAAAATATGTTCTAAACGAAAAAGAATTTGATTTGACTGGAACTTCATTATTAGATGATGATAAAGAGTTGGCAGACAAGTACGCAGATACCAATGAGAACCCATATGCGGACGATGCATCTAATAACGAAAAAGCGAATATCAATACTAAATCAGTTAAACCAGGTCAAAAACTTGTTTACCAAGTATGGTTGGATACAACTAAATTTGATGCAAACAACAAAGACCATATCCAATCAGTAGGAATCTCAGATGACTACGATGAAGCTAAAGTTGATGTTGATGGTTCAGCAATCAAAGCTTATGATGGTAAGACTGGTGCGGATGTAACAGCTAAATTCGATATCACTGTGAACAACGGTGTGATCACTGCAACCCTTAAAGATGGCTTCACTAAGTCACTTGGCGATGCAGAAAACACACAAGTGATCGACACAACTAAATTCGAATTCGGACGTTACTACAAGTTTGATATCCCAGCTACAGTGAAAGCTGACGTTGCAGGTGGAGTTGACATCGAAAACACTGCTGCTCAAGTAGTCAACTACTACAACCCAACTACTAAGAAAGTTGAAAAACCTGAAAAACCAACTGAAAAACGTGTCAACAGCGTGCCAGTTGAAGTGGAATTCAACTTTACTAAACGTATGGAAGGTCGTGAGCTTAAAGCCAATGAATTCAGCTTCGTTCTTAAAGATTCAGAAGGTAAGACTCTTGAAACTGTGAAGAACGATAAAGATGGTAACGTTAAGTTCTCTAAACTTGAGTTCAAGAAAGGTCAAGAAGGCGTACACAACTACACAGTAGAAGAAGTTAAAGGATCTGACGCAACCGTTACATACGACACCATGAAAGCGAATGTAACAGTCACAGTTTCACACGACGGAAAAGCTAAAGTTCTGATCGCGAAAGTTGGCGACATTGCGGATAAAGAATTTAACAACAAGGTGACTCCTCCAGAAACTCCAGAGTTCAACCCAGAGAAATACATCTTGAACGCTGAGAAATTCGACCTTACTGGTAAATCACTTCTTGATGATGATAAAGAATTGGCAGACAAGGTTGCGGAAACAAACGCAAATCCTTACGCTGATAAGGCTGACAATAATGAAGCAGCAAACATCAATACTAAGACAGTGAAACGTGGTGATAAGGTTGTTTACCAAGTATGGTTGGATACAACGAAATTCACTGAAGCGCACAACATCCAATCTGTTGGTGTTACTGATGACTACGAAGAAGACAAGCTTGACATCAATGTTGCAAACATCAAAGCTTACGACTCTGTAACAGGCGAAGATGTAACAGCTAAATTTGATATCAAGGTTGAAAACGGTGTGATCTCTGCAACTTCTAAAGCGGACTTGACTAAGTCACTTGGAGACGCAGAAAATACTCCAGTGATCGACACAACTAAGTTTGCGTTTGGACGTTACTACAAGTTCGACATCCCAGCAACAGTGAAAGATACTGTTAAGGGTGGTGCAGATATTGAAAACACTGCAGCTCAAATCGTTCACCAATACGATCCAACAAGCAAGACAGTGAAGAAACCAAACAAACCAACTGAAAAACGTGTTGTGAACATCCCTGTTTCAGTAGAATTCAACTTCACGAAACGTTTGGAAGGCCGTGAGCTTAAAGCTAACGAATTCAGCTTCGTTCTTAAGGATAAAGATGGTAAGACTCTTGAAACTGTGAAGAACGATGCATCTGGTAACGTTAAGTTCTCAGCTCTTGAATTCAAGAAAGGTCAAGAAGGAACTTACAACTACACTGTAGAAGAAGTCAAAGGAACTGATACAACCGTTACTTATGACACGATGAAAGCAGTTGTGACAGTTAAAGTTTCTCATGATGGAACTGCGAAAGCTCTCCTTACTAAGGTAACGGATCCAGCGGATAAAGAATTCAATAACACTGTTCGTCCTCCAGAAACTCCTGATTTCAATCCAGAGAAATACATCTTGAACGAATCTAAATTCGATCTTACAGGTGTGAAACTTCTCGATGATGATAACGAGTTAGAACATAAAGTTGCGGACACAAATGCCAACCCATATGCGGATGGTACTGCCAACAACGAAGCTCAAAACATCAATACGAAGACACTCAAGAAAGGTGATAAAGTATACTACCAAGTATGGTTGGATACAACTAAATTCACTGAAGCACACAATATTCAATCTGTTGGTGTTACAGATAAATATGATAGTGCGAACTTGACTGTCAACGGAGCTGATATTAAGGCATACGACTCTGTAACAGGAGAAGATGTAACAGCTAAGTTTGATATCAAGGTTGAAAACGGTGTGATTACTGCAACATCTAAAGCAGACTTGACTAAGTCACTTGGAGACGCAGAAAATACACAAGTGATCGACACAACTAAGTTGGCCTTTGGACGTTACTACAAGTTTGAAATTCCTGCAGAAATTAAACAATCTGCTCAAGATGGTGTGGACATTGAAAATACAGCTTCACAAATCGTACACCAATACGATCCAACTAAGAAGACTGTAGAAAAACCAGAAAAACCAACTGAAAAACGTGTAGTCAACATTCCAGTTAAGGTTCAATTCCAATTCACTAAGAAATTGGAAGGTCGTGCATTGAAGGCTGGTGAATTCAGCTTCGTTCTGAAGGACGAAAAAGGAAATGTGATCGAAACCGTAACCAATGATGCGGCTGGTAAGATCACCTTCTCAAATCTTGAATTCAAACGTGGTGAAGAAGGAACTCATCTCTACCATGTAGAAGAAATCCGTGGCACAGATTCTAGCATCGAATACGATAAGATGGTTGCCACTGTGGGTATTATGATTAACAAAGACGGTAAAGTATTGACGGCTATTACTCAGTTGCCAGAAGATACAGAGTTTAACAACACTGTTATTCCGCCAACAACACCGCCAAATACACCACCAACAACACCGCCAAATACACCACCAACAACACCACCGAATACACCGCCGACAACACCACCGAATACACCACCAACACCACCAACAACACCGCCAACACCACCAACGCCACCAACACCTACAACTCCTCCAGCTCCAGCACTTCCTGAAACTGGTGAAGAACAATCAGCATCTGCTGCATTGTTAGGTGCTGCACTTGGTATGGTTGGCCTTGCGGGACTTGCAAAACGCAAAAAACGCGAAGACTAAAATTGAGGTGACATCGACAAACTTGTTGATGAGGTGACAATTTTAGATCCAACAGGAAGAGGCTTTGCTCGAAAGAGCAAGGCCTCTTTGTTTGGTATTGGAAACTTAGAAAAACATGCATAAATGTGATGAAAAAGTTTCAGTAAAATTCTATATATTCATTTCATTCGGTTACTAGTTTCAGTAAAATTCCATTGACTTGAAGTAGAGAAAACAGTATACTAGTAAAGCAATTTGATCTTTCAAACTGCCGGCAACAAGGGGAATGAATCCACTTTGAATTGGGATACAGTAGGGTTTGGAGTGGTAGTACTTCACACCCTTATTGTCGTCAGTCACCCTCATAAAAGGGATCTAGACTCTGAATGAGTTGTATAAATATAAAAAAACTTCCTTGGAACAGAATTCCATAGGAAGTTTCTTTGTGTTTGGGATCTACTCTTGTTTCTTTTTGTAAGGGATAAGACTGGACAAACCTGCTAAGAGGCCAAGTCCAAGTAGGGCTAGCTGAGAGGTTTCTTCACCTGTTGCAGGTAGATGAGTTCCTTCTTGAGGGGTGTTAGGAACAACTTCAGGGAGTTCCTCTTTTTGGCTTGTTGTTTCAAGAGGTTTCTCCTCTTCTTTGTTAGAGAGAAGTGCTGATCCCTTTTCTTCATGAGCATCAGTCGTGTTTGCTTTTGTCACGGAAGGAAGAGGGCTGACTGTTTCTTCTTTTTCGGTTTCTGGGGATGGTTGTGGAGTAGGGATTTCTTTGACCTTGTAGGCAAAGATCAAGATGGTTGTTCCCACTTCTACGTTCCCAGTTTGTTCAGTTGCACCGATCCGTTCATAGATGTGGCCGTCGTAGGAGATTTCATCTGGTGCGCTAGCGACGTAATGGGTTCCATTGTCCACATTTGTTGCAACAGCAAGCTCTGGTTGCAATTCAGTGTTAGTATCTTGGATGACAAATCGCGCGATGACCGTTCCTGTAGCTAACTTGTAATCATAGATGACAGTTTTCATTCCCTTAGTGACTGTGCCACTTGGATCAGCAGAATCAGCACGGTGTCCAACTAGATGGTAGATACGACCATCTTTTGTGATTTCTGTTGGGGCCTCACTGGTGTACTTGGTGCCGAAATCTACCTCTGTAGCAAGGTCTTGCGCCTCTTGCAGATCAGTGTCGCCTCCCTCAGTGAGGAATCGTACTCTGACCGATCCTTTGGCGATAGCATAGGAAATAGCGGTATCAGCTGTTGGAGACTCAGGGCTTGGAAGAAGATAGCCTTTGGTTTCGTCAAGTGGATCCATAAGGTTTAAGACTTGTCCACGAGCATCTTTTGGCTCTAACCCTTCCACGTAAGGAAGGATGGTAGTAGGAGATGCGATGGCGGTTGGATTTGTGGGATCGTTTAGATAAGTGATCTCTTTTTGAGCATGAGCTGGTTCTTTACCAGTAGCATAGCTGATCCTATAAGCCCCGACTGGGCGATAGATGACCGTATCTGTGATATCTGCTGCATCAGCATGAATGCCAGTATGTTCTCCTGCTTTTGTCAGATCAGAAGAGGCGACATCAGTCGATTCTTCTGCTACGACAACATAGCCTTTTTTGACGGGATTTTCAAGAGCTGCAAAGCTTGTGCCGTCTTGAGCTGTCCAGTCTTCAAGCTGCGTCTCGCCTGTCACCAAATTGATGGTACCTTTGCGAGTGAAATGAAGGCTGTCAGTTTGATCAGCTATTCCTGCAGGCTGGCGGTTAGATCCATCCTGGTCCTCTGTCACATAGGTCACTGTACGTGTCACTGTTTCAGATAAATGATCCAGATCAGCCGTTGTTTGACCAGCTGGAGCTAGAGGAGTTGGATAGACACGCCCCTCGCTATCTCCTGGAACAACTTGACCTGCTTGGATGGGCTGTGTTGCAGAAAATTCCACAATTTTTGGTGCCAAGCGGACAATAAACTCTTGAACGCCATCTTCATTGGTGTTGGTAGCATCGCGGTCAAAGTTTGGTTGTCCGTCTGCATCGAAGCCATTCTCTACTAGTTCATAGCCTTTCTTCAAATAGTTGGCAATGGTTTCTTTTGTAGAGTAGTTGATCTTTTCACCTGTATGACCAACCAAGTCACTGGAACGTTCGAGCTCAACTCCGTTTTCGTCTTGATAAAGAACATGAGCGGCTTCATTGAGTCTGACGTAGAGCATATCCCATACATCTAGACTAGGAACATCGATAGCAGCCATCCATTGGCCAGCCCCTCCGTCATAATAAACATTTGCGCTTGTTTCCCGAAGCTTGATGTTGTATTTTCCTTCAACAGCATCAGGTGTTGCCCAGTAAATGCTGGCGTGTTCAGCCTGGTCTTTTGTGATTTTTCCGAGTGGAACAAAAGCTTGAATATTGGTCAATTTTTCGGTTGTATTCACAGAGCTGTTCCATTTGTTTTCAGTGATGCCGACCAAATTGATCAAGTGAGCAATCCGATCACCCGTCTTGGTTTCTTTTGTAATGGTATAAACGGTTCCAGGTTGAACCCCGTCAGCATTATCCAGGTTGGATCCGATGAAGTTGCCGTTTACCAGTACATTTGTATTGTCTACAATTCGACGAGTATCATGCGCCAAGGTGTCGCGCCCACGGAGAAGTTCTTGATAAGCAACGATGAATTCTTGGTAGTTGAATTCTGCATTGGCAAAGTCGGCATTGACTGGTAGGTTTTGATTGAGATACCATTCTGCTTGGATCACCCCAAAACCTTTAGCATCTTGAGAAGTATTGAGGGCTGCAGTCGTCATATGGTAACCACCGCTCGCTGCGATGATGGCATCTGTCAGCAATTCGTTGTCTTTGCTGAGGGTTGATGCATTTTTACCACGATGGGTATAGGCTGCGATGATAGGAGATTTCCCCTTGTATAAATCACGCATCCGTTCGGTGAGACGCGTCAAGGCTTGGTAGGTAGAGTCATAGGCAATGCTATCTCCCCAAACTTCCGCATAAGGTGCAGAGACATTGGTCTTTCCTAGTCGATCAGCATCTCCAGTAGAGATATCGTTGATCATGAAGTCATAGCCTTCTTTTTTGAGGGCCTCTGTTGCAGCTGTGGCTAGTTCTGGATAGTGTTCGCTCAAAGAGAAACCTTTTCCGGGTTCACTGACTTTTTCCACCCAGTTAGAGCCCATGGTATCCCCTTGCCATCCATCAAAATTGCCTTCTTTCATGGCTTTGGTCATGACTTCAATGATAAATTTTTGCCAATTTGGATCGCCTGGATCGAGAAATTGTTGGATATCGGTCGCTGTGACATCCCCCTTTTTACCAAAGTTAAAATGGTCTTCTAGATTGCGAACAACGGCGCTTTTCACTTCATTTGGAACCCCTTCTTCGAGGGAAACTGCGTAAATCATGTTATAGAGCATGGCTTTGGCACCAGTTGTATGGACATGAGCCACCAGCTCTTTGACTGCTTCTGTATCGATGACAGGTAAGTAAGACTTGCGCTTGTCAGGATCTGTTTCGCTATTTGGAATTAAGAAAGTCGCCCAGTCTTGAGTGAAACGTTCAACATTTGCTGGGAATGGGTTGGCAGGTGTATTGTAGACATCGTAGAAGAAATAGTTATTGATGTGCATATTGGCCAATTGGTCAATACTGTTCTTGTAGCCTTCTACCTGATCATTGGTGATGGAGTTGTGATTGTCTTTAGAGCCGGCAACCACCCCATAACGTGGGTAGATCGTCCAGTCATCTTCAACAGCAAGACCCGCTGCTTTATGAAAGGCTTGGGAGCCATCTGCTTTCTTACCAAGGACATCAACGATAAATCCAGCATTAGGTGAAAAGACAGTACTTGGAATTGTCAGTTCGCCACCTTCAACGTTTTTCTTTTCATAAATGACCTGATCTAAATGAGAGACAGTGACATCAGATGAAACCACTTCAGGGTTGTTGATAGAGATGCGGACGTCTTCCCCACTTTTATAAGTCGCTTTATCAAAGGTGACGTCGTTGGTGATTTTTGGAGTATTATAAGTAGTTGCTGGAGTTGCACTGACCGGTTGAGTGGCAGTTACAGTTGCTGTTGATTCCGATGGAGAAGAAGTTGCTTCCGTCGTAGCAACTTCCTCACTAGTAGTGGTAGGAGCACTGGTGTTGGTTGCTACTGGTTGAGCGGTTGCTGAAATCTCAGAAGTCGGATTGCTGTTGACCTCGTCAGCCATGGCAACAGAGCTTACCATCAAGGCTCCAAAAAGGGTAATCATAGAGACCAATGCCTTGTTGCGTTTGCGGAAATAGCCGTGCCCTTTTTCAGAGACACTATTTTTTTGTTGATTCATTTTTTTCTCCCACATACTGTTTGTATAGTTTGCTGAGGCTGGGACAAAAGTCCTAGCCTCTTAATTATTTTTGGATTGTCGAGCAAGACGCAGTGGTTGAGTGGGCTCTACTACGCTGATTTCATCAGCTTTTACAGCCCTACTCAACTGTGCGGAGGTGGGACGACGAAATCGAATTCTAACGAATTACCGATTTCTGTCCCACTCTCTATCGATGCCAATAAGTATACGACATTTCACTAGATAGTGTCAATTTAAGAATGAAAGCTAGCATGTAAACTTTCATGAAATTATTAGAAAACCGCACTAAATAAAGGTTTTTGATTCAGAAAAATGAACAAACGGAAAACGTTTGACACAAAATTTCCTCGCATTTAAAAAAAGGTACAAATTAGTGATAAAAGTAAATAGAGGAGAAATGCTTGTACAAACCTTATTACTAAAGGGAATCAGCAACAGCTCTTACGAGCCTTGGCTTACTTGGTGTGATCGCAACAGGCTTTGGTCTTACTCGAAAGAAAAAAGAAGACTAAGATTTTCTTTTAATCCTTAAAAAAAATCTCACGATTAAAAACCAGAAGGCACAACCTTTTGGTTTTTTTATAAAGCATGAAAAGGGAATTGATGACAATTTCCTATAGGTTCTCCTCCATATTTGTGATACAATTAAACTACTATTATCGAAGGGAGAAACTATGATTAATTCAATTGTTTCACAAGGTTTGATTTGGGCCATTTTAGGGTTAGGAATCTTTATGACGTTCCGAATTCTAGATTTTCCAGATATGACGACAGAAGGGTCCTTCCCGCTTGGAGGAGCGGTGGCGGTAACCTTGATTACCAAAGGGGTCAATCCACTCCTTGCGACGCTGGCTGCTATTGGAGCAGGATGCTTAGCGGGACTTGCGACGGGTCTTCTCTACACAAAAGGAAGAATCCCGACACTCTTGTCAGGGATCCTCGTGATGACATCTTGTAACTCGGTCATTCTCTTTGTCATGCAGCGGGCTAATCTGGGACTTTTGGGCTATAAAAAAATTCAGGAATTTCTTCCTTTTGCCAGTGGGTTCAATGAGATTCTGATTGGCTTGATTTTCGTAACGCTTGTGATCCTTGGTTTGATCTTCTTCTTGGATACACGCTTGGGTCAAGCCTATATTGCGACAGGGGACAATCCAGACATGGCCAAAAGTTTTGGGATCAACACTGACCGGATGGAATTGATGGGCTTGGTCATTTCAAATGGGATTATTGCTCTTTCTGGTGCACTGATGGCCCAACAAGAAGGCTATGCGGACGCTTCACGTGGGATTGGTGTCATCGTTATCGGGCTTGCCAGCCTCATTATTGGAGAGGTTCTCTTTTCAAATGTCACCTTGACAGAGCGCTTGCTCAGTATTGCAATCGGTTCAATCGCCTACCAATTTTTGATTTGGGCCGTGATTGCGCTTGGCATCAATACCAGCTATATCCGAATCTTCAGTGCCTTGATCTTGGCTATCTGTCTGATGATTCCAACCTTTAAGGGAAAAATCATGAAAGGAGCGAAACTCAGTAAATGACAGCAATTGTAGAATTAAAAAATGTAACCAAAGCTGTAAGCAATGGGATGAATGAAGAAAAAGTCATTCTGGATGATGTCTCCTTGGAAATTCGAGAGCATGATTTTATCACGATTTTAGGGGGCAATGGAGCTGGAAAATCAACCCTCTTTAATACCATTGCTGGGACACTTCCAGTTAGTAGCGGGAAGATCTATATTCTAGGGGAAGATGTGACCAACTACTCTCCTGAGAAGAGAGCTAAGTACCTATCTCGTGTCTTCCAAGATCCTAAAATGGGAACAGCGCCTCGTATGACAGTGGCAGAAAATCTCTTGGTAGCGAAGTTTCGTGGAGAAAAACGTGGTTTGATTCCGCGTCACTTGGCAAGCTATAAAGAAGAGTTTCAAACAGTTCTTGCTAAGATCGGCAATGGCTTGGAAAATCATATCGATACAGCAGTTGAGTTTCTATCAGGGGGGCAACGTCAAGCTTTGAGCTTGTTGATGGCGACACTAAAACGTCCAGAACTTTTGCTATTAGATGAACACACTGCAGCCTTGGATCCGAAAACCAGCCAGGCTCTGATGACCTTGACGGATGAGTTTGTGAAACAAGATGCTCTCACTGCCCTTATGATCACCCACCATATGGAAGATGCTTTGAAATATGGCAATCGCTTGATTGTGATGAAAGATGGACATATCGTCCAAGATCTCAATCAAGAAGAAAAAGCCCAAATGGCCATCGCAGACTACTATGAATTATTTGAGAAAGAATAAGATACAAAGCCCGTAAAATGCAAAGTGAAAATAGGGAGTAGGACAGAAGCGATATCGTTTATGGCGCTTACCCCCACAAGACTGATTAGGATTCTTCCGAACTGATCAAGCGAGAGAAGAGTTCAATCAGCTACTGTGCCTTGTCTACATGCTAAGCTAGAGAGCTTGTTCTCTAGCTTTTTCTCTTTCTAAAACACAAGTTACTGTTTATAAATATACGTCGTCCCTTCAATGACTGCCTTATACAACAAAAAAGCTTAGAAAGAGATCAGAAGAAAACCACATAAAAATAGGAACTAGTTTCAGCTGAAATCGCTTGCAATTACTCAGGTAGGTGAGTATAATATAGTTAGAAAGATGAAGAAGGGATTGATACCAATGCCTTATCGAGTTGAAATTTAGGTTACTTCGTTTTAGGCCTGTTTTGCTGATAGCTGTTCATGCTCTTATCGTAAAAGAGCAGTTATGTCGTGTGTGTCGGATCGGTTGGACGGTCGGGCAAGCCTGCTTAGTTTGTCCGGAGACATAAGAAAACGTGGAAATAGTAGGTAGAAGCTTTTTATAAAGGTTTTCAAACTTCAATGCGTCCAGTCGAAAACTAATCATTTGGATTTGGGATAGCAAAGAAAACCTCTGGTATTTTACACAAATACTATTAAATGAAATCAACATCATAAACATTGTTTTGTTAGCCAAAAGGTTAATTGCACCAAGTCAGTGAAGCAGACCAGGCCTCTAGTCCCGTAAGACTGGAGGCCATTTTTATAAAATACTCAGGAGGAGGTGAGAGTATGGGATTGTCGTATGCGCAAGAATATAGTTGTCGTGACCATTTTCGGCAAAGAGCTTTTGAGCGCTTTGGCGTAGATGATCAGCACTTGAATAAGTGGATCAACCAACACCTCTCCTCCCTCTCTCCTTATGATAGTAATGTGGTTCAACCCGCCAACACAGAAGCCTATGTAGCCAGTGATGGCGTCATCTTTGTCTGCAATATCAAAAGTCGGGAGTTTATCACCTGTTTTAAGGCGGTTAATTACCAAGAATCTAAGGATGAAGAGGAAGCTTATACGAACATTCACGAAAACAATGTCGCTTCCTTCAAAAAAGATGTGAACCACCTAGTCAATCGCTACCGACTCAAGGAAGCCAAAGAGCTGTTTGAAAACATTGGGGAGGACTTGGATGACTTTTATCGCCTGTCCCAAGCGGTCAAGAACGGCCAATTGAGCGAGCGAAATAGTAAGCGCCTAGAGGAATTGTTAGGCAAGTTTCATGTGATCAAGGCAGCTATGCGGATCATTGAAAATAAACGGGGAGATTACCATCTTTAGGGTCTTTTCCCCCTAAAAATAGGCGCCTAGAAGCCCTCTCATCTACTTCAGATGAGAGGACTTTTTTGCTGTGGAAAGCTTTTTGAAAAAAAGAGAAAAAAATTGTATAATAGAGTGGATATGCAAGTATTTGCAAAGCTGTAATTCGACTTGGGCAACCAAGGACCGTAAGTATTAAAATAATCACACTAAAGGAGACAACAGTGAGTAGTATTAAATTAGTCACTCTTGGCGGTGTTCGAGAAAATGGGAAAAATCTCTACGTTGCCGAAGTGAACGATTCGATTTTTGTCTTGGATGCAGGTTTGAAGTATCCAGAAAATGAGCAACTTGGGGTGGATGTCGTTATCCCCAACATGGATTATCTATTTGAAAACAAGGACCGCATTGCGGGTGTTTTCTTGACCCACGGTCATGCGGATGCCATTGGGGCCTTGCCTTATCTTTTGGCGGAAGCGAAAGTCCCTGTATTCGGGACAGAATTGACCATTGAGTTGGCTAAACTCTTTGTGAAAAGCAATGACAGTGTGAAGAAATTCAACGACTTCCATGTTATTGATCAAAATTCTGAGATTGATTTTGGCGATGCCGTCGTGTCTTTCTTTCAAACAACCCACTCCATCCCTGAAAGTATCGGGATTGTGATTGGCACTCCTGAGGGCAATATCGTCTACACAGGAGACTTTAAATTTGACCAAACTGCCAGCGAGTCATACGCGACAGACTTTGCTCGTCTAGCTGAGATTGGACGCGAAGGCGTGCTCGCTCTCTTGAGTGATTCGGCCAATGCGGATAGTAATATTCAAGTTGCCAGTGAGCAAGAAGTAGGCGATGCCATCTTAGATACGATTGCAGACTGGGATGGTCGTGTCATCGTAGCTGCGGTAGCCAGCAACCTTTCTCGGATCCAGCAGGTCTTTGATGCTGCGGCTGAGACTGGCCGTCGAGTGGTCTTGACAGGGTTTGATGTGGAAAACATCGTCCGCACAGCTATTCGCTTGAACAAATTGTCTCTTGCCAACGAAAAACTCTTGATCAAGCCAAAAGAAATGAGCCGTTTTGAAGATCATGAATTGATCATTTTGGAAACAGGCCGGATGGGTGAGCCGATCAACGGTTTGCGCAAGATGTCTATTGGCCGTCACCGTTATGTGGAAATCAAAGATGGGGACTTGGTCTACGTTGTCACAACACCATCTATTGCTAAAGAAGCTGTGGTGGCTCGTGTGGAAAACATGATCTACCAAGCAGGTGGCATTGTCAAATTGATCACGTCAAGCTTGCGCGTGTCTGGTCACGGAAACGCACGGGACTTGCAGTTGATGATCAACCTTCTTCGTCCTAAATACCTCTTCCCGATCCAAGGGGAATACCGCGAATTGGATGCCCATGCACGAGTAGCGATGGAAGTCGGTATCTTGCCTGAAAATATCTTTATTCCAAAACGCGGCACTGTGATGGAGTACGAAAAGGGGGACTTCGTCCCTGCCGGTAGCGTCTCAGCTGGAGATGTCATGATCGATGGGAATGCCATTGGTGATGTGGGCAATATCGTCCTTCGTGACCGCAAGGTCTTGTCAGAAGACGGGATCTTTATCGTGGCGCTCACCGTGAATCGCAAAGAGAAGAAGATTATTTCCAAAGCGCGCGTGCACACCCGTGGTTTTGTCTATGTCAAGAAGAGTCGGGATATTCTTCGTGAAAGTTGCGAATTGGTCAACCAAAGCGTTGAAGACTATTTGGCGCAAGACAGCTTTGACTGGGGTGAGTTAAAAGGTTTGGTACGCGACAACTTGTCTAAGTTCTTATTTGAACAAACCAAACGCCGTCCAGCCATCCTACCAGTCGTGATGGAAGTAAAATAATAGAAGAAATGGAAACGCTTGGCGGCCGAAGGCTTGCCGAGTGTTTTTAACAGTAGAAAGAGGAAATCAAATGGCAGTTATGCAGATTGAGTATTATTCAGAAGCCTTGAAGATGGAGTGGGGCGTGTCCGTCCTTTATCCCGATGCATCGCGCGTGGAAGATCCAGCGGATACGGATATTCCGGTCCTTTATCTCTTGCACGGGATGAATGGCAACCACCACTCTTGGTTGAAGCGGACTAATGTGGAGCGCATTTTGCGAAATACCAATCTGATCGTGGTCCTGCCTAATACCAATAATGGCTTTTACACAGATACCCAGTATGGCTACAACTACTACACGGCCATTGCGGAGGAATTGCCAGCGACTCTTTCTCGCTTCTTCCCTAATATGACCAAGAAACGGGAGAAGACCTTTATTGCTGGCCTATCCATGGGCGGCTATGGATCAATGCTCTTGGCTCTCAAGACAAATCGTTTCTCCCATGCGGCTAGTTTTTCCGGTGCTCTGAGTTTCCACGATCGGGATTTTGAAAACAATGACTTGGAACAACCAGCTTTTTGGAAGGGGATCTTTGGAGAGATTGAGGATTGGACGACCAGTCCCTACTCGCTAGAGACTGCTGCCAAGAAGTTTTCAGATAAGAAGACCAAACTCTGGATCTGGTGTGGGGAGCAGGATTTCCTTTATGAGGCCAATAATTTTGAAGTCAAGGAACTAGAAAAGTTAGGTTTGGATGTCACCTATACCCACAGCCCAGGTAAGCACGAATGGTTCTACTGGGAACGTGAGTTGGAGCACTTTTTACAAACCCTACCAATCGACTTTGAATTGGAAGAACGGTTAAAATAAGATACAAAGGGCGTAGCGGATACAGTCAAAATAGGGAGTAGGACAGAAGCGATATCATTTATAAACGCTTCGTCGTCCTACCCCCACAAGGCTGATTAGGTATTCTTCTGAGCTTAGAAAGCGACAGAAGAATCCAATCAGCTACTGTGTCTTGAATTAATTGCTATTCAGCTTGCGTTTTTTGACACAATCCGCAGCCCGTGTTCGTTTAATAAGATACCAATAGATTAGATATCAGTCAGAGCATTTGTTCTGGCTTTTTTCATATATATAGCAAGAAAGGCTAGAAAGGTCACTTATTCATTTCAGTCCTGCTTTCTTTGTGGTATAATAGGAACGATTGAAAAATGAGCTAGAAATAGCGAACAAGATAAGAGGAGAGAAATATGGCAAAAGATATTCGTGTGCGTTATGCACCAAGTCCAACAGGGCTACTACACATCGGAAATGCTCGTACAGCATTGTTTAACTACTTGTATGCGCGTCACCATGGTGGAACCTTTATCATCCGTATCGAGGATACAGACCGCAAACGTCACGTCGAAGACGGCGAACGTTCACAGCTTGAAAACCTTCGTTGGTTGGGCATGGACTGGGATGAAAGCCCAGAGACGCATGAAAACTACCGCCAGTCTGAACGTTTGGAACTCTATCAAAAATACATTGACCAACTCTTGGCCGAAGGAAAAGCCTACAAATCTTACGTCACTGAAGAAGAGTTAGCGGCTGAACGTGAACGCCAAGAAACTGCAGGTGAAACACCTCGCTACATCAACGAATACCTTGGCATGAGCGAAGAAGAAAAAGCAGCTTATATCGCAGAACGTGAAGCAGCGGGTGTGATTCCAACAGTTCGTTTGGCAGTGAATGAGTCTGGTATCTACAAGTGGCATGATATGGTCAAAGGCGATATCGAGTTTGAAGGTGGCAATATCGGTGGTGACTGGGTCATCCAGAAGAAAGATGGCTACCCAACTTACAACTTTGCTGTTGTCATCGATGACCACGACATGCAAATCTCTCACGTGATCCGTGGAGACGACCACATTGCTAACACCCCAAAACAGCTCATGGTCTATGAAGCCCTTGGTTGGGAAGCACCAGAATTCGGTCACATGACACTTATCATCAATTCTGAAACTGGTAAGAAATTGTCTAAACGTGATACGAATACCCTTCAATTTATCGAAGATTACCGTAAGAAGGGCTACCTTCCAGAAGCAGTCTTTAACTTCATCGCTCTTCTTGGTTGGAACCCTGGTGGGGAAGACGAAATCTTCTCTCGCGAAGAACTTATCCAGCTCTTTGATGAAAACCGCCTCAGCAAGTCTCCAGCGGCCTTCGACCAAAAGAAAATGGACTGGATGAGCAATGAATATATCAAGAATGCAGATCTTGCGACTATCTTTGAAATGGCCAAACCATTCCTCGAAGAGGCAGGACGTTTGACAGACAAGGCTGAGAAATTGGTGGAACTTTACAAACCACAAATGAAGTCAGTGGACGAAATTGTTCCATTGACAGACCTCTTCTTCTCAGACTTCCCAGAATTGACAGAAGCTGAGAAAGAAGTCATGGCTGGTGAAACCGTGCCGACTGTACTTGAAGCCTTCAAAGCGAAATTGGAAGCCATGTCAGACGATGAGTTTGTGGCAGAAAATATTTTCCCACAAATCAAAGCGGTTCAAAAAGAAACTGGGATCAAAGGGAAGAATCTCTTTATGCCAATCCGTATCGCCGTTTCAGGTGAAATGCATGGTCCTGAATTGCCAGATACCATCTACTTGCTTGGACGCAAAAAATCCATCCAACACATTGAAAACATGTTGGAAAAAATCAGATAATTATCAGAAAAGTCCCTATTAAATGGGGCTTTTTGTTTTACCTCTAAAGTAAAAGTATTATAGGATTTTTCAAAAAATTGCCCCGGTTTGACAAATTGATCCTACTGAAAACGATTTTATTACTATCTAAAACAAAAATTATAAAAAAATAGCAATAATTAAGGATAATTGCTTCCAAAAATCGACAGATTAGTCTATAATGTTAGGGAAATAAAAAAAGTAATAAGGAGACAGAAATGTTTTTTAAACGTTCGAACGGTGAATTCCGTGAAACAGATCGTGTGACTCGTTTCAAATTGATCAAATCAGGTAAAAACTGGTTGCGTGCTGCGACTTCTAACTTTGGTCTTTTGAAAGTCATTCGCGGTCAAGTCGAAGAGACTGTTGTAGCTGAAGTGCGTGAAGACGCAGTATCAGTGAAAGAAATGACAAGCCGTGGCTTGCTCAAAGGGATTGTAGCAGCTGGGGCTGTTTTTGGTGCAGCTACAGTAGCAAACACTGCTAAAGCTGATGAAATTGGATCAGATGTTGCAACTGCATCTGAGCTTTCAAGTGAAGCTCTTGTAGAACAAGGAAGTACAGTACTTGGTACAACTTCAACAACAGAATCTCAGTCTGAATCAACAACAGAATCAACAACTGAGTCAACAACAGAATCAGCTAGCGCTTCTGCATCTGCAAGTGCTTCAACCTCTACAAGCGTATCTGTATCTCACTCAGCTTCATTGAGCGAACAAGGTTCAGCAGAACTTTCAGCAGCTTCAAGCGAATCAACTGTAGCAGCTGGCTCTGAAGCAAGTGTAGAAAGCACTACAACAGTAGCGAAAGCTGATGATAAAGTTGTTTTGGAACAAAACACTTCAGAAGCAGCATTGTTGAACAAGATTGCAGGAGACTACTCAGCAACTGTTTCAGCTCCAGAAAAGAAAGCAGCACTTGAAGCTGCTATCGCTAAAGTTCAAACAGAATTGACAGCAAGCAACAGCTTGATCAACGCTAATGCTTCAGCTCAATCATACGCAGACCAACGCGAACGTTTGAGCAAGTCAGTAGATGACATGATGGCAACCTTGACTGCAGCAGGATTTACTGGAAACACAACAGTAAACGGCGCTCCAGCAATTTCAGCACAGTTGGATGCTATCTCTACTTCTAACACGCTTGCAGCAGGTGTTGACGCAACTCCAGGAATGGACGATGCCAATGGAGCGACACTTACTGATAAAGCGACTACAATTCCTTCAGGTTACTCAGCTGACCCAGCCTCAGATCGTTTGACATTCGGTGTTTGGAACCTTAAATCTTACAACCAAGCTTATAACACAAATTACTATGTAACTTTGTCAGTTGATAAGACAACAAGCACAAACAATCCTGATGTTTATGTTCGTTTGGTAGACAAGAATACAGGAAGCGAAGTTGCAAATACAACATTGACTTCAGCTAACTCTGGTAAAGAAGTAAACCTTGGTAATCTTTCATCTAATACATACTACCCATATTTTGTATACAATGCTTCAACCGATGGTGGTTCTGCAAGTGTTGATGTGATTATCAAAAAGAATGAAGATGTTGCATTCGCTAATACTACAGAACAAGTATACGACTACTTGACACCTGCCAACCAAGGTGAGACTAAACCAAACGTACAAATCGGTGTACCATCAACTAAGATGAATCAAACAACTCACTATAAAGTAGTTGATACAACCTCATCAACTTATGATGCGTCACGCTCTTCAGCAGATACAACAACTCAAAGCTATAAACCAACTGGTAATGAAACAGAACTTGCTTCATATACACAGACAGGTATCCAAGGTCAAAACTATACAGCTTCAAACCCACGTTCATTTGAAGGTTATGTTTTGTACCAACAAGCTGATTCATCAACTACATCTGGTGAACTTGGGAACTCTGTAGGTACTAAGTACGCTGAGTTAAAGGGAACTCGTGCTCATTATTACGTTAAACGTATTCGTGAAGTAGTAGCTAACGATGGTTCAACAGTAACTAAGATCTATGTATTGGATCCATCAGCTGTATCTACATTCAATGAGTCAACTATGGCTAACAATACAGATACTAATGGTTACACCCTTGTTTACACTACTCCAGTGATTAAAGCAGGTGAGAAGTATATTCCTTCTGCAACAAATATGGAAACAGATAAAGTACTTGTAAATAGTAAGAATGGTGATTACCAATTGTCTGTTTCTCCATGGCATAATCCTGATAAGCCAGATGAAGGTCTTGTTTACATTACAGGTTGGTATGCAAAAGGTCATTATAACGAAGCAGATTACATGTTTACGGATGAACCGAAAGGAACTGCAAACTCAGCAACTGGTGGTAATACACAAAACGTTATCGGTGGTCGTACGAAGTATGCCTTGTTAGCTGATGGTAAGACAATTAAGACTGATTCATCAGGTAATCCAGTGAAGACAACAGGTGGATTTGGTAACCAATTCTCAATTCCAGCTGCTAATGAAAAACCATCTGGTGATACAGTACACTACTACAAGAAGACAGACGAAAAAGGGAATGTTTACGTTCACTATAAAGATACTGAAGGAACAACTATTAAAGCTTCAGTAACAGATGAAAATCAACAACCTATCAATAAACACTATGATACAGTAGAAGATAATCGTCCAGCTACAATTGAGTACAATGGTAAAACTTACGAGTTGGTACCAGCAGGTACATATACTGTTGGTGAAGTTGACTCAGATGGTCACCTAAAATCTTCAGATGATATTACAGGTTCAGTTGCTAAACAAGATAAAAATGTAACCTATATCTATAAAGTGAAAGAAACACCAAAAGAAGGTGAAGTTGTTATCACTTATGTAGATACGAAAGGTAACGAAATCCAAAAATCTCGTCAAGATACACCTAAATCACCATATGACACACCATATGATACAACTGAAAAAGGTGAAAAACCAAATATCATCAAGACAACTGATGGTAAGACCTATAAAATTGTTCCTAAAGGTGATTACCCAGTAGGAGGTGTTGATGAAAATGGTCATTTGAAATCTTCAGATCCTATTACTGGTAAAGTTGACAAACCAAAATCTACCATTACTTACGTTTATGAAGAAGTTGGAAGTGTCTTTGTTCATTATAAAGATATTAACGGAAATACGATCATGGGATCTGTTATTGATGAGCAAGATCAACCACTTGAGAAGGATTATGATACTGTAGTAGATAATCGTCCTAAAGAAATTAAGTTCGAAGGTAAGACTTACGAACTTGTAGAAGCTGGTAATTACCCAGTAGGTCAAGTTGACAGCCAAGGTCACTGGACAGGTGATGATGATACGACTGGTAAAGTGGCTTCAGGTGAGAAGAATGTTACTTATATCTATAAGTTGAAAGTGGAATCACAATCAGATTCAGGTTCAAATTCAGCATCAGCATCAACATCAGCTTCACAATCATTATCAGAAGTTGTATCTAACTCACAGTCTGTATCAGAACAAGCTTCTACATCATTGTCTGAATCAGCTTCTACATCATTGAGCCAATCAGCTGTTGAATCAGCAAGTGTGTCTGCGAGTCAATCATCGTCATTGAGTACGTCAGCGCAAGAATCAGCTTCTGTATCAGCTAGTCAATCAGCGTCATTGAGCACATCGGCTTCAGCATCAGCAAGCGTATCAGCAAGTCAATCAGCATCATTGAGCGCATCGGCTTCAGCATCAGCAAGCGTATCAGCAAGTCAATCAGCATCATTGAGCACATCGGCTTCAGCATCAGCTTCTGTATCAGCAAGTCAATCAGCATCATTGAGCACATCGGCATCAGAATCAGCATCAGTATCTGCGAGCCAATCAGCATCATTGAGCACATCAGCGTCTGAATCAGCATCAGTATCTGCGAGCCAATCAGCGTCATTGAGCGAATCAGCTTCTGAATCAGCATCAGTATCTGCGAGCCAATCAGCATCATTGAGCGAATCAGCTTCTGCATCTGAATCAGCATCGCAATCTATTTCAGAATCACAATCAGCTTCAACAAGCCAATCAGTTTCTGAATCAACATCAGCGTCTGAGTCAGCATCAGTATCAGCTTCAACATCAACGTCTGAATCTGTTTCAGCATCTGAGTCAGCGTCAGCGTCATTGAGCGCATCAGCATCTGAGTCAGCATCAGTATCAGCAAGCCAATCAGCATCATTGAGCACATCGGCTTCAGCATCAGCATCTACTTCAGCAAGCCAATCAGCGTCATTGAGCGCATCAGCATCTGAGTCAGCATCAGTATCAGCAAGCCAATCAGCATCATTGAGCACATCGGCTTCAGCATCAGCATCAGTATCTGCTAGTCAATCAGCGTCATTGAGCACATCAGCTTCTGAATCAGCATCAGTATCTGCTAGCCAATCAGCATCATTGAGCACATCGGCATCAGCATCAGCATCAGTATCTGCAAGCCAATCAGCATCATTGAGCACATCGGCTTCAACATCGCTTTCTACATCTGTATCACAATCAGCATCTAATTCTTCATCAAATTCTGAAAGTGAAACACCTAAACAAGGTGAAGTAATCATCACTTATGTAGATACAAAAGGTAAAGTGATTAAAGATCCTCGTCAAGATACACCAAACTCACCATATGATACTCCATATAACACAACTGAGGAAGGTGAAAAACCTAACACAATCAAGACTCCAGATGGTAAGACATACAAGATCGTACCAAAAGGTGATTACCCAGTAGGTAAAGTTGACGGTGACGGACACCTTGAATCATCTGATCCAATTAAAGGTAAAGTTGATAAACCTAAATCAACTATCACTTACGTTTATAAAGAAGTGAAGGGTAACGTATACGTTCACTATGTTGACGTCAATGGTAACAAGATCAAAGAATCAGTAACTGACGAAAAAGATCAACCAGTTGATAAGGACTACGATACAGTAGTAGACAACCGTCCAAGCACGATCGAGTTCCAAGGTAAGACATACGAATTGGTACCAGCTGGTAACTACCCAGTAGGTAAAGTCGACGATCAAGGTCACTGGACAGGTGATGATGCTACAACTGGTAAAGTTGCTGAAGAAGATACGAACGTAACATATGTCTACCAATTGAAAGAAGATCCAACGAAACCTAAAGAAGGTGACGTCATCATCACTTACGTAGACGAAAATGGTAAAGAAATTCAAAAACCTCGTCAAGACACACCAAACTCACCATATGACACACCATATAACACAACTGAGGAAGGTGAAAAACCTAATACTATCAAGACTCCAGACGGTAAGACTTACAAGATCGTACCGAAAGGTGACTACCCAGTAGGTAAAGTTGATGGCGATGGACACTTAGAATCATCTGATCCAATTAAAGGTAAAGTTGATAAACCACGTTCAATCATCACTTACGTTTACAAAGAAGTGAAGGAAGAACCAACTCAACCTAAGGGTAGCGTATACGTACACTACAAAGATACTGAAGGTAACACCATTAAAGAATCAGTAACAGATGAGTTAGACCAACCAGTAGGTAAAGACTACAACACTGTTGAAGACAACCGTCCACAATACATTAGATTCGAAGGTAAAACTTACGAAATCGTACCAGTCGGAAACTACACAGTTGGTAAAGTAGATACTCAAGGTCACCTTGAATCAACAGACCCAACAACTGGTAAAGTGGTTGAAGGACGTAAAGACGTTACTTACATCTACAAACTTGTCGAAGAACCTGTACAACCTAAGGGTAATGTATACGTTCACTATGTAGATGAAAATGGTAACACGATCAAGACTTCAGTAGTGGATGAAAAAGACCAACCAGTAGGTAAAGACTACGATACAGTTGTGGATAACCGTCCTAAGACAATCACAACTGCAGATGGTAAAGTCTATGAATTGGTACCACAAGGTAACTACCCAGTAGGTAACGTTGACGGTGAAGGTCACTTGACAACAACTGACCCAACAACTGGTAAAGTTATCGAAGGTGATAAGAACGTTACTTATGTTTACAAACTTGTGAAGACTCCAAACGTTCCAACACCAAACACTCCAGTGCCACCAACTCCAACACCAAATACTCCGGTGCCACCAACTCCAACACCAAATACTCCGGTAGATCCAACACCTAATAAACCAATGGATCCAACACCAAACACACCGGTAGATCCAACACCTAATACACCAGTGAACCCAGTTCCTGAGCAACCAGCTAAACCAGCTCCAGCTCTTGAACAACTTCCAAATACTGGTGAAACAGGATCTGTAGCTTCAGCTCTTCTTGGAGCAGTTGCAGGGGTTGCAGGGGTTGTAGCACTTGGAAACCGCAAAAAAGAAGATGAAAAATAATCTTCTACCCTAATTTGATTCGGTCATTTCAGGTATGTGGGAAATGAAAAAGGATCCAAAAAGAGAACCTCCGGGTTCTCTTTTTGTGTGCTGTTTTTTATGTTAAAAACTAGTCTTAATTAGTTACTTTTGGGGAAAATTAGTGTATAATAACTCGATATCTTATTTTTAAGGAGCGGACATGTTTTTTAAACGTTCGAAGGGTGATTTTCGCGAAACGGAGCGAATCACACGTTATAAATTAATCAAATCAGGAAAGAATTGGGTACGGGCATCTGTCTCGCGGTTAGGCCTATTTCGCGTCCTGCGAGGTGGTGTGGATGAAAATATCGTGGTTCAATATGAAGCATCATCACACTCTATGCCTGCTGATCTGGTCAAAGGGATGGTTGTGCTAGGGGCGCTGGCTGGAGCGACAACGGTTGCCAATCCAGTATTTGCTGAGGAAAATGAAATGAATGTGACTGTTGGATCAGAAATCAGCCCGTCGACCGGTGTAGCGGGTTCGGATAGTCTTGTCTTGGGGACGACGTCAAACTCAGATTCTGTGTCAGCCAGTCAATCTATAAGTGAATCTATCTCATTTTCAGAGTCAGCTAGTGACAGCCTTTCTCTGTCTCAATCGGTGTCTTTGAGTGAATCTCATCTTGTCAGTGGTTCAGCGAGTCCGTCTACTTCAGAAATTGCTAGTAGCACTCTCTCAGAGAATAATACTATTCATGTAGCTACTCCTGAAACGAGCGAGAAAGAAGTAGTGGCTCAGACCACTCGCTCGGAAGACCAGGTGAAGCGTCTGCAAGTCTTAGCTTTGGATTTATATACCTATCGGGCACAGGCTCTGGAAATCCCTGGGACAGAAACTGCTATTGAAAATGGAGATCTGGCTTTGGAGGCTATTCGTGTAGGTTTGTCCAATCCGGCAATTCAAATCGATGCCGTGGAAAGTCAAGCAAAAACCGCTCGGAATCGTTTGGTCAACGCGGTGCTGCGCGCGACATCTGGTCAGCGCGACCCTCGAAATGGGAACCGTATTGACACAGATACCAGCCTCCGTGCACCCCAGTATAATTTAGGTCCGGCTAACAATGCCTTGATTTCTGTTTATAACTCTGACTACATCAATCAGGCTTATAATGTTGTTGAAACCATTCCTACACGAAATAGTATTAAAAGCCTTGGCTACGCTTCTGGTAGTGATCGTGTGAATGGCATCAATTTTCCTCAGACGTCGGCACTAAGAAATAGTGCAGTAGCATTTAATATTATGGGAACTGTTGGCCAGACAGAAGTCGTAACGCCTGGAAAAATTTATAATCTTTCTTTTGTAGTGACGAATACGGCTAAGCAGTCAGTGACACGTACGCTACGAATCCAGGTCTTGCCGCAAAATGATGGTATTCGTAATCCGATTACGGCTGTGACGACAGCGACTTTTGTTAATGATACTACTAACTTGGCCCAGGCTGAAAAAGATAAGGTTTGGGAAGCGTTTAAAGCTACTAATCCAAATATTGCGACTTCAAAGGACTTTAAATCTTATTCCGTTTCATCATCTGGTGTGGTGACCATTACCTATAAAGATAACACTACAAATGATGTGACGGCTCCAGTGAAGCGACTTGCAGCACCAACGGTGGAGACACGCTTGCTGGAGAAAGCCTACACCCAAACGCCTGTAACAGTGACCGGTGCTGAGCCTGGATCGACCGTTGTCTTGTATAACAATGATGATGAAATCGGAACAGCAGTAGCGGATGCTTCTGGACAAGCGATCTTAACACCGAATGCTCCCTTGCAAACGGGTGGTGTAACAGCCAAAGCTCGCATCATGTATGGTGATTATGCGGTGTATTCCGATGCCAGTAATTCCGTGGCTGTAACTGACGGAACGCGTCCTGAAGTGACGGCTAAGTTGACCGTCAATGGTGTGGAACCGAAATCAACCCCTCTTGAAGGTGGTGGGAAGAATTATACTATTTACGCTGGTGATGATGCGGTAGTTACCTTTACAGCTACTGATGACAGTGGCAAGTTGAAAGAAATGAAAGTCGTTGCAAGAGCCGATTTGAATGACAATGCCTTGAACGGGAATTTCTTTGGTGGCAGCCAGTATGGAACGGGTGATATTGCTCCTATCACGGGTGATATTACGGCTACCAGTGCGAACCCTGCAACCATCACAACGACCATTCATTTGAAGGATGATCTTTACCATACCTACCGAAATACATGGCAACGCAACGTCGCGGCTATTGACAATGCCTCCAATATGAACCGTCCAAACGGTTTGGGTGAGATTCGGATTACCCAAGGGCGTCTCGCTGATCGTACGCCAGGTGTGGCGCCGACAAGCACTATTCAGGTGACGAGTCTAACTGCATTGACAGATGCAGATAAGAGCAAGGTGATTGCAGCTGTATCGGCAGTCAACCCAGAGGTAGCTAACCGGATTAAGTCCTATACGGTTAATAGTGATGGTACAGTCACCATTACTTATAAAGATAGTACGACCAATGTCGTAGCGGTGAAACTGTCAGATAGCGATCACAGTCAGTCTGTATCAAACAGTCAGAGTGCATCTGCGAAGACTTCGCAATCGATCAGTCAGTCTTTAAGTGCGAAGCAATCACAGAGCGTATCGGCTCAGCAGAGCGTTTCATTAAGCCAGTCACTGAGTTCGGTCCGCTCGCAAAGTTTGTCAGTTTCATTGAGCCAATCAGCGTCGGCAAGTGTTTCAGCTCAAGCAAGTCTATCTCGCAGTCAATCGTTGAGCAAGGAGATTTCTCAATCTCAATCCGCTTCAACGAGTCAATCTGTATCGACAAGAAAATCTGAATCTGAGAAGGTTTCTGAATCAGCTTCTGCAAGTGTCAGTGCCTTGCAGTCTGCTTCGGTATCGGCGAGTGTATCCAAGGTGGTTAGCCAGTCTGTCTCAAGTTCGACATCCGCTTCAACGAGCGCCTCTGTTTCAGTGAGTCAGTCAGCATCAGCATCGCTTTCACAGTCGGTATCAGAGTCACTAAGTCAATCGACTCGCGAGTCTGCTTCAAAATCCGTAAGCCAATCGCAATCTGAGTCTGCATCAGTATCTTTGAGTGAGTCCACTAGAAAATCCGCATCGTTGAGCACTTCCGTATTAGAGAGTCAATCAGCCTCTACTTCGGTGTCGGTTTCAACGTCTGAGTCGGTGTCGACTTCCAAATCAGTATCGACTTCCGAGTCTGTTTCTGTATCTGAATCAGTATCAGCCTCTGAGTCAGTTTCAGCCTCAGAATCAGCATCAACCTCTGAATCAGCATCAACCTCTGAATCGGTCTCAGCGTCCGAGTCAGCATCTACATCAGAATCAGTATCAACATCCGAATCGGTTTCTACATCTGAGTCAGTTTCAGCCTCAGAATCAGTGTCTGCTTCTGAATCGGCATCAACATCGGAGTCAGTCTCAGCGTCTGAATCTGTGTCAGTGTCCGAGTCAGCGTCAGAATCAATCTCAACCTCAGAGTCGGTTTCAACGTCAGAATCAGTATCAACGTCTGAGTCGGCATCGACGTCTGAGTCGGCATCGACGTCTGAGTCAGCGTCAACCTCAGAATCAGTCTCGACCTCTGAGTCAGTTTCAGTCTCTGAATCTGTATCTACGTCTGAGTCAATTTCAACCTCAGAGTTGGCATCTACCTCTGAGTCAGTTTCTGTATCTGAATCAGTCTCAACGTCTGAGTCAATCTCGACCTCTGAATCATTGTCAGCATCGTTGAGCACCTCAGTATCTGAAAGTCAGTCAGTCTCTGCTTCAGTGTCAGTTTCGACTTCAGAGTCGGTTTCAATGTCAGAATCAGCCTCTGCGTCCGAGTCAGCGTCAACTTCTGAATCAGCCTCTGCGTCCGAGTCAGCGTCAACTTCTGAATCAGCATCAACCTCTGAGTCAGCATCAGATTCCGAGTCAGTCTCAGCGTCGGAATCAGTGTCAACGTCAGAATCAGTGTCTACATCTGAGTCAGTCTCGACGTCTGAGTCGGTATCTACATCTGAGTCAGTGTCAACATCCGAATCAGCTTCTGCGTCTGAGTCAGTGTCAACTTCTGAATCAGCCTCTGCTTCTGAATCAGTCTCGACCTCTGAGTCAGTCTCGACGTCTGAGTCAGCGTTAACCTCAGAATCGGTGTCTACCTCAGAATCGGTGTCTAAGTCCGAGTCAGCATCAACCTCTGAATCAGTATCTACGTCTGAGTCGGTGTCAACATCCGAATCAGCCTCAACCTCTGAGTCAGTATCAGCATCCGAATCAGTTTCAATATCCGAGTCGGTTTCTGCATCCGAGTCTGTCTCAATATCCGAGTCAATTTCAGCCTCTGAGTCGGTTTCAACATCCAAATCAGTGTCGACCTCAGAATCGGCATCTGCATCTGCATCAGAATCAGTGTCAACATCCGAATCAGTCTCAACGTCCGAGTCAGTTTCAACGTCTGAATCAATATCGGCTTCAGAGTCAGTTTCAACGTCCGAATCGGCATCTACATCAGAATCAGTTTCTGCATCTGAGTCAGCGTCAGCCTCTGAATCAGCGTCAGCCTCTGAGTTAGTTTCAGCCTCTGAGTCGGTCTCAACGTCCGAATCAACATCAGCATCCGAATCGGTTTCAACCTCAGAATCAGTTTCTACATCTGAGTCGGTTTCTGCATCCGAGTCTGTCTCAACCTCTGAATCAGTTTCAGCGTCTGAGTCGGTTTCAACATCCAAATCAGTGTCGACCTCAGAATCGGCATCTGCATCTGCATCCGAATCGGCATCAACATCCGAATCAGCTTCTGTGTCTGAGTCAGTATCAACATCCGAATCAGCTTCTGCGTCTGAGTCAGTATCAACATCCGAATCTGCATCTGCTTCTGAATCACTCTCGACATCCGAATCAGTATCAACGTCTGAGTCAGTTTCAACGTCCGAGTCAGTATCAACATCCGAGTCGGTTTCTGTATCTGAATCAGTGTCTACGTCTGAATCGGAATCGACATCCGAATCAGTTTCTGCATCTAAGTCGGTTTCTGCATCCGAGTCTGTCTCAACCTCTGAATCAGTTTCAGCGTCTGAGTCAGTTTCAACATCAGAATCATTCTCAGTCTCTGAATCAGCCTCTGCGTCCGAGTCAGCGTCAACTTCTGAATCAGCGTCTGAGTCAGCGTCAGCCTCTGAGTCAGCATCAGTCTCTGAGTCGGCCTCTACGTCTGAGTCGGTTTCAGCCTCTGAGTCGGCCTCTACGTCTGAGTCGGTTTCAGCCTCTGAATCAGTATCAACATCCGAGTCAATTTCAGCCTCTGAGTTGGTTTCAACGTCTGAATCAGTCTCAGCGTCTGCATCGGTTTCTGTATCCGAATCAGTGTCTACGTCCGAGTCGGTTTCTGTATCAGAATCAGTGTCAACGTCTGAATCAGTTTCTGTATCTGAGTCAGCATCAGCCTCTGAGTCGGCCTCTACATCAGAATCAGTCTCAACCTCTGAATCGGTATCGACGTCTGAGTCAGTCTCAACATCAGAATCAGTTTCAGAATCCGAGTCAGTATCAGAAAGTCAGTCAATTTCAACGTCTGAATCAGTGTCAGCGTCTGAGTCGGTTTCAACGTCCGAATCAGTCTCGACTTCTGAATCGGCATCAACTTCCGAATCAGTTTCAACGTCCGAATCAGTATCAGCGTCTGAGTCAGTTTCAACCTCTGAATCAGTCTCGACATCTGAGTCAGTCTCAGTCTCTGAGTCAGTATCTACGTCCGAATCAGCGTCAGCCTCTGAATCTGAGTCGGTATCAGCATCAGAATCAGCCTCTGCTTCTGAATCAGTTTCAACATCAGAATCAGTCTCAGAGTCCGAATCAGTTTCAACGTCTGAATCGGTTTCTGTATCAGAATCAATCTCGACATCAGAATCATTGTCAGCATCGTTGAGCACTTCAGTATCAGAAAGTCAGTCAGTTTCTACTTCAGTTTCAGTCTCAACATCTGAGTCAGTTTCAGTCTCTGAATCATTGTCAGCCTCTGAGTCGGTTTCAACATCGGAATCAACTTCTGCGTCTGAGTCAGCCTCAACGTCTGAATCAGTGTCTACTTCTGAATCACTTTCAACGTCTGAATCAATCTCGACATCAGAATCATTGTCAGCATCGTTGAGCAATTCAGTATCAGAAAGCCAGTCAGTCTCTACTTCGGTTTCAGTTTCGATGTCAGTATCTGTATCTGAGTCAGCATCGACATCGGAGTCAGTTTCAACGTCCGAATCAGTGTCAGCGTCTGAGTCAGTATCAACATCCGAATCAGTCTCAACCTCTGAGTCGGTCTCAGCATCCGAATCAGTCTCAACCTCTGAGTCGGTCTCAGCATCCGAATCAGTCTCAACCTCTGAGTCGGTCTCAGCATCCGTATCAGTCTCAACCTCTGAGTCGGTCTCAGCATCCGAATCAGTCTCAACCTCTGAGTCGGTCTCAGCATCCGAATCAGTTTCAACGTCTGATTCTTCATCGACGTCTGAATCAGTTTCAACGTCCGAATCAGTGTCAGCGTCTGAGTCAGTTTCAGCATCTGAATCGGTATCTACTTCAGAATCAGTTTCAACGTCTGAATCAGTATCAGCCTCAGAATCAGTATCTACATCAGAATCAGTATCTACATCTGAATCAGTTTCAACGTCTGAATCAGTTTCAACGTCTGAATCAGTTTCAACGTCTGAATCAGTATCTACATCTGAATCAGTGTCAACATCCGAATCAGTCTCAGCGTCTGAATCGGTCTCGACGTCAGAGTCAGTCTCGACGTCAGAGTCAGTCTCAACGTCTGAATCAGTTTCAACGTCTGAATCGGTCTCAACCTCTGAGTCAGTTTCTACCTCTGAGTCAGTGTCTGCATCAGAATCGGCATCTACTTCAGTTTTAGTTTCGACATCAGAGTCGGCGTCTACGTCCGAATCAGCATCTGCATCTGAGTCAGTGTCAACTTCTGAATCAGTATCAACGTCTGAATCAGTCTCAACATCTGAATCGGTATCAACCTCCGAGTCAGTATCAGCCTCTGAATCGGTATCTACTTCAGAATCAGTTTCAACGTCCGAATCAGCGTCAGCCTCTGAATTAGCATCAACGTCTGAATCAATCTCGACATCAGAATCATTGTCAGCATCGTTGAGCACTTCAGTATCAGAAAGTCAGTTAGTCTCTGAATCATTGTCAGCCTCTGAGTCGGTTTCAACATTAGAATCAACTTCAGCGTCTGAGTCGGTTTCAGCCTCTGAATCTGTCTCTACTTCTGAATTAGCATCAGCCTCTGAGTCATTGTCAGCATCGTTGAGCAGTTCAGTATCAGAAAGCCAGTCAGTCTCTACTTCGGTTTCAGTTTCGACATCAGTATCTGCATCTGAGTCAGCATCATTGAGTACCTCTGCCCCTGAATCAACTTCAACATCAGTAAGTACTTCAGTTTCAGTGAGTCAATCACAATCAGGATCAACATCTGGTAGCGGTTCATACTCTAACTCAATGAGCCAATCAATTTCTCATTCAGAGTCATTGTCTGCATCCGAATCAGCAAGTGGATCACAAAAACACAGCCAGTCTGTGGTGCTTCCAAATACTGGCGAAACAGGATCTGTAACATCAGCTCTTCTTGGGGTAGTTACAGGGTTAGCTGGAATTGCTGGACTTACCCGACGTAAAAAGAAGGGGAACTGATCTAGTAGGAAATATCATTTTTTTCGAGTGAATCTCATAGGAGATTCACTTTTTTTCTAGTAGAATGAGGTGTTTTTAATGTGTTACAAAAAAATTTGAAAATTAAACGATAATATATAAGTTTTTTGTAGCAAATTACTTGAATCTACGTAGTATTGCTGTATAATGAATAATGACTACAATGTAAGGGGAATATCATGCAATTTAAGCGTTCAAAAGGAAACTTTCGTGAAACAGATCGTGTCGTACGCTTCAAATTAATTAAATCAGGAAAAAATTGGCTTCGAGCATCAACAGCTGCTCTAGGCCTCTTTCGCGTGGTGCGTGGGCAAGTGGAGGAGACCATCATTGCCAACGTGCAGCAAGATCAAATAGAAAGTCATAAGCATAACCAAGCCTTCTTAAAAGGTTTGATTACGGTAGGGACTGTTTTTGGTGGTGCTGTGCTTGCTACGACTGCTAAGGCGGAGGATGTAACATCACTTGCACCAACGGTTTCCGAGACAAAAGAGGAAACCTTGGCAGAAGTGGATAGTGTGGTCTTAGCGAAAACTTCAAGTCAGCCTTCAAAATCCATCTCTGTTTCAGAATCAACTAGTTTTTCTACATCTGAGAGTGCGTCTGCTTCGATCAGTGAATCCACCTCTTTGTCCTTAAGCGAAGTTGGATCAACTGCATTATCAACGGCACTTAGCGAGTCTGCTCAAGCTCTAGAGTCAGAAGCAGGTATTGAAGAGCCGACTAGTTTAGAAGAAGCCACTGTTTTAGAACAAAATACCTCTGAAGCTGAATTGCTTCAAGAAATTGCAGGGAATTACGCATCTAAAATGACGGACACCGATCGCTGAGCAGTGGTCGAAGCGGTCATTAACAAAGTGCAGGCCGAAGTGGCTGCAAGCAATAACTTGATCCACACCAATGCCAGTGCGCAAGCTTATGCTGACCAGCGCGATCGCTTGGAGAAAGCTGTCGATGAGATGATGACGACCTTGACAGCTGCAGGTTTTGTGGGAAATACGAATATAGATGGGAAACCTGCGATCTCTGCTCAGTTGGCTCCTCTAGCTGAGGAAACATACTTGGCTGATGATGTATTGGATATGACCCCGAACCCAGAAGATCCCAATGGTGCGAGTGTAGAAGATCCTACACTTGACACACCAGGATATGCTAAGGATCCTCATCTAGATAAAGATCTCTTAAGATTTTCGCCTGAAGAGTTGAAAAATTTTTTAGGTGAACCCTACACCAATCGTTATACATTTGGTATTTGGGACTTTGTGAATAAACAAGGAGAGTCACTTGGTTACTATGCGACTATGTCGATTGATATCAGTGAGATAGATCCGGAAAAGCATAAGGCAATGGATGTTTATTTCCGCATTGTCCGAAAATCAGATGGGGCTGAAATTTTTTCACAAACTGTATCTCCAGAAGGATATGGCCAAGATATTCAATTACCAAAAGAAGTACTAATTGGTCAGGCTCCCCTTGGGAACAAGGTTTTTAATTCGGAACCTTCTACAGGTAATGGGACCTTTGGAATGCTGACGAATTTTATTCCGGAACAGGCTTTCTTATTCCGGAGTATTTATGATGTCATGACGCCTGAGAATCAAGGGCAATTGATTAGGACGTATCCTAGTATCAAAATTCCATCTATGATGGGACAACAATCGACCTTCTATAGAGAAGTGGACCCGAATGGTAGATGGTTTAATGGGCAATATGAACCAACGGGGAAAGAAAGATCCTTACTAGAGTATAGAATCTACGGATTGGAAGGCCAGCATTATACAGCTTCCAATCCACGCGAATTTCCTGGTTATGTACAGGTCCCAGCGCACACCGTGTTCCCGAATCGTAAAAGTGGGGTGTTCGATAATAGTAAGAATGGGAAATCAAGAATTGAACTATTAGGGGATGCGCGTGAGCATTTCATTAAAAGTGAAGTTGTCACCCTTAATCAAAATGGTGATTATTCTCTTCGCTACTATGTTTTAGATCCTTCTAAAATACATGATGTTAGTAGTGGTGATGTAGGAAATGCTAAGGTAACCGATGTATATACACTTGTTTATGAAAAAGAATTTAAACAAGATAATACGGATAACCTTTCAGATTTAGGTGGAACTCGTAAAGTTGAAAGTAAAAACAAGGACTACTTCCTAAATGTCACACCAAAACGAATAGATTACCAACATTTTGAGTTGGATATTACAGGTTGGTTCTCTAGTAAGGAGACAGTTACATACACTGATGAGAAAACAGGAATAGAATATACTGTTCCAAAACCATTCACGGAACTTCCAAAATCGGCCTACCTCGATAAAAATACGACCATGGTCGTTGGAGAAGATGCAACACCTCAAGGAGCAGATGGTTTTTCCAACTTCAAACAAACGATCAAAAAAATAGTAGATTCATACCCCTTAACGAGTGTGAATTATTACTATCGGAAGATGACACCGTCAGAATCTACTTCACAATCTCAAAACTTCTCGATTTTAACTTCAGAGTCACTAGTTTCAGAATCCATTTCATCTTCTCAATCTGTTTCGGTCAGTGAGTCCGTTTCCTTGTCACAAGCATCTAGCTCCGCCAGTCAATCAGATTCACAGGTTTCAACCTCGATTTCCTTGTCACAATCTGTATCGACAAGCGAATCCAACTCGTTGGTTCAGGAATCGATCTCCACTAGTCAGTCGGAGGCTCTAGTCCAAGAGTCGGTTTCAGCAAGTCAATCGGATTCGTTAGTTCAATCGTCGGTTTCAGCAAGCCAGTCTGAGTCGTTGATTCAAGCATCAGTTTCTGCCAGTCAGTCCGATTCGCTTGTTAAAGAATCTGTATCCGCCAGTCAGTCAGACTCCTTGGTTCAAGCCTCAGTTTCTGCTAGTCAATCAGACTCGTTGGTTCAATCGTCGGTTTCAGCAAGCCAGTCAGAGTCCTTGATTCAAGCATCAGTTTCCGCCAGTCAGTCAGAGTCGTTGATTCAAGAGTCCATTTCAGCGAGTAAATCAGATTCGCTAGTTCAAGAGTCGATTTCAGCCAGTCAATCAGACTCGTTGATTCAAGCCTCAGTCTCCGCTAGCCAATCAGAGTCACTGGTTAAAGAATCAGTTTCTGCCAGTCAATCAGAATCCTTGGTTCGAGAGTCAGTTTCAGCTAGTCAGTCAGAGTCACTGGTACAAGCCTCCGTATCTGCAAGTCAATCAGATTCCTTGATTAAAGAATCTGTATCAGCGAGTCAGTCAGATTCCTTGATTCGTGAATCCGTATCTGCCAGCCAGTCTGATTCGTTGGTTCAGGAATCTGTATCCGCCAGTCAGTCAGATTCCTTGGTTCAGACATCTGTATCGGCCAGCCAGTCCGATTCGCTGGTTAAAGAATCAGTTTCTGCGAGTCAATCAGACTCGCTGGTTCAGGCATCTGTATCGTCTAGCCAATCAGAATCCTTGGTTCAATCGTCGGTTTCAGTAAGTCAGTCAGAGTCTTTGCTTCAGGAATCCGTTTCGGCCAGCCAGTCTGATTCGTTGGTTCAAGAATCAGTTTCTTCAAGCCAATCTGAGTCGCTGGTTCAAGAGTCGATTTCAGCGAGTCAATCCGACTCACAATCAAAAGCAGCATCAGCATCTAAGAGTGAGTCTGAAAAAGCCTCGAAATCTGTTTCGTTGAGTCAGTCGGTATCCTTATCTAATTTAGTATCTAGATCAATTTCTGTGTCTCAATCGCAGTCAACATCGGCGGTTGGATCGGAGGAAGTGGTTTCTCAACTGATTTCCTTGTCACAATCTATTTCGATGAGCAAAAAGCTGTCAGAATCCGTTTCGTTGAGTCAGTCAGATTCCTTGGTTCAAGAATCCGTTTCGGCAATTCAATCCGACTCCTTGGCCCAAGCATCCGTTTCAGCAAGTGAATCAGAATCGCTAATCCAAGAGTCGATCTCAACTAGTCAATCCGAGTCTTTGGTTCAAGCGTCCGTTTCTACTAGTCAGTCCGACTCGTTGATTCAGGACTCCGTTTCAGCGAGTCAATCCGATTCGCTAGTCCAAGAGTCGATCTCAACTAGTCGATCCGAATCTTTGACCCAAGCATCCGTTTCAGCAAGTCAATCCGAGTCGTTGGTCCAAGAGTCAGTTTCCGCGAGTCAGTCAGAATCCTTGGTTCAGGCCCCGGTCTCAGCTAGCCAATCATACTCGCTGATTCAAGCATCCGTTTCAGCAAGTCAATCTGAATCCTTGGTTCAAGAATCAGTTTCTTCAAGTCAATCTGACTCCTTGGCCCAAGCATCCGTTTCGGCAAGTGAATCAAATTCGTTGGCCCAAGCATCCGTTTCGGCCAGTCAATCCGACTCCTTAGTACAAGCGTCGGTTTCAGCTAGCCAATCAGACTCGCTGGTACAAGAATCAGTCTCAGCAAGTCAATCAGATTCATTAGTTCAAGCTTCTGCTTCGACAAGCGAATCGGCTTCAACTTCTCATGTCGTAGCTGCATCGCAGGTTTCAGAGTCTGGATCGTTCTCTCGATCCGTTTCTGAGAGTCTATCTGCTTCACAATGGACATCCCATTCAGAATCTCTAGCATCAACATCTGTTTCAAAATCAGACTCCTATAGCCAATCAACTTCGCTCCTTTCAGCAAGCGAATCGGCTTCAACGTCCATGCCAGTATCTGAATTTCCTTTGACGAGTGTTTCAGATTCTATAAGCGCATCATCAACAGAGAGTCAATCCTTATCGCAGGAAATTTCTGAATGGATCAGTGTGTCTTATGCGTCAAGTTTCTCTGCTGTGACAAGTTCTTCGGAGTCTGTCGTGTCTTCGTTAGACACCTCTTACTCAGAATCTCCATCAGATGCAAGCTCGCTAAGTGCGACACGTTCTTCAGGACCTGCTCTTCCAGAGACAGGTGCCCATCCTTCATCTAATATTCTTGCTACAGGAGCTTCCATTCTTCTGTCTGGATTAGCCCTTTTAGGAATTCGGAAAAAAGATGGCAAATAAAACCTTAAAAGACCGGAATGAACCGGTCTTTTATTGATCTAGAATGTCTAAGAAGTTGGGAAATATGTTATAATGAATGAGGAAGTTTTCGTTGAGGGATATGAAAAAGGTTACTTTGTGAAAAGCTCTGTTTGCCTTCATATCTTCAGAAAATATGGGATTAAAAAAGAAGAGTCAGAGGAAAGAGATGAAAATCCATTTTACAAATCTATTTGGGCAATCTTCGAAAAGTGTTGCCCTGATGGCACAAAACGATATTATGAATGTCGTTCGTGAACTTGGGGTTAATGAATTAGGGATCTACTTTTATGATCATAGCAATGAACCAGCTAGCGAATTGAACTCGCGAATGGATGGGATTTTAGCAGGCGTTGCTTTTGGGGATATTGTCTTCGTTCAATCTCCTTCTTGGAATGGAATTGAGTGGGACCGCCGTTTGGTTGATAAGTTAAAACTCCTTCAAACCAAGCTGGTCATGTTTATCCATGATGTTCCACCACTCATGTTTGAGAGCAATTATTACCTAATGCCCAACTATATCGACATGTACAATCAGAGTGATCTGGTCGTTGTTCCGTCAGAGCAAATGTACCATCGTCTAGTATCAGAAGGACTCACAGTGAAAAAATATGTGGTCCAAAAGTTGTGGGATTTGACCCATAGTTTGGACCTCTATACTCCGCAATTTGAGAAAAAACTGATCTTCTCAGGAAATCCTTCACGTTTCCCACATATCATCGACTGGAAATATGATACACCCCTTCATGTTTATACCGAACCAGTTGAAGGAGTTGATTATTCCAAGGTCCATATTGAAGGGTGGCGAACTAAGCAAGAGTTGCTTTTGGAGCTTTCTAAGGGGGGGTTTGGGCTGGTCTGGGGAAATTCAGAGAACCCCGAGGATGAGCGAGATTACTACAAAGAAAATATTTCCTACAAATTATCGACTTACTTATCCGCAGGTCTTCCGGTAGTCGTGCCAGACTATTTGTCAAATGCAGACTATATTCGAGAAAAAGGGCTTGGCTTTGTAGCATCCAGTCTTGAAGAAGCTAATCGTCTGGTTCAAGACTGCACAGAAGAAGCGTATGCCCAAATGGTCCAAAAGGCTCACTATACTTCTTATTTGATCCGCAATGGCTATTTTACAAAGAAATTATTCGTCGATACCATCATGGCTTTAGGAGAATAATGTCCAAGTAAACCAGATTCTTCAGATAAACATCTGAAGGATTTTTTGTTGAATACGGTACCAAATGGGGAATTTGAAATATTATCAAATATTAGTGACAAATGAGTTTGGAAAAGTCGCAAATTATGGTAAAATAAGTTGAGATAAAATGCTCTAAAGGCACATATTTAAAGGCTGTTTCCCTGGTGGAAGAGTCAAAATGAGTAAGAGAAAGTTTAAAAGAAATGTTAAAACGATCTGAAGTAGGAAAGAGATTTTGTTGGACGATATTTTTCGTCTTTATTTATGTTTTGGGAAGTAAAATTTCCCTGCCTTTTGTTGACTTATCAAAGGCCTTGAGACTCAATGAGGGAACGACAACGGGCTTGCAGCTCTCAAGCGCTGTGATGGGGGGAAATCTCCGCGGGATGTCGATCTTTTCGATCGGTCTATCCCCATGGATGTCTTCCATGATTTTGTGGCGGATGTTTACCGTTTCAAAACGCTTTAACCTCGAAAAAACCAGCACGGAGATAGTGGAGCGGCGAAAGATGTACGTGACCTTGGCGCTCGCCATCGTCCAGTCTTTGGCAGTGGCCATGTATCTCCCCTTGAAGACAGGGTTGAACCCCGGACTTGTCATTGCGGTCAATACCATGATTATGGTAGCCGGAGCCTTCTTTTTAGTTTGGCTCTCCGATCTAAATGCCGCTTTGGGCCTTGGAAGTTCTGTTGTGATCATGATGGCTGGGATGGTTATGTACCTGCCAGAAGATGTGATGCAGACCCTTTCAAGTGTCAATAATATCCCAGAGATCGCTTATGTTCTGGGCGTGATTTTTATCTTGATTTTTGTCTATGTGGCAGTCTTGGTGGAATATTCCAAGTACCAGATTCCTGTCAATAAATTAGGGATCCACAACAACTTGAAAAGTTATACTTTTTTGGATATCAAGCTCAACCCAGCAGGAGGGATGCCCTTTATGTACGCCATGACCTTGGTGTCCATTCCTCAGTATGCCATGCTCTTGATCTTGTCTATGGATTCCAATGCCAAGTGGGCTGCTCGTTTAGCCAAACACTTGGTGATGGGAGATCCGATTTGGATCCTTCTTTACATTCTGATGATCGCCCTTCTCTCTTTTGCTTTTGCCTTTGTCAATGTAAACGGAGAAGAAATTGCAGATAAGATGATGAAGGCTTCCGAGTATATCGATCATGTCTATCCTGGAGCAGATACACGTCGCTATATCAATAAAATTGTGCTACGCTTGACGGTTTTTGGGACCTTGTATCTGATCCTCTTCACGGCGCTTCCTTTTTCTCTCCTGTTATGGGATAAGGATCTCTTGCGCTTGACCATGATTCCAGGAACCTTCCTCATGTTTGTCGGGATGATTTACAATATCCGAGAAGAAATTCGTGCCCTTCGTGTGAATCAACGTTATACAAGAATATTCTAGGAGTAACCATGTATTATTTTGTACCAGCCTGGTATGGAACGGACCGCATCTGGCAGCAAACAGCTACCCCTTGGTACTGGATGCGAGAGTCCATTGAATTTGACGATACCATTAATCAAGTTCGTATTTTTCAAGAAGCAGAAATGGATCGGATCTTATTGTTGCCTCAATATAGTCCACAACTGCGCTATTTTTTGCACCGCCAAGATTTGTTAGAGACAGATGTGCTTTCGATTTTTGATAAGATCCAACAGGTTCCGTCTGATTTGGCTATGCGCCCAGTTCAGCTTCAGGACATCGAATGGCCGAGTGAGACCACTTTTTCCTATACTCCCTTTTTGGTGATGGCATTTCGAAAGGGCCACCACCTAGCGAAACTTGATATGGGAGTGGATGGAAACCTTCTCTCTTTGACCCGTTATAAGAATGACGAGATCAGCTACATCGAGTACTTAGATGATCGTGGCTTTATCTCTAGTAGAATCTACTACAATGAGGGAAAACCCTATTTCCAAGAGTATCTGAGTTTTGATGGGCAATGGGTTTTGAGAGAGATGCTGATCGAAGAGAACCACTCCGTCATGGTCAATGAAGCTTTCTTTCATGCCTTCAAAAAAGAAAGCTATGCCAATATGGGAGACGTTGTCGCTGAAAAAATGAAAGAGCAGCTAGCAACCTTGGTTCCAGGACGAGATCAGTTGGTTTTGGCAGCTCATCCAGCAAATTTGGCCTTTTTACAAGATACGGCAAGTAGCGTCAAGAAAGTCTTGTCTTTCTATGGGGATCGTCAGCCCTTGTCTGCCGAAAACTTTGCCCTCTATTTTGATATGATTGATGCCCAGCTCTTGATCACAGATAGTGAAAAAACCAAAGAAGCGATTGGAGTCTTTTCTCCTAGCTTGGCTCAAAAGACACACCGGATTACCTCTTTTGATTCCCGCCTCCGTTTGGGATCTAGTCAGGAACGTAAGGAATCAAAGATTTACTTTTATGTCAACGAAGCCGAGCTTCCAAGTAAGAGCCAGCTCAAGAAGGTTCTGGAAGTGTTGGTGCAACATCCTTTATTTGAAGTTGTTTTTGCATTTTACAATGGCTCGCCGGAGCGTGTTAAGGAATTAGAAGGGCAACTCGAGGAATTGATCGCTAGCGAGCAGGATTTGCATCTGGTTCAATCACCAGCCCAAATAGAAGGGCTTGGGGAAAACCAGATCATCGATGAAGAGTCCGTACAAGATGCACCGGACTATCGCTTTGTAGTTAAGAATTTTTCAAATGAAAATGACATTATTCAAGAGTTGGAAAAAACACGCTTGATCGTAGATTTAAGCGAGGAACCCAACCTCTATACGCAGATTGCAGGGATCTCTGCTGGGATTCCACAGGTCAACCGCGTCCAGACAGAATATGTCGATCATTTGAAAAATGGTTATGTCTTATCAAAGGGAGACAAGGAATTAGAAAAGGCGATTACTCACTTTTTATTGGAATTGAAGCCTTGGAACGAAGCCTTGGTCTACTCGATCGAAAAAATTCAAGAATACACCGGTCAACGCTTGATCGAGAAATGGGAAGGATGGATGAAAGAACGTCATGGATAAAAAACAACAAATACCCCATATTCTCCAAATCGGCTCAAGCAGTTGGCAGGATCAAGTGGAGCTTCCTGCTGGACTAGGCTGGCACTTTTTTCAAGCTACCACTCTTCCATCGCTCAAAGAGTATATGGAAGAAGAGGAAATCTCCAAATTCAAAGCCTTGATTCTGGAAAAGCCAGAAGATTTATTAGCTTTAGGAGAAGACCTGGCTTATTTCCAGCCTTATACTGTTTTTTATGATCAAAGCCATGAACTAGAGGCGCCTTCTGACGAATTGGCCCACCTCTTAAGACTCAAGCAAGCAAGACCCTGGGATTTCTCAAATAAGCATCAATTTCTCTATGTCTTAGAGCGCTTTTTATACGACAATCAATATGGAGATGCCTTTACGGTTCGTGACCTGCTAGTGAGACCGGATTTTGCTGGCCAGCAAACGGTGCTGGGGCAACATTTTCTGAAGCTAGATGGATCATACGGTGAAGAGTTTACACCGATTGCTCAGTGGGTCTACAACTACGTGTATGATGCGAGTCGTCCCATCAATTTTTGGTTGGAATATGAAAAAGATCCAAGCTGTCAGCTGCAATTGCGGATTCAATTTTACCGCTTTGGTGCTCTGGGAGAGTGGGTCAAAGATGCAGTCTTTTCAGAAGAAGAGATGGAGCAACCACTAGAATTGGACGGAGCAGAACCTTATTACTTAGCCTTTTCGCTGGAAGCAAAAGGAGAAGGGACGCTTACGATCGGAGCCTTACATAAGCGCTTGTCACATGGTCCTTTAGGAGAGATGACCGTAGGAGCTAAGACGCTACGGGACCACAAACGCCAAGAAATTTTTGCTTATTTCCATCCTGGCGATCTGAAGCCACCTTTAAACATTTACTTTTCTGGGTATCGTCCGGCTGAAGGATTTGAAGGGTTTGGGATGATGCGTGCGATGGGGAGTCCCTTTATTCTCTTTTCTGACCCAAGACTGGAAGGTGGATCCTTCTATATGGGCTCAGAAGAATTGGAAAGTCAAATCACTGCTTTTATTGATCAGCACTTGGACTTGCTCGGCTTTGAGCCAAAAGATATGAATTTCTCTGGCTTGTCCATGGGGACCTTTGGTGCCCTTTACTATGGGGCTCTTTATTCTCCTCATGCGATCTTGGTCGGAAAACCCATTGTCAACCTGGGAGATGTCGCTGCCAACCTGAAATTTAAACGCCCAGATGAGTTTGGAACGTCCTTGGATATGATGCAGTTGATCATTGGTCAAGTGTCGCAAGAAGGGATCGGTCAGCTCAATCAACGCTTCTGGGACCGGTTTAACCAGGCAGATTTCAAGGATACGATTTTAGCCCTTGCCTATATGAGAGATGATGACTACGACCAGCAGGCTTATCCAGATATTTTAGAGACCTTGTATGAATTGCCGGTTCGTATTATCAGCACTAGTCGTGCTGGTCGACACAACGATGCGAGTGGTCCGATCATTGAGTGGTTTGTGACCCAGTACAAAGAAATCATGGAAAGAGACTTTGGAAGAAACCAATGATAAAAATAAAAGAAAATGAAAGCAGACGAATCTACTGGGGCGATACTGTTCTAGCAGATTATCTTTGGGGGTCGACCATTCAGGCGACTGCCCAAGGAAGCGTTCAGTTTCAGAACCCCCTCATGCCATCTGGTCAAGTGCTGAAAACTTGGCATTCGCAGACAAATTTTGGCGCAACTCGTCAAATTCCTAGTCTGCCTCTGCTCAAAAGAGAGCAAGATTATGAACTGGTTATCACGATGGAAGCGACTCCGGCTCATACCGTTATGGTAGAAATCGTCTTCAAAGATCGCTTTGGAGAGGTCGTTGGCCGTCGAGTAACCGCAGAAGGTCGCTTGCCGTTTACCTATCCAGATCAAGCATACGCCTATGAAGTACGCTTGCTCAGTGCAGGTTTGCAAGAGTTTACCTTCCACTATTTCACGATTCAACCAATATCGTCTGAGGGAGCAGAAGTTCTCGAATAGACGAACATCACTGCAAAAAAAGAGGATTACATTGGATTACGTTAAATTAAGAAACATCAAAAAAATCTTAAAAGAAGTCAATAGCTGGAAGGATGACATGGCCCGCTTGACGGATCAACAACTACAGGAGAAGACTGTGGAATTTCGGGAACGTCTAGCAGAGGGTGAGACCTTGGATGATCTCTTACCGGAAGCATTTGCAGTTGCGCGGGAAGCTGATAAACGGGTCTTGGGCATGTTTCCTTATGACGTGCAAGTCATGGGAGGGATTGTCCTCCACCAAGGCAATGTCGCTGAAATGAATACCGGTGAAGGAAAGACCTTGACGGCAACTATGCCGGTTTATCTCAATGCCTTAGAGGGCAAAGGGGTCATGGTTATTACGACCAATACCTATCTGGCAACTCGGGATGCAGAAGAGATGGGACAGGTCTACCGCTTTTTGGGCTTGACTGTTGGAGTTCCCTTGAAACAATCAGAAGACGAAGAATTAGATCCAGAAGTCAAACGGGAGATTTACCGGTCAGATGTCATTTATACGACTAATACTAGTCTGGGCTTTGACTATTTAACAGAGAACTTGACGGCTTCTGCAGATGGCCAATTTTTGGCAGACTTCAATTACGCCATTGTTGATGAGATTGATTCGGTGCTCCTTGATAGTGCTCAGACTCCCTTGATTATTTCTGGTTCTCCTCGGGTTCAGTCCAACCTTTATGGGATTATTGATACCCTGATCCAAACCTTCAAAGAAGGGGAAGACTTCAAGTTTGATGAAGAAAAGAAACGAGTTTGGTTGACTCGAAAAGGAGCTCATGCAGCAGAAGCCTTTCTAGCCATTCCCAACCTCTATGATCCCCAATACCGTGACTTGGTCCGCCATATCAGCTTAGCCCTGCAGGCCAATAAAAACTTTATTAAGGATAAGGATTATGTCATCCATCCCAATGTCGAAGGGCAACCGGAGATTGTCTTACTAGACCAGGCGACGGGGCGCTTGATGGAAATGACCCGTTTGCAAGGAGGACTCCACCAGGCGATTGAAGCCAAAGAGGGTCTCAAGCTCACCCAAGAAACACGGGCCATGGCTTCTATTACTTACCAAAACCTCTTTAAGATGTTTCGGAAGTTGGGTGGCATGACTGGGACTGGGAAGGTCGCTGAGGCAGAGTTTCTTGATACCTATGCCATGTCAGTGATCAAGATCCCAACCAATCGCAAGAAGATCCGCAAGGATTTGCCAGATGAAATCTATCAGACCTTGCCAGAGAAAATCGTGGCTTCCTTGGATTATGTGAAGAAGATCCACGAAAAGGGCAATCCGATTCTGGTCTTTGCCGGATCCGTTGAGATGTCGATTCTTTACTCGAATCTTCTTTTGCGGGAAGGGATTCCACACAATCTTCTTAATGCCAACAATGCTCCTCGAGAGGCCCAGATCATTAAGGAATCAGGTCGAAAAGGAGCTGTGACGGTTGCGACCTCAATGGCCGGTCGGGGAACCGATATCAAGTTGGGACCAGGAGTCGCTGAGTTAGGTGGCTTGGTGGTTGTTGGGACTGAGCGGATGATGAACCAGCGGATTGACCTTCAAATTCGGGGACGTTCAGGTCGCCAAGGAGATCCCGGTTTGACCAAGTTCTTCGTCTCTTTGGAAGACGATTTGATGAAAAACTGGGGGCCAGACTGGATCCAGGATACCTATCAAGACTATGATGTGGATGAGCGGATTGGTTCAGCCAAAGCTCTGACCAAGCGCAAGTATAGAAACTTGGTGGAACGGGCCCAAAATGCTAGTGAAAGTTCTGGTCAGGCCAGTCGTCGGATGACGTTAGAATTTGCGGAAAGCATGAACATTCAGCGTGCCATCGTCTACGAAGAGCGCGACCGCTTGATCAAACAAGAAGGACGCTTGGATGATATCGTTGAAAAAGTGCTTCGTTCCGTCTTTTCAAGTGTAGCCCATAAAAAAGAATACAAGGAACCGGTAGCTTTTTATCGCTATATGTTAGACAATGTGAGCTACCAAGTGGATCCAGAAAAGGCCCACCAAACCTTCCGTAGCAAGAAAACCAAAGAAAATTTCTTATGGGAGATTGCTAAAAGTGAGTTAGAAGCTAAGTATGAGATCCTAGGCACCGATGAGGTGATCGCCCAATTCCAGCGCATGGCCATTCTAAAAGCTATCGATGAAAACTGGGTCGAGCAGGTAGACTATCTGCAACAATTGCGCATGGCGCTCTCTGGTCAGTACACCAGTCAGAAAAACCCTTTGGTAGAATTTTTCCAAGAAGCCTACCAATCCTTTGAACGAATGAAAGAGGCGGCCAAAGAACAAATGGTCCGCAATCTCTTACTGAGTCGAGTAGAAATCAATAAAAAAGGGGAAATTGTCTTGCATTTCCCATAAAAGAGGACATTATGACAGTATACAATATCAACCTTGGAATCGGTTGGGCCAGCAGTGGTGTTGAGTATGCCCAGGCCTACCGTGCCCAGTTGTTACGCAATATCCATCAACCAGCCAAGTTTGTCTTTATGGATATGATTCTAGCCGATAATATCCAACATTTAACAGAAAATATCGGTTTTAAAAATGATGAAATCATCTGGCTCTATAGCCATTTTACAGATATAAAAATTGCGCCAACGACCTATACCATTGATCAGGTCTTAGCAGGATTTGCCGGAAAACCGACTCGTGAAGAAGTCGATGGTAAGATCAAGCGCTTCTTTTATGAGGACCAGGACAACTTTTTGACCTGCTACCTGCGCGCAGAAAACAGTCCCTATGTTGAACGTTGCGAGTACGTGTCTAGAGGAATTTTGGTGAGAAAGGATTATTTCTCCTATACCCGCTATTGTACTGAGTACTTTATTCCCAAAAACAATCAAGCCAACTTGATTGAGCGCCGTTTTTACAATGAAGACGGGACGGTTGCCTACAGCATGCAGATGGCAGATGGCCGCGAAATTTATCGTTTCCCAGATCGCTACCTAGTTGGTCGCCAAGAATTGATCCGCTACTTCATGCAAACTCTTCAATTGACCAAACAAGATCTGGTGATTTTGGATCGGGAAACTAATATCGGTCAGCCTATCTTTGAAGAAGCGCAAAAAGCCCGTCTGGGTGTGGTCGTTCACGCCGAGCACTTCAGTGCCAATAATGTTGATGATCAGTATATCCTGTGGAACAACTACTACGAGTACCAATTTACCAATGCAGACAAGGTAGACTTCTTTATTGTCGCGACTGATCGCCAAAAAGAAATCTTGGCTGAGCAGTTTGCTAAATACACCAACCATCAGCCGGCCATCTATACCATTCCGGTTGGGAGTCTTGCAAGCTTGCCACAAAACGAAAATCGCACCCCATTTTCTATGATTACTGCCTCACGTTTGGCGACAGAAAAGCATATTGACTGGTTGGTGCGAGCAGTGGTTCGCGCCAAAAAAGAATTGCCAGAACTGTCTTTTGACATCTATGGAAAAGGTGGAGAAGAAGGCAAGCTGCGTTCTCTGATTGATGAATTGGGAGCGGCAGACTATATCCATCTCAAAGGACATGCCAATCTGGAAGAAATTTATAAGAACTATGAAGTTTACCTGTCCGCGTCGACCAGCGAAGGCTTTGGGTTGACCTTGATGGAGGCGATTGGTTCTGGACTTCCGATCATCGGTTTTGATGTTCCTTATGGCAACCAAACCTTTGTCACAGAAGGTAAAAATGGCTATCTCATTCCGCCTTCAGCAGATCAAGTGGTCGACCAGATTGCTTCTGCCTTTGCGGAGAAAATCATCCAGCTATACAAAAAGGATGATCTAGCCAGCATGCGTCAAGCATCTTATGCGCGTGCAGAAGACTTTTTGACCAGCCGAGTAGAAGAAGCTTGGGCACAATTGATAGAAGAGGTGACACATGCTGAACGTATTTGATAGTTATTCTCGTGAAAGCCAAGACTTGCTCCACTCTATGAAAGAGTCTGGCTTTGACCACCCGACCGTTGTTTTGGAGCCAAATGGTTTCTTACCAGACGGTGTCGAGTCTCCATTTATCTATTTCTTAGGACAAGCAAAAGGAGAGAAGCGGGGACGCTACTTTAATGAAGTTCCAGTTCCTGATTTCTGGGAAGTTTCTGGGGATAATAGTTCGGGAAAAGTGACCTACTATGGTCAAGAAAAGGCTCGAATTGTGTACCACGCTGCTTCCTACAAACGCATCGTCGAGCGCTTAGAGTGGTTAGATGACAAGGGACAAGTGGTCATGATTGAGCACTACGACCAATACGGTCGTAAGATTGCCGTAACGACTTGTGGCGATCAGGGACAGTATTTGGTGACTACTTATTTTGAAGGGGATACCGAGCGCTTGACAGAAAATCACCAAACAGGGGATTTGATCTTGACCTTGTACCATCAACCCATGCGAATTTTCAAGAATCGCTTAGATTACTTTGTCTTTTATCTAGAGTATCGTGGTTTTGATCTAGATGGTTTGGTCTACAATACGCTGGCTACCTCCTTTAGCATTAGTCTCCAGCTGGGCAATAAAGGCATCAAAGGACGCGACGTCCTGGTGTGGCAAGAGCCTCTTCACGACAGCCTTCCGGGCAACATGCAGTTGATTCTAAAGAGCCCAGAAATCCGGACCAAGAAGATCTTGATTCCGCAAAACGCGACCTATCATCGTGCTTTGCAGTTGACCTCGCAAGATCAGCATAGCTATTTTGGTCCCCTTGGCTACCTGTATGATTTCAAGGTGAAAGACGATATCCGTAAAGACGCCTTTGTCTTGACCAATTCGGATCAGATCGAAGCCTTGACCTACCTAGTAGAGAACTTGCCAAATGTGACCTTCCGTGTAGCAGCTTTGACGGAGATGTCTGCGAGCCTCTTGTCTATGGTCCGCTACCCAAATGTGGTCTTGTACCAAAATATCAGTCAAGAGCGGATCAAAGAGTTGCTTAAGGTCTCTAGTATTTATCTGGATATCAACCACTATGCAGAGGTACAAGGCATTGTTCGCAAGGCCTTCGAACACCAGCAAGTCATCCTTACCTTTAGCCATACCCTGCATGACCGCCACTTCCTCGCACAAGCCAATATCTTTGATCAAGGAAAAGAAGCAGATATGGTGGCCCGTATCCAGGAAATCTACCAATCTGTGGATAACTACAGAGAAGCCGTCGCACAACAAATTGCCCAATCAAGTAGCGTTGAGCCAGCTGTTTTCAAAGCTCGCTTGCAAGAAGGGATAGGTGGACACAGTGAGTGATCGTAAGAAAGATTTATTTTACAAAGAAGTAGAAGGACGGATGGAGTCTCTCAAACGCCGTCCTGCCGAAAAAGAAAAGACGACACGTTCTGAAAAGATCAATGTTACTTTTAATGTGATCATTGGTTTGGTGATTCTGCTGGGAGTTATTTTTACCCTCTTCAGAGTGTTAGGAGGATCCTAAGATGGAAATGGTATTTGCAATCGGGATCTCGATCTTATCCCTCGCTCTTGTGGTTCTGATCACCCTGCAGCCTCGCCAACAACAATCGCTTTCAACAGATGCGACCAGTAACCTAGGAAAACCAAGTTACTGGCGGTCCCACCGTGGACTCAAGCTAGCGACCCTTGTTGTTAGTATTGTCTTTCTCGTATCCTTATTTCTTTATATGATGGTCGTACAGGCCTAATTTCTAATAGAATGGATAAAAAGAAGTTGGTATTCTCCAACTTCTTTTAGAATGTAATCTATCTGTTTCTTACATAATGCAACCTAAATGATACTTAAAAAATTAAAGAGATATCAACTATTAGGCTTACTTAGACATCTATTGAAACTTTCCTTAGGTGAGTACGGACGTCAGCGAACTTCGAGGAAATTCCATGACTTAGTTTTGGACCTAAGGTTCCAAAACTCCCGAGTGCTAGAAACAAGAATGTTTCTAGCACTTATCTCACGGCGGAAAGTTTCTAAGATGACTCTATCTACAATTTGAAGAGGCTGGGACAAAAGTCCTAGCCTCTCAATTATTTTTGGATTGTCAAGCAAGACGCAGTGGTTGAGTGGGCTCTACTACGCTGATTTCATCAGCTTTTACAGCCCTACTCAACTGTGCGGAGGTGGGACGACGAAATCGAATTCTAACGAATTACCGATTTCTGTCCCACACTCTTTTTGATCCTGCTTCCTTCTCTTTTATGGTATACTGAAAGCGACAACATGATTGGAGCTTCCGATGAAAAAGATCCCCTTAGTATTTTCAGGCTGTCTGTTAGGACTGGTTGGCGCTGGAAACCTTCTTGCAGACTCGCTACCCTTCCTTGCTCACGCCTTTAGTCTGACAGGTTTGTTCTTCTGGTTTTTCTTTGTGGTTTATCATGCAATTCGCTGGCAAGAAACCAAGATAGAACTCCAACAACCAGCTCTTTTATCTGGGATGGCGACCTTTCCCATGGCAGGGATGATTCTATCCACCTATCTTTTGCGCCTCTTTCCCGCCTTTGGAGGTCTATCACAGTTGGTCTGGTGGTCTGCCTTTCTATTGGATCTGGGCTTGATTCTCTATTTTACCAAGACCCATGTCCTAGCGCGACCAAGAGCCAATGCCACTCCCAGTTGGACCGTTCTCTATGTGGGCATTGCAGTAGCAGCCTTGACTTATCCAGTTGTAGGAATAAGAGAGATTGCTTATCTCGCTTTAGTGATTGGTTTTGGTTTGACCTTTCTTCTTTATCCCCTTATCTATCATGATTTGAAGAAGTCCCCCTTGCCCAGTCATCTGTTGGGCCAAGAAGGCATCTATTGCGCTCCCTTTTCCCTTCTTTTAGCAGCTCTGGTTCGTGTGGGTGGAGCGAGCCTTCCTGTCTGGTTCTTACTGATCATGGTAGTTGCCTCACAAGGTTTTTATTTCTTTGTGTTGACGCGTCTACCGAGAATGATCAAAGAAGGTTTTCAACCTGCTTTTTCAGCTCTGACCTTTCCAACAGTTATCACAGCGACCTCTTTGAAAATGGCCCAAGGCTTGTTGCAACTACCTTTCTTGACAGCTCTCGTATGGCTGGAAACTCTTCTTTGTCTCTTGATTTTAGTCGCTGTCTTAGGTGGTTATGTGGCCTATCTCAGAGAGTAGGAAGGCATCCTTTTTCATTGAAACCTTGTCACGATTATGGTAAGATGCACTATACGATTTGTCAGACTTTATAGGAAAGGTATCTATGAAATTCATCAAAGGAAAGCTCTCACTGCTGTATCCCCTCTTTCTGCTCTTGTTTTATTTTTATGTTCGGCCTCAATTTCGCCCCTTGGCCCAGTATGTCTCCAATAGTGTAGCAAGCGCCAATAGCTATTATTGGACCTTATTTGGCCTAGAAGGCCTCTATGCAGTATTTACAGGATTTTTGGTCTATCGTTTTTCTAAAAAAGCGCAGTTTAAGCTGGGGAAGAATCCTCTTCAAGCTCTGATAGAAGCCGTTTTTGCGGCCTGTTTGGTTTACTGGCTGGACTACTTCATCAGTGGTTTTGTTCAAGGACGAGCAGCCGTTTTGAGTCTCTTTCCACGGGAAATTAGTCCCACAGGGGTGCTTATCCTGGTGATCGCAATGGTCGTCATCCGGCCAGTGACAGAAGAGCTGATTTTTCGTGGAGCCTTGGTGAATGCCTACTTCAAAGGCTGGAAACTCTATGCTGAGATTTGGCTTCCAGCCCTCATCTATAGTGGGCTACATTTTGTCCATCATCCTTTTTCGCTAGGAGCTTTTATTATTTATCTCTTACCGAGTTTGATTTTTGGGACTCTTTATTATCGGAGCAAGTCGCTTCTTTCTCCGATTTTAGGCCATATCTTGCTCAATCTCTATTATACCTTGCCATTGCTTTTATCCGTATTCCAGTAGCAACCGATTTCCTAAGGGAGATTGGTTTTTTTTGAAAATGTGGTATAATAGAATAAATTTAATAGAGGGAGTGGAGGTTTGAAAAAAAGCTACCGCGTCAAACGTGACAAAGATTTTAATGCTATTTTTAAAAGTGGTCAAAATGTTGCCAATCGGAAATTCGTTGTTTACCGCTTGCGCAAAGACCAACCGCATTTTCGAGTCGGCCTGTCTGTTAGTAAGAAACTGGGAAATGCTGTGACCAGAAATCGCATCAAACGTTTGATTCGCCATGTTTTGATCAAACACCAAGCCTGCCTTACGACCGATGATTTTGTCGTCATTGCTCGTAAAGGAGTGGAGGAGCTCGACTTCCATCAAGTAGAGAAAAATCTCGTACATGTCTTAAAATTAGCGCATGTCTACCAAGAAAGGGAATAATGTGAAAAAGAAACTGAAGTTAATTGGATTATTAGGAGCGGCCTTAATGGTCTTGACAGCTTGTGGGACCTCTCAAGTGACAGCCGAATCGACAGGTGGTTGGGAACGCTTCGTCTACTTCTTTGCAGAAGCCATCCGCTTCTTGTCGTTTGGTGGCAGTATCGGTGTTGGGATTATTGTCTTTACCATTGTCATTCGGACGGTCCTCTTGCCTCTCTTCCAATATCAAATGAATTCAACTCGCAAAATGCAGGAAATTCAACCCCTCCTCAAGGAATTGCAAGCTAAGTATCCTGGGAAGGATCTCGATAGCCGGACTAAGCTTTCTGAAGAGATGCGGGCCCTTTACAAGGAAAAAGGTGTCAAAACGTCTTCAGCCTTCCTTCCTCTCTTAATTCAGATGCCGGTCTTGATGGCCTTGTTCCAAGCGCTGAGCCGTGTCGAATTCCTTAAAGTCGGTCACTTCCTCTGGTTGGACCTTGGCGCGATCGACCCGACTTATATCTTGCCGGTTCTTGCAGCACTCTTCACATTTTTCAGCAGTTGGTTGACCAATAAAGCCATGCCAGAGCGCAATGGTAGTGCGACAACCATGATGTATGTGATGCCTGTGATGATCTTCTTCTTTGCCTTGTTCTCAGCCAGCGGGGTCGCACTATACTGGGTGACTTCCAATGCTTACCAAGTCGGGCAAACCTATCTCTTGAACAACCCCTTCAAGATTATTGCAGAGCGTGAAGCAAAAGAGCAAGCTTCGCGCGACATGGAAAAACAAAAACGCCGTGCCCTAAACAAAGCACAGAAAAAGAAAAAATAAGAAAGAGGTGGACATATGGTCCTATATACTGGAGCAACTGTTGAAGAAGCGATTCAAAAAGGTCTGAACGATTTAGATATTCCTCGTATGAAGGCACATATTACGGTTGTAGCGCGTGAAAAGAAAGGTTTTCTTGGCTTGTTTGGGAAAAAACCAGCCCAAGTAGAGATTGAGCCCATTGCAGAAACAACTGTTGTAAAAGCCAATCAAAAAGCTGTCAAAGGTGTCCCAGATGAGATCAATGCACAAAACGAACCGGTGAAGACGGTGAGCGAAGCAACGGTCGATCTCGGACGCGTCGTTGCAGCGATCAAAAAGGTCGAAGAAGAAGGAGAAGTTGTCTCTGAAGAAATCAAGACCGAAATCCTGAAACATGACAAAGAAGCGGATACCGTTCTTGAAGAAAAAGGACATGAACATATCCTTGAAAAAGTCAAAGAACCAGCGATAAAAGAATCAAGCGAATCTGATTTCTCAAACCTTGGTATCGAGGTAGAGGAAAACTACAACATCGAAGAAGTCGTAGATGATGTGACAGCCTATGTTCAAACAGTGGTCGATGAAATGGATGTGGATGCGACCATCTCAAGTAGTCACAACCGCCGTACAGTCAATATGCAAATTGATACCAATGAACCAGGACGTGTCATTGGTTACCACGGAAAAGTCTTGAAGGCTCTTCAACTTTTGGCGCAAAATTACCTCTATAACCGCTACTCAAAGAATTTTTACATTACCATTAATGTGAATGACTATGTAGAACACCGGGCAGAAGTTCTTCAAAGCTATGCTCAGAAGTTGGCAACACGTGCCCTCGAAGATGGGCAAGCCCAACAGACAGATCCGATGTCAAACAGTGAACGCAAAATCATTCACCGGATCGTCTCTAAGATGGAAGGAGTCACTAGCTACTCTGAAGGGGAAGAACCAAACCGTTACGTGGTGGTAGACATCGAAGGATAATCTAGCTATTATTTCCCATAAGGGAGAGACGGGATTGAGCCGATCTCTCCTTTTTTAGGTTTAGAAAGGAAGCAAATGGCATTTGCAGCGATTCGAGAGTTTTTAAAACTTCAAGGGATGAAATATCAGGCACCAGCAAAGGCAGGGGTGCTAGCCTCGGAGATGGAGCAGTATCGTGTCTTAGCTCAAGCGGCTCGTAAGGAATTCACCGATTTGGTCTCGGCCTTTCAGCAGCGTCACCCTTACTTGGAGCAGGATCGGACCAGCCAATGGATGAACCAGGCCCAGGTCTTGCGGCCTCATTTTTGGGCCTATCTAAAAGGAGAAGGGACGATGGCAGAACCTATGTTTGCCTTGAGGCTCTATGGAGATGCAGCTGATTTTGGAGTTTCCTTAGAGGTGAGTTTTATCGAGCGAAAAAAAGATGAGGAGAGTCTTCAAAAACAACACATGGTTCTCACCCTTCCCATCACTCAGCCAGTTTATTATTTCGCCCAGAAAAATGGAGAGAGTCAAAGGGTAGAAGGAACAGAAAAGAATCGCCATGATCTGTTACAAGCAGTAGCAGAAGGGGCGGTTCGTAAGGTCCTCGTTAAATACGATGTTTCTCTAGTTGAGGAGAGTTCCCTAGAGAATATCCTGGATCAGTTGCAAGAGGCACTGGTGGCTCTGGAACCCTATTACTTGGCAACCCGTCAGGTGTAGAAAGGTGTTCTCCGACCTGTATTTGCAACAATTTTGCCATAGCTATTGACAAACAGGCGTGAATCAGATAGAATAGTAAAGTATGTTTAGTAACTGATCACAACTAGCCGGCTAAACGAATACAAAATCTATGAGGAGGTATTCATCGTGAAACGTACTTATCAACCAAGTAAACTTCGTCGTGCGCGCAAACATGGTTTCCGTCACCGTATGGCAACTAAAAATGGTCGTCGCGTATTGGCAGCTCGTCGTCGTAAAGGACGCAAAGTTTTGGCTGCCTAATTCAGATAAAAACCTAAAAACCAGTAGAAACTCGAGACTACTGGTTTTTGTTTTGTCCGAAAGTGAATTTAGAGGCGCTTTCTGCTATAATAGAAAGAAGAAAAACTCGGAAGAAAAGGAAGATCATGCAGATTTTTGATACCCACACCCATCTTAATGTGGAAGAATTCGCAGGAAAAGAACAAGAAGAGCTCGACTTGGCCAAGGAAATGGGGGTTGTAGCCCACAATATCGTTGGTTTTGACAAACCGACGATTGAGCGTGCCATGGAGTTGGCAGATCAATATCCAGAACTCTATCTCACGCTTGGCTGGCACCCCACTGAGGCAGGAGATTATAGTCCTGAAGTGGAGGCCTATTTACTTGAACAGCTAAAACATCCTAAAGTTGTCGCACTCGGAGAAATCGGTCTGGATTACCACTGGATGACAGCACCAAAAGATGTCCAAGAAAAGGTTTTTCGGCGTCAGATTCAATTGTCTAAGGACTTGGACCTCCCCTTTGTGGTGCATACACGCGATGCTTTAGAAGATACTTATGCCATCATCAAGAGTGAAGGAGTCGGTCCTCGCGGTGGGATCATGCATTCTTTCTCAGGAAGTTTAGAAGAAGCGAAACGCTTCATGGATTTGGGAATGATGATTTCCTTTTCTGGAGTGGTGACCTTTAAGAAAGCCACAGATGTCCAAGAAGCGGCAGCTGGCCTTCCGTTAGACAAGATCTTGGTTGAAACAGATGCCCCTTACCTGGCACCAGTTCCCAAACGTGGTCGAGAAAATAAAACAGCCTACACTCGTTATGTAGTAGACTTCATTGCAGAACTACGTGGCTTAACAACAGAAGAAGTGGCTCAGGCAACCTATGACAATGCAAGAAAGGTATTTGGCCTTGACTGAGAAAAGAAAAATACCAGAAGTGATTGTCGTGGAGGGCAAGGACGACACAGCCAATCTCCGCCGTTTTTATGAGGTGGATACCTATGAAACGCGAGGTTCTGCGATCGATCAAGATGACTTGGAACGAATTGCTACCTTGCAAGAGTTGCGTGGGGTCATTGTCTTTACCGATCCAGACTATAATGGCGAGCGAATTCGCAAGATCATTATGCAAGAGGTGCCCCAGGCCAAACATGCCTTTTTAAATCGTGGTGAAGCGGTGCCCAAATCAAAAACCAAGGGCCGTTCCTTGGGAGTAGAACATGCCAGCTTTGAAGACTTAGAAAAAGCCCTAGCTGGACTGGTCGGGTCTTACGAAGATGAGAATTTCTTTGATATCACAAAGACTGACTTGATGCGGCTTGGCCTGTTGATGGGAAGCGATAGTCGCAAACGACGGGAACATCTAGGCGAAGCCTTGCGCATCGGCTACTGCAATGGCAAGCAATTGATCAAACGCTTGGAATTGTTTGGAATTTGTTTGGCTGAGGTTGAAGCTACCATGAAAAGTTATGAGAATTGAGAAACTCCCCCAAAAGCAAGGGGAAGATGACGCAATAGAAGTAAGTATATACGGTTTAATCAGGCTTGGTTGCAAGCATTAGAAAAGTGACTCCATAGGATTTGTTATGAGTGTAGATAATGAGGATAATTTATGGGAATCTTCGATTTTTTAAAAAAGACAGAAACAACTGAAGCAACAAACAAAACAGTAGAGTCAATTGACAAAACATGCTTGGGAGTTCTAGAACTATTTCCGATAAAGGAGACGAATGAGTTATTGATTATTGGGAGCTTAGAGGGCGGACTCAAGGTTGGGGATTGTCTGCAATTTTGCAATCCCGATCAAGGTATGGACGCTCTTGGTTCTGTAGTCGTGAAAAAACTCATTAATCAAAATAAGGATGTAGATGTTCTCACGGATGAATCTCTAGCTCATTTGGTCATCGATATGGAAACTTCCTTGGTTAATCTTAAAAAGGGAAGTGTTCTCTATAGTTATGGTGTCGATGAGGAACAACGGCTATCAAGCTATACAGATGCTCTTTATAACGCGTTTGTAATTGTCCAAAAAGGTCAAATGTCCAATCAAGACTATCAAGCCGCTAGTCTTGATGATAGCATAGAAATATTGCGCCTCTTTTTATGGGAGTGCCGTCAAAATCAGAAAACTGAAAGTGAAGAAAGCTATCAAGCTAACACTCGAAAGCTAGAACGCCTAGCAGAAATCGTCAAGGACAAGTTGTTAGCAGCAGATTCGATTTACGCGGTCTTTTCAGAAAAAACGGGGGAAGCGTATCTTTTCTCAACGACCTATGATAAAGGTGAAGAGGGCTATCTCTGTTCAGACCCGATGATCATGCTATATACGCCGTGTTGGTATCACCAATTTAAGGAAACCATTGATCGTCGACCAAATTCAGTTGTGAAACTGATTGAAAATACAGCAGATAAAAAAGGAATTGAGAATTTTCTTGGGACAGCCTTTTACTTAAATGGAGCTTTGGGAGCAGCCTTTAATACCAAGGAAGTCAGCATTAGTGCTTCTGTTTTGGTTCAGAAACCAGATTTTTCGAACCTACCAGAGATACAAGTTCCTGTTATGAATCCTGATATTGTAAGATGGATGCTGTTGATGGGGCAGATGGATAAGCCTACAACAGATGACGAAGAAGTAATATATAAGCTCTATTATAAATTCTTCTCAGCAGCCATGCCAAAAGCCAAACTCCTCATTCCTTTAAATGCTACTTCGGGATTCCCCGATAAGAGTCAGGGAGCCAACTCCTTTGTATTGAAAGAAGACGCTAAGTTCAGCATCCCAGTCAGAGAAGGAAAAGATGGGCGCAATTCTGTGCCAGTATTTACTGATTGGAAACGTCTGCGAATGGTCTTTGATGAAAAGTGGAATGGCATGATTGAAGAAGCTGGTGGCATGATTGAAGGCTTTGACTATGCCATAAATCCAACGGAGTATTATGAAGCGGGTGCCTATGTTAGCCTAACAGCTTTTAAGGAAATGCAAAAGTTTAGTGAGGAACTAGAAGGCAGAGATAAAGATTAGAGAGTTTCTTTCATTGGGAAACTATATAGTTTTATCTACATCTTACCTGAACCACTAACCTTTTTCAAAGATTTTGAAAGGAAATGGAATGGCGAATAGAAGTTATATTTACTTAAAAAACGGAGATGAAGCTCGTATCTTAACAGAGGGAATTTACACGATACCTTATTTTTGGCAATTGTTTTGGGATGAAGAAGATTTAAAAGCTCCTATTGCTCTCTGGGAAACAGCAGAAGAACTTGAAGAAGATGAAGAACAAGCAGAAAGATTTTACCAAGAGCAGAATGTAGATATCTTGCTTCCTATTGAAAAATTCCAGCAAAACGCCCTCCAAAATCGGTCTTTTTTAGAAGAAAATGCTTCTCAGACCTTACAATTATATGATGCCTTTGTTCGTTATATTCTTGCAAACGTAAAAGATGGTGATGTGCTCGGATTTGATGTCTTAGATGTTGTTTTTATGGACCAAGTGTCTGTTGTTTCTGATAAACTGTTAAAAAATATACGAGCTATTCGGGAAAATCAACCCAAAGATTTAGATTTTTCTTTGACAGAAAAGAACTTAATTGGTCTTGCTATGGGCTTTCCTGATTATTATGCTTCAGAATTATTGCCAGAAGACAATATTCTAGATTCGGTTGCCTATCAGGGTGAACTGAAGAAAATGAACCCCCAAGAAGATAAGAAAGCGATCGATATGACTGGAGCCGATTCACAAGGGAACAAGTCTCGTGTTCTTTTAGTGTTTTGGATTGTGTTGGCACTAGGAATTATGTGGGTTTTATATATTGTTTTTAGCTAATAAATAGAAAAGAGAATACATGAGAATTGCAGATTATAGCGTGACCAAGGCAGTGCTGGAGCGTCACGGTTTTACCTTTAAAAAATCCTTCGGTCAGAACTTCTTGACCGATACCAACATCCTTCAAAAAATTGTGGATACGGCTGAGATTGATAAGCAGGTCAATGTCATCGAAATCGGTCCCGGAATTGGAGCTCTCACTGAGTTTTTGGCAGAAAATGCGGCAGAAGTGATGGCCTTTGAGATTGATGACCGCTTAGTTCCCATCTTAGCGGATACCTTGCGTGATTTTGATAATGTGACGGTTGTCAACCAAGACATCCTCAAGGTGGATCTCAACCAGTACATCGCAGAGTTTAAAAATCCAGAACTTCCAATTAAGGTAGTAGCCAACCTTCCATACTACATCACGACTCCCATCCTCATGCACTTGATTGAGTCTAAAATTCCTTTCCAAGAATTTGTGGTCATGATGCAAAAAGAGGTGGCCGACCGTATTTCAGCTGAGCCCAACACCAAGGCTTATGGGTCTTTGTCTATTGCAGTCCAATACTATATGACAGCTAAGGTGGCCTTTATCGTACCACGCACCGTCTTTGTGCCAGCGCCAAATGTCGACTCTGCCATCCTCAAGATGGTGCGTCGCGAAGAACCAGCAGTGGCCGTCAAGGATGAAGATTTCTTCTTCTCTGTCAGCAAGGCTAGCTTTGTCCACCGCCGCAAAACGCTTTGGAACAACTTGACTAGTCGCTTTGGCAAGACCGAAGAAATCAAAGCCAAACTAGAAGTAGGGATTGAAGCTGCAGGCCTGCAACCATCTGTGCGAGGAGAAGCTCTTAGCTTAGAAGATTTCGCCCGCTTAGCAGATGGTCTTCTAGAAGCAGGAATAAAATAAAAGAAAGAGGCTGGGACAAAAATCCCCTGGCTCAAAAAAAGCAACGGATTTGCCGTTGCTTTTTGCATGGATTCGATAGCCTTGGTCAAATAGAATTGATCAGTAAGTCATTTAAAAAATATATCTCATGCATATTCGCTATGACACAAATCAAAAAACTTTACCACTAAAAATCAGTTCTTTCTTGCCACAAGACTATCTCGTCTTTACTATTGAAAAAGTAATGAATACATTGGAGGATAGTCGCTTCTACGCCCTATGTCATGACTTTGGTCGCCCACCTTATCCCCCATAAATGCTTTTAGCTACTCTTCTATTCGACTATTCACAAGGAATTTTCTCCGGATAAAAAATTAAAAAAATACTAGACTTTACTCCAAAGTGTACAAAAAGAGTACAAAAATTCTCATTACTGATGAGTTCAGCAGGCAAGTAGAAATTACTGTTTGGTACTTTTTATTTATACCTAATTTCTACTCATTTTAACTCAATATCCAGTATTCTATCAAATATTTCCAGAAATCTTTCCTCGTCAGCTACTAGCGATAGCTTGGACGCAATTTTAGAAAAAGTGTCCTCACTCACAGAAAATGAAAAGAAGGTTCTATAGTCTATCTCCAAAGCACGGATAATTTTGTCTAAAGTTTCCAACTTGATATTACTATTTTGCCCACGTTCAATTCGTCCCAGAGCATTGACATCCATGCCTGCTTTATCTGCTAACTTCTCCTGTGTCATCTTTTTATTTGTCCTTAACTCATAGATTCGTTTGGAAACATTTTCGCTCAACGACATGCTTTATTCTCCTATGTTCTTTCTATAAGATATAGGCTACCCTTTATTCGCTCAAAACGTCAGGGCGTTATTGTATTTATTTTTTTATAAAAAATACTCTAGATGTGTTTTTATGATATAATTAAATACAAATAAGTCTTTTTATGATAAAAAAACATACTTTTAATATGTAAAACTACTATAGAAAGTCATAATGTAAAAAAGAAAGTACAATACAGAGTCATAAAAAATGATATTCAAACTATTTACCAACGACACTAGTTAAAGCATGGGAATATTTAAAAAAGTTGACTAGAAAAATAGAAAAGGAAAATCAAATGAATGTTTATAAAGTTTTAAAAGACAATATCGAAACCATATACCTTGGAAAAACCGATGGAACTCTCCTTGAAATTGAAAGGGAATATTTTGATTTTCTCCCAGAAGTTGGAGATGAAGTGGAAGTTTATGGCACAGAGGGCAGTTACATTATCAAGCGAAAATCTACTTTTCAACAAACCGCTGAGAATAAACCAAGCAATACAACTGCATTAAAAGTTTGGGGTTGGATTTGTACTGGCACCTCACTTCTACTTTTACCTTTAGTTTTTGGAATTATTGGCATCATCTTAGGCTATCTTGTGCGTAGTAGAGGAGATAAGGAACAAGGGACTATCATTATGATTGCTTCAATCGGAACAATGATTCTAGGTATTTGGATAGGTGCACTTATCGGTGCTACTACTTGGGGATAAAATGAACGGAAAAATAATTAAAATCACAGATACAACAGTATATATTGGATATGAAGATGGTGCTGTCAAGGAAATTTCACGCACATCTCTTGAATTTAAACCTGTATTAGGAGATCCTGTAGAGGTTTATGGAGATTTTGTAACAAAATCTAATCTTCCTGTTAAGTCAGACTCTATTAAAAATAGATTCAAGAGACTATCTCTAACAACTAGAATCAATATCATTGTTATTTTCATACTCCTTGTTCTTCTTACAATGCTACAGCTCGCCTTTACAGACTTTACTAACTATCTGCACAATATCCTAACAATAGTTTTCATTTTATTCCCTCTTGTGCTTAGTATCTTAAATCTGTTTCTTTTGATTCTATCCCTATTCAAGAAAAATCTCTTCCCTAGACTAACTACAGTCATATATCTTGTACTTTCATTAGCCATCCTAATCATTGCTTCACTCACACACCACACATTAACAAATACAAATAACTCAACTAGTCGCATGGAGACAAGCAAAACAGAAGAACTCTCTAGTTCTTCCAAACTAAATCAGTTGCTCAAAGATAACATCGGTAAAAGTATATCTATACAAGCTGAGTTCAATATACCGATGATGGAGGACAGTCCAACTGAAATTAAGAATATTATGGTGTTAAAAGTAAATGGAGTCGACTATGGTGCAAAATATATGGGAGAAACACTGAAAATCAATACCATAAAAAATCCAGATGAACACTCCCCATCTGGAAACAAATGGGTAACCATGGAAGGGAAAATAGTAAAAGATTCTGACTCAATAGCTATTAAGATAATTGATGTTTTTACCGCTGATATGACATTTGATGAATATATATCTAATCGAGAGAAAGATAGCTTTGAGACACTGGGTGTGGTTGAAGAGATTGAAGACACTGATACAATTCTTGGTACTATTATCAAAGTAAGACCGATATGGTTTGATTTAACGGAAGACAAAGAAATTAATGAATTTTACTTCAAAAATGAAGATGAATTAAAAATATTGCTCACAAGAGACACAGAAGAATATATCGAAAAACACTATAGGAAAATGGAAGTGGGAGATACAGTTAATTTATTCGGTTCTGTAGTCACTATTGATGGTGTCAATGTGTTAAGTGCTAATAATAGTGGAAGTGTTCAGGGCGTAGAACGAAAAGATTAAGAGATAATAAAAATGAATATAGGAAAAATTATTAAGATAACAGATACAAATATCTACGTTGGTTTTAATGACGGTACGATGAAAGAATTTACTCATTCATCGCTAGATTCAGAGTTCACAATCGGTGAAATAGTTGAAGTTTATGGAGATATTATCATTAAATCATCTAATCTCCATTCTACAAAAAAATTACGGCAAAACTCTCCCATAGTAAAATCAACCCCCAAAAACAAGTCAAAGTTCTTACGTTATTCAATATTATCTGCTCTGAGCATACTAGTAGTTTTTAGTATCTTTTACTTAGTAACATTTAACCATGTGGACTCTACCAAAGGATTTAAAACCATAGATAACTATCTCAGAGCCAGAGGACTCACTGTACAAGGTTATGGAAAAGTTATGAGTGAACCAGAGGAATCTGGTAACTATGTAACTTTCCAAATCGGTGAGCTGGATGAGTTTATATTTAATAACAATGCAAATAACATCTTTAACAAGGAACATACAAATCTTGTTACAGCTACTGTGAAAATACCTAAAAGTAAGTATTTAGGTGATGTACATAAGGATGACATTATTGGTATCAATGGTAAAACTTCTCAGCAACAGATTGAAGAAATTATCGCAGATAACTACTATACAGCTAAGAATATAAATAACCCTACTTCAAGTTCTTCTGCTGATGACTCTTCATCTGAATTGTCAACTACAGAGAAGAATAAATCTGACTATATACCAGTTAATTTTGAAAAGTGGAGCAATAACGAAATCCCTAACGGAACACAAGCTAAAGTTAAAGGAAAAGTATTGCAAGAAGTCAAAAGATTTGCTAGCCGTACTCTAAAAATTGCCGTAGATAATGACGAAAATAAAATACTTCTAGTTACTATATTTGACGTTAATTACGAGGAACCAATTCATCTAGGTGACCAAATTACTCTATATGGTAATACAGGAGGTCTATCTGACGACAATGAATCCCTTACCGAAGGAATCGAACTACCAAAACCTGTTCCATTTATGATTGGATTCATATACGAAAACTAGGAAATATCATGAAACTAAGATCTAAACACAAAATCATTAGCATCACGGTTACACACGCACATATCCTTCTCAACACAGGTGAAACCACAAAAGTTGCCTTGAATGAACTTTCATTCAAGCCCAAAGTCAATGATATAGTAGAGGTTTACCAGAACAAAGATCAAATCATAGTGATGAAAGTGCGTGAAAAACGTAAGCCATGGATTTACACAGTGATAGTGACAATTGTAGCTCTTGTGATAGGCGGTACAAGTCTTTGGTTTCTCAATCACAGGGACGACTCCACACAAGTTGTCACAAAGCAAAGTTCTTCAAAGAAAAACACCTCTGAATTTTCTTACAGAAGTTCTTCCTCAAATTCCTCCTCTTCTAGCAGTGAACCAGAGGCACCTGTGATTGAAACCTCAGCAGAGGCTCTAAGAGATATGGAGAACGATGGAACGCTTAAGACGGGGCAACGATACCGTTTCACAGCAGAACTTTTTAGACAAAGCGAATGGGCGGATTATTCGGGACATTTCAAGAAACTTAATCCTTACTACTCCATTTGGGTTAAGGCTAGCAATGCTCCTATCTCAGGTATTGAGATCCAAATCATGAAATCACTCACCACAGGCTGGACAGAAGGAATGAAAATCACTTTCACAGTTAAAATCATGGAAGATTCTGAGAAATTTCAATTTTGGGTGGTCACAGAAGCTATACCAGCACCAACACCAAAATTACAGCAACAAGAAAGTACACCACAACCAGAGATACAGGGTATTGATACCGATGCAATCCTACGAGGAGACTATACAAGCATTGCAGGAGTTTGGCAAAATGCATCAGGGCAACAAATTATCTTTGATAATAAAGGGTTGGTAAATTTAGGGACTATTACCAGTGCTAATGCTGGAGGAACTAATGGTATAATTGGTTTACAAGTAGGTTCAAATTCTTCAGGAGGTAGTATAATTATATACCCTATTGGAACTAGCATTATTACGAGAAGTGGTATAGATAATTCTGATAAAAATCAAATTAGAATTATGGCTGTTCAATCACAGCCAATTGACACCTCCGATGTCTATTATCATATATCGAATTAATCAGCTACTCCTCCAATTACTGACTTATATAAATAAAGTACGTCGACAATAATATCCCATAAATTAAAAAAAGAGTCTGGGGCAATAGTCGCCTAGTACCAAAAAAGCAACGGCAAATCCGTTGCTTTTTTGGAGCTAAAGGACTTTTGTCCCAGACTCTTATCTGTATCGTAAGGAAAGGACGGGATTTGAACCCGCGCGTGAAGAAAATCCACTTGCCGGATTTCGAGTCCGGTGCCGTACCGAGCTGGGCCACCTTTCCAAGATGCGGAGAAAGGGATTTGAACCCTCACGCCCGAAGGGGCACATGCGCCTGAAGCATGCGTGTCTGCCGTTCCACCACCTCCGCATAGTTCTATTATACACTTTTTAGGAAAAATGCCAAGGAAAAAAAGGAAGGTGCCCTTTCCCGAATTCTGCTAAAAGACAAGTCATAACAGATACTCCGTCTTCTGTTTCTATCCATTTAAAAAACGAACCTATTCGTTTCTAAAAGCGTCCGGAGAGGTTCACTTTTCGTTTTTTCTTATTGAGCAATCCAGCCTTATTTCTCATTTTTTGGTATAATAGATAGTATTAATCTCAAAGGAGTGCGATTTGCAAGGAACAATCGTCAAGGCCTTGGCTGGCTTTTACTACGTGGAGTCAGATGGTCACATTTACCAGACACGGGCTCGTGGAAATTTTAGAAAAAAAGGACAGACTCCTTATGTGGGGGATCAGGTGGAGTTCTCTGCTGAAGAGAATTCAGAAGGCTACATCTTGAGCATTGCGCCTCGAAAAAATAGCCTCGTGCGCCCTCCTATTGTCAATATTGATCAGGCAGTAGTGATCATGTCAGCTAAGGAGCCAGATTTCAACGCCAATCTTTTAGACCGTTTTCTGGTTCTTTTGGAGCATAAGGGGATTCATCCCATTGTCTATATTTCAAAACTGGACTTGTTAGAAGATATGGAAGACATCCACTACTACCAAGGGATCTATCAAGCAATTGGCTATGATTTTGTCTTGTCAATTGAGGAACTCTTGCCCCTTTTGACCAATCAAACCACGGTCTTTATTGGACAGACCGGTGTAGGAAAATCGACCTTGCTCAATAAAATCGCTCCGGATCTAGAGCTTGAAACGGGTGAGATTTCAGATAGTCTGGGGCGCGGTCGACACACGACCCGAGCTGTCAGCTTTTACCATTTAAATGGAGGAAAGATCGCAGATACGCCAGGCTTCTCCTCCCTCGATTATGAAGTGACGACCAGTGAAGACTTAAATCAAGCCTTTCCAGAGATCGCCGATGTGAGCCACTCTTGTAAATTTCGTACCTGTACCCACACGCATGAGCCCGCTTGTGCGGTGAAACCAGCCGTTGAAAGAGAGGAAATTGCGCCTTTCCGTTATGAGGATTACTTGCAATTTCTAAGTGAGATTGAAAACCGTCGAGAAACCTATAAAAAAGTTTCGAAAAAAATGCCAAAATAGGAGACACTACAACGATGAAAACAATGAAAATTGCACCCTCAATTTTGAGTGCCGATTATGCCAATTTTGAAAGTGAATTGAAACGCTTAGAAGCAGCTGGAGCTGACTATGCCCATATCGATGTCATGGATGGCCATTTTGTGCCCAATATCAGCTTTGGAGCTGGTGTCGTAGAGAGCATGCGTCCACATAGCAAGTTGGTCTTTGATTGCCACTTGATGGTCACCAATCCCGAACACCATATCGAAGAATTTGCCCGTGCAGGTGCTGATATCATCAGCATCCACGTAGAAGCTACTCCCCATATTCACGGAGCTCTTCAAAAAATTCGTCAAGCAGGTGTGAAGGCTAGTGTCGTGATCAACCCAGGGACTCCTGTAGACAGTATCAAACATGTCTTGAACTTGGTGGACCAAGTCTTGGTCATGACCGTTAATCCAGGATTCGGTGGTCAAGCCTTCTTGCCTGAAACCATGGACAAGGTGCGCGAATTAGCCGCTCTTCGTGAAGAAAAAGGCTTAGACTTTGATATCGAAGTGGATGGTGGAATTGATAGTCAAAGTATTTCCCAAGCAAAAGAAGCCGGGGCCAATGTTTTTGTAGCAGGCTCTTATGTCTTTAATGGAGATGTCAATGAGCGCGTCCAAACGCTCCGAGATGCTGTAAATGGGTAAGATCGCAATACTGGCAGGAGGTGACAGCGCGCTCTTGCCAAAAGATCATGACGTTTATGTAGGCGTTGATGGTGGCTGTTTGAAGTTACTGGAACAAGGTCTGCCTTTAGATATAGCTGTGGGGGATTTCGATTCTGTCTCTGAGACCGATTTGCGCCAGATCCAAACCCAAGCCAAGCAGGTTATTCAATCCATCCCTGAAAAGAACGATACGGATTTGGAATTGGCCTTAAAAGCGGCCTTTGAGGCCTATCCAGAGGCTGGTGTCACCGTTTATGGTGCCTTTGGCGGTCGTTTGGATCACTTCTTGTCCAATATCTTTTTGCCGACCGATCCAGACCTAGCTCCCTACATGGAGCAGATCCAATTAGTCGACGGTCAAAATCGCTTGATCTACAGACCAGCTGGTTGCCATGAGATTCAGCCAGATCCTGCCATGTCCTATGTTGGTTTTATGCCTGTCGGACAAGGCCACTTAGAGATCACAGGGGCCAAGTATCCGCTCCATCAGGAGAATTATTTTTTGAAGGCCATGTATGGCTCCAATGAATTTTTGGATCAACCGATTCAAGTGAGTCTTGATCGTGGCTATCTTGTCATTGTTTATAGTAAAGACAGAGGTTAATATGAATATCATTCTGCTTCTGATTGGCCTACTCAATCTGGGCCTCCTCATCTATTTCTTGCAACGGTCAGACGACACAAGACCGGCTTTACGAGAGATGCTGGAAGACCATGAGGATCATTTGACAGACCAGTTGGACTATCGTTTTGAAAAAGAAAGACAAGCAAGCCAGATTGCCAATCAGCAGTTAGAGATTGCCCTGACAGATCGCTTAACCGAGATGAGAGTGGAGATCCACCAGCAGACGACGGCTCTGCGCGCTGAGATGAATGAGCACTTTACTAAAAATCGGGACAAAACAGATGAGCGCATGCGCCAGATCCAAGAGTCCAATGAAGTGCGGCTAGAACAGATGCGCCAAACGGTAGAAGAAAAATTGGAGAAAACCTTGCAGCACCGCTTGCAGACCTCCTTTGAGACGGTTTCAAAACAATTGGAGTCGGTCAACAAAGGGTTGGGAGAAATGCAGACAGTGGCGCGGGATGTCGGAACCCTTAATAAAGTTCTCTCCAACACCAAGACGCGTGGGATTATGGGCGAATTGCAGCTGGGTCAAATCATTGAAGATATCTTGACCCCAGCCCAGTATGAGCGGGAGTTTGTCACCGTTCCCCAATCCAGTGAGCGTGTGGAGTATGCTATTAAGCTTCCAGGACAAGGAGAGGAGCCAGTCTATCTGCCGATTGACTCTAAATTCCCACTGGAAGACTACTATCGTCTGGAAGAAGCTTATGAATCAGGAGAGAAAGAGGAGATCGAGCGTTACCGCAAGGCCCTTCTTGCTAGTATCAAGCGTTTTGCTAAGGATATCCAACAAAAATACCTCTTTCCACCAGCGACAACGAATTTCGGAATTCTCTTTTTGCCAACTGAAGGCCTCTATTCCGAAGTGGTTCGCAATCCAGAATTCTTCGACCGCTTGCGTCGGGACGAACAAATTTTAGTGGCTGGGCCAAGTACCTTATCAGCCCTCTTGAACTCCTTGTCTGTTGGCTTTAAAACGCTCAACATCCAAAAGAGCGCAGATGACATTAGCAAGGTGTTGGGATCGGTCAAATCAGAATTCCATAAGTTTGGAGGGATTCTGGCCAAGACTCAGCGCCATTTAAAGAATGCTTCCAATAATATTGATGATTTGCTAACCAGACGTACCAGTGCCATCGAGCGGACACTCCGCCAAATCGAAAGCGATGAGGACCTGCTGGGACTAGATGTATATATAGAAGATGGAGAAGATGATGGTCAAAATTAACCAAATGAAAAAAGATGAATTGTTCGAAGGATTCTATTTGATCAAGTCAGCAGAAGTGCGTCAAACGCGGGCCGGGAAAAACTACCTCGCCTTTGTCTTCCAGGATGAGACCGGTACAATCGAAGGTAAACTATGGGATGCCCAACCCCACAATGTAGAGAGTTTTATGGCTGGGCGCGTGGTCCATATGTCTGGACGTCGAGAAGTTTACAATAATACTCCGCAAGTCAACCAATTAAACATGCGCTTGCCCCAAGCAGGAGAGCCCAACAATCCAGCAGACTTTAAGGAAAAACCACCAGTAGATCCCAAGGAATTGCATGAATACCTGTCAAACATGATTTTCAAAATTGAAAATCCAGTCTGGCAACGGATTGTCCGGGCCCTCTATGGGAAATATGAGAAAGAGTTTTATAGTTATCCAGCTGCTAAGACCAACCACCATGCCTTTGAAGCAGGCCTTGCTTATCATACGGCAACCATGGTCCGCTTGGCAGATAGTATCGGCGATATATATCCTCAGTTGAATAAGAGCTTGCTCTTTGCAGGGATTATGTTACACGATTTGGCCAAGGTGATCGAGTTGACGGGGCCTGAAAATACAGAATACACTGTTCGGGGCAACCTCATCGGCCACATTGCACTGATCGATGAAGAAATCACCAAGGTCTTGCAAGACTTGAAGATTGATGACCAAAAAGAAGAAGTCATCGTCCTTCGCCATGTGATCTTGAGTCACCATGGCTTGCTCGAATACGGTAGTCCTGTTCGTCCAAAGATCATGGAAGCAGAGATTATTCATATGATCGATAATTTGGATGCGGAAATGATGATGATGACAACAGCCCTTGGCTTAATTGGTCCTGGCGAAATGACCAATAAAATCTTCGCCATGGAAAATCGTTCCTTCTATAAACCGAATCTCGACTAGTAAAAACAGGGATAAATACGGGAATGATTCTGCCAAAAATAAAATAATCAGGAAAAAACGGCCTTCTGTAAATCAGAATGTTCGTTTTTTTCGCTTCTTATGGTATAATGATAGAAAAAACTACATGGTGAGAAAATGAAATTAAGAAGAAGTGAACGGATGGTCGTAATTTCTAATTACTTGATCAACCATCCCTATGAATTGACTAGCCTCAATACGTTTGCGGAAAAGTATGAGTCTGCCAAGTCTTCCATCTCAGAAGATATCGTGATCATTAAGCGTGCGTTTGAAGAGATGGAAATCGGAAATATTGAGACCATTACAGGAGCTGGTGGAGGTGTTATCTTTACACCGTCTATCTCAGATCAAGAATCCAAAGAAATCGTCGAAGATCTTTGCAAGCAACTGTCTGAAAGTGATCGTATCCTTCCTGGTGGCTACATTTACCTGTCTGATCTTTTGAGCAATCCGAAGATTTTGAATCGGATCGGCCGCATCATTGCCAAAGCCTTCCGGGGCAAGAAGATTGATGCTGTCATGACCGTAGCGACTAAGGGAGTTCCTCTAGCTAATGCAGTAGCCAATGTCTTGAATGTTCCATTCGTCATTGTCCGTCGTGATTTGAAAATCACTGAAGGGTCAACCGTTAGTGTCAACTATGTTTCCGGCTCAAGTGGGGATCGTATTGAGAAAATGTTCCTTTCAAAGCGGAGCCTAAAAGCAGGAAGCCGAGTCTTGATTGTCGATGATTTCCTTAAAGGTGGCGGAACGATTAACGGAATGGTCAGCCTCTTGTCTGAATTTGATTCTGAATTAGCAGGAGTAGCTGTCTTTGCGGATAATGCTGCAACCGACCGGGAATTCTTTGAACACAAATCCTTATTGCGCGTGACCAACATCGATGTAAAAGAAAATAAATTGAGTGTCGAAGTTGGGAATATCTTTGATTAAGAGCAACAAAGGAGGATCAAAAAGTGAAAAGAATTTTAGATCGATTTGATAATAGTCCTTTGTGGATTCGCTTGGTGACAGTTCTGTCTCTATCCTTTATTTTGGTAGCTGGTTTGTATACCGTTAAAAAGAATACGGCTGCCCAGGTAACGACAGAAATTCAACCTGCTAAAAAAACAGGTTCCCTTCCAGTGAAAAAGGAAACAAAGGAAGAAAAAGAAAAGAAGGAAGAAAAGAAAAATACAGAAGCTGCTGAAAAAGCAGTCGTTCAAATGGAAACAACGCCAAGTCAAGATTCTGTGAACGCTGCCCAAGCTGCTGTGAAGAAAGTCAAAGATGCGACTCAAAAGCAATCGCTTGAAGCCCGTATTCAATACATCGCTAACTATTATGGACTGACCTATGAGAGCGACACAGCGGCAACACAGCAGACTCAAACAGACGCTAATGCCAACGCAAATGCTAATGCTAATGCTAATGCCAATGCTGGAGTAGCTGGAGCCAATGCGACAGTTCAACCACAACAGCAACAACAACAGTATGCTCCGGCTGCAGATGCAGGGGTAGAAGTACCTGCTGAAGCTGGTCAATAATGAACTTTTTCGACTTCTTTAAAAAATAAAAAAACATCTTGCAATCAAAGTGCCGTCATGTTATAATAATAGACGGTACTTTTTACTTTTGGTCTCTCAAGAGTGTACAGGGACGTGCTGACAAATGTTGCAAAAGTACACACAGATGGTAGCTGTCACCAAGTGTACCATCACCAAAAATAAAAAATTTCACAGGAGAATGTAGATGCCTACAATTAACCAATTGGTTCGCAAACCGCGTAAATCAAAAGTAGAAAAATCTAAATCACCAGCTTTGAACGTTGGTTACAACAGTCATAAAAAAGTTCAAACAAACGTTTCTTCACCACAAAAACGTGGTGTTGCAACTCGTGTTGGAACAATGACACCTAAAAAACCTAACTCAGCCCTTCGTAAATTCGCTCGTGTACGTTTGAGCAACTTGATCGAAGTAACTGCTTATATCCCAGGTATCGGACACAACTTGCAAGAACACAGCGTGGTTCTTCTTCGTGGTGGACGTGTAAAAGACCTTCCAGGGGTACGTTACCATATCGTCCGTGGAGCACTTGATACTGCAGGTGTAAACGATCGTAAACAAGGCCGTTCTAAATACGGTACTAAAAAACCAAAAGCATAAGGAAAGGGGATAAAGAAAAATGAGTCGTAAAAACCGTGCGCCTAAACGCGATGTATTGCCAGATCCGCTTTACAATTCACAATTAGTTACTCGTCTTATCAACCGCGTTATGCTTGATGGTAAACGTGGTACAGCTGCTTCAATCGTATACGGAGCTTTCGAACAAATTAAAGAAGCTACTGGAAACGACGCTCTTGAAGTATTCGAAACAGCTATGGAAAACATTATGCCTGTACTTGAAGTACGTGCTCGCCGTGTCGGTGGTTCTAACTACCAAGTCCCAGTTGAAGTTCGTCCAGAACGTCGTACAACACTTGGACTTCGTTGGTTGGTAACAATCGCTCGTCAACGTGGTGAACACACAATGGTTGATCGTCTTGCAAAAGAAATCTTGGATGCAGCGAACAACACTGGTGCAGCTGTTAAGAAACGTGAAGATACTCACCGTATGGCTGAAGCTAACCGTGCATTCGCACACTTCCGCTGGTAAGATTAAGATACTGAGGGCGTTAAAAAAGCGACTGAAAATTAGGAAGCTTGACGAAGAATCAAGGATTCTAGGAAAGCTTATCTATTTTCCGAGCTTTTAGCCCGGGTTCAATTATGATACTAATAGCGGCAAAGGCCCAAGGCAAAAATAGGAAACTGATGCAGTGTTCCGTGAACACAAAGCAGTTTATCTTTTTTGCACCGGGCCTCGCTCGGGTTCAAATCAGTTAACTTGAGCTTTTAGCCCGAGTTCAATTAAGCTTCGTCAGCTCTTGGACCCAATTCAACTCTTCTTACAAGTTGGAACCAAAACTTAGCATGAAAACACTGAGAACGGGTAGGTCCTGCCTATCCGTTTTTATTAAATCATGTTATAATAGAATATAGAAATAAAAAATATAGGAGAAACAAACCTCATGGCACGCGAATTTTCACTTGAAAAAACTCGTAATATCGGTATCATGGCTCACGTCGATGCTGGTAAAACAACTACAACTGAGCGTATCCTTTACTACACTGGTAAGATTCACAAAATCGGTGAAACTCACGAAGGTGCGTCACAAATGGACTGGATGGAGCAAGAGCAAGAACGTGGTATCACCATCACATCTGCCGCTACAACAGCTCAATGGAAAGACACTCGTGTAAACATCATCGACACACCAGGACACGTGGACTTCACTATCGAAGTTCAACGTTCACTCCGCGTTTTGGACGGTGCTGTAACCGTTCTTGACTCACAATCAGGTGTTGAGCCTCAAACTGAAACAGTTTGGCGTCAAGCAACTGAATACGGAGTTCCACGTATCGTATTCGCTAACAAGATGGATAAAATCGGTGCTGACTTCCTTTACTCAGTAAGCACACTTCATGACCGTCTTCAAGCAAACGCTCACCCAATTCAATTGCCAATCGGTGCTGAAGATGACTTCCGCGGAATCATTGACTTGATCAAGATGAAAGCTGAAATCTATACTAACGACCTTGGTACAGATATCCTTGAAGAAGATATTCCAGCTGAATACCTTGAACAAGCTCAAGAATACCGTGAAAAATTGGTTGAAGCAGTTGCTGAAACTGATGAAGACTTGATGATGAAATACCTTGAAGGGGAAGAAATCACAAACGAAGAATTGAAAGCTGGTATCCGTAAAGCTACAATCAACGTTGAATTCTACCCAGTACTTTGTGGTTCTGCCTTCAAGAACAAAGGGGTTCAATTGATGTTGGATGCAGTCCTTGACTACCTTCCAAGCCCACTTGATATCCCTGCAATCAAGGGTGTAAACCCAGATACAGACGAAGAAGAAGAACGTCCAGCATCTGATGAAGAGCCATTTGCAGCTCTTGCCTTCAAGATCATGACTGACCCATTCGTAGGTCGTTTGACATTCTTCCGTGTTTACTCAGGTGTCTTGAACTCAGGTTCATACGTCTTGAACACTTCTAAAGGTAAACGTGAACGTATCGGACGTATCCTTCAAATGCACGCCAACACTCGTAAAGAAATCGAAACAGTTTACTCTGGAGATATCGCTGCTGCCGTTGGTTTGAAAGATACTACAACTGGTGACTCATTGACAGATGAAAAAGCAAAAATCATCCTTGAATCAATCGAAGTTCCAGAACCAGTTATCCAATTGATGGTTGAACCTAAATCTAAAGCAGACCAAGACAAGATGGGTATCGCCCTTCAAAAATTGGCTGAAGAAGATCCAACATTCCGCGTTGAAACAAACCCTGAAACTGGTGAAACAGTTATCTCTGGTATGGGTGAGTTGCACTTGGATGTCCTTGTTGACCGTATGAAACGTGAATTCAAGGTTGAAGCTAACGTTGGTGCCCCTCAAGTATCTTACCGTGAAACATTCCGCGCTTCTACACAAGCACGTGGATTCTTCAAACGTCAATCTGGTGGTAAAGGTCAGTTTGGTGATGTTTGGATCGAATTTACTCCAAACGAAGAAGGTAAAGGATTCGAGTTCGAAAATGCTATCGTCGGTGGTGTGGTTCCACGTGAATTCATCCCTGCAGTAGAAAAAGGACTTCAAGAATCTATGGCGAACGGTGTTCTTGCTGGTTACCCAATGGTTGACGTGAAAGCTAAGCTTTACGATGGTTCATACCACGATGTCGACTCATCTGAAACTGCCTTCAAGATCGCTGCATCTCTTGCGCTTAAAGAAGCTGCTAAGACTGCACAACCAGCTATCCTTGAACCAATGATGCTTGTAACCATCACAGTTCCTGAAGAAAACCTTGGGGATGTTATGGGTCACGTAACTGCTCGTCGTGGACGTGTAGATGGTATGGAAGCACACGGTGCAAGCCAAATCGTTCGTGCTTATGTCCCACTTGCTGAAATGTTTGGTTACGCTACTGTTCTTCGTTCTGCAACTCAAGGACGTGGTACCTTCATGATGGTATTTGACCACTACGAAGATGTACCAAAATCAGTACAAGAAGAAATCATTAAAAAAGCTAAAGGTGAAGCTTAATTTACCAAAGCTAAGAAACTCTTCCCATTCGGGAAGAGTTTTTCTTTGTTCCAAGAGTGAATACAAGTAAAAAAGTGCTTTTCCTATCGATCAAGACTTTGTGAAAAACTTTAATAAAAGAGGTGGTGATCTATGATAAATCTTGCTTTTCGTTGGGAAATAGTTGCTTTTTAATGCAATAAAGTATATAATAGAGACTGTTAAAAGATGTTTGGCGCTGTGTCAAGTTACTCTTTTCACAAAAAAATTTTTTGATTTTCATAAGGAGGAAATCACGAATGGTAGTTAAAGTTGGTATTAACGGTTTCGGTCGTATCGGACGTCTTGCTTTCCGTCGTATCCAAAACGTAGAAGGTGTTGAAGTTACACGCATCAACGACCTTACAGATCCAGTTATGCTTGCACACTTGTTGAAATACGATACAACTCAAGGTCGTTTCGACGGTACTGTGGAAGTTAAAGAAGGTGGATTCGAAGTTAACGGTAAATTCGTTAAAGTTTCCGCTGAACGTGATCCAGAACAAATCGACTGGGCTAACGACGGTGTAGAAATCGTTCTTGAAGCAACTGGTTTCTTTGCTACTAAAGCAGCTGCTGAAAAACACTTGCATGCTGGTGGTGCTAAGAAAGTTGTTATCACTGCTCCTGGTGGATCAGATGTTAAAACAGTCGTATTTAACACTAACCACGATATTCTTGATGGTACTGAAACAGTTATCTCAGGTGCTTCATGTACTACAAACTGCTTGGCTCCAATGGCTAAAGCTCTTCAAGATAACTTCGGTGTTGTTGAAGGATTGATGACTACTATCCACGCTTACACTGGTGACCAAATGATCCTTGACGGTCCACACCGTAAAGGTGACCTTCGTCGTGCACGCGCTGGTGCTGCTAACATCGTTCCTAACTCAACTGGTGCTGCTAAAGCAATCGGTTTGGTTATCCCTGAATTGAACGGTAAATTGGACGGAGCTGCACAACGTGTTCCTGTTCCAACTGGATCAGTTACTGAATTGGTAGTTGTTCTTGATAAGAACGTTACTGTTGATGAAGTGAACGCAGCTATGAAAGCAGCTTCAAACGAATCATACGGTTACACTGAAGATCCAATCGTTTCTTCAGACGTTGTAGGTATGTCTTACGGATCATTGTTTGACGCAACTCAAACTAAAGTTATTGACGTTGACGGTAAACAATTGGTTAAAGTTGTTTCATGGTATGACAACGAAATGTCTTACACTGCACAACTTGTTCGTACTCTTGAATACTTCGCAAAAATTGCTAAATAATTCATGCGTATGATGAGAGGAGGGAAACCTCCTCTTTTTTTGTACTTTTTTTAGAGCTTTCTCATCATATTATAGGAATTGCCAAAATAGATTGACAGTGCTAAATAGATTAGGGTATCCTATTCTTGATTGGAGATTTCTAATACAAGAAAATGAAAGCGATTACAGGTCGTGGAGAAAGGAGCCAATGGAAATCGCTCAAGAAAAAGAAAAAACCATACAAGGAGGTCAAGATGAACGGTCATCTATTTGAAAAGAAAGAACGATTTAGTATACGAAAATTCAGTGTGGGGGTTTGTTCCGCATTGATTGGGTTAGCATTTTTAGGAACAGGTGCTGTCTCTGCAGATGAGACGGTTTCTACTAGTGAACAACCCTTGGAAAGCTCTTCAGCAACGACCGAAGACGTCAATCATCTAGTGAGAGAAGCTGGCGTCTATACTGCAGATGCGGCCTTACCTTCTGCAGAAACGGAAAAACCAGTCGCAGAAGCGGTCACTCCGGAGGCTAGCCCTACGAGTACAGAAGCTAGCTCGACGACTACAGATCATCCAGCTGTTTCAGAGACTGAAAAACCAAAAGTTGCTGCTGAAAAAGTGGCCGATTTACCAACCAATGAAGAAAAACAATTGAGACCCAAAGAAGTTAAGTTCGATACCTGGGACGATCTCTTGAAGTGGGAACCAGGAAAACGAGTGGATGACGATATGAACAGAGCAAGCGTCCCACTTGCGAGTCGTTTCCAAGGAAAACAAATTAATGAACAAGCCAACCCTGAAGCGAAGATCCAAGCACTGTCAAATATGAACTCCAAAGCAAAGGATCATGCGTCTGTCGGCGGGGAAGAGTTTAAAGCCTATGCGTTTGATTACTGGCAATATTTGGATTCCATGGTCTTTTGGGAAGGGCTGGTTCCATCAGCAGATGTGATCGATGCTGCCCACCGAAATGGGGTTCCTATTTATGGAACAATCTTTTATAACTGGTCTAGCAGCATCAAGGATCAAGAACATTTTGCAGAAACCTTGAAAGAAGATAGTGAAGGCTCTAAAACTTTCCCGATCGCCCGTAAATTAGTCGAACTTGCCAAGTACTATGGCTTTGATGGTTACTTTATCAACCAAGAAACGACCGGAAATCTTGTAGAACCATTGGGTCCAAAATTGAGAGATTTTCTTCTTTATACCAAGGAATATGCGAAGAGTCTGAACTATCCGATTAAGTATTCCTGGTATGATGCTATGACCTATGAATATGGTCGTTACCATGAGAATGCGCTGGGAGAATACAACTACAATTTCATGCAGCCTGAAAACGGGGAAAATCCAGTTGATACTTTCTTTGCTAACTTTAACTGGGGCAAATCAGAAGTTGATTATTCCATCAGCACAGCTAAATGGATTCATCGGAATCCTTATGATGTTCTAGCTGGACTCGAGCTCCAAAAAGGAGGCTCTTATAAGACTAATGTAGACTGGAATGCCATTTTAGATGAACATGGCAAGTTGCGTCTATCCCTTGGTCTTTATGCGCCAGATACGATTACAGGGCTAGGAAAGACTGGAGAAGGATACCATACCCATGAAGATCTATTCTGGACAGGTTTCCAAGGAGATCCGACTAAAGGAAAACCAGCAGACCAATCTTGGTACGGTATGTCCAATCTAGTAGTGGACAAAACCCCAATCACTAGTGAAGATTTCAATACTTCCTTTAATACTGGACACGGAAAACACTGGTTTGTGGATGGCAAGATTTCTAAAGAAGGGGAGTGGAACTACCGTTCTGTTTCTGGCTACCTTCCAACATGGCGTTGGTGGGTAGAGCATAGTGAGGATAGTGCGCCATTGAAAGGTCGTTATGATTTTGATCAAGCCTACAATGGAGGAAATTCTCTAGCCTTTGAAGGAGATTTAAAAGCCAATAGCAGTCAAAATGTCATGCTCTATTCGACCAAGATTCCTGTGACAGAAACGACAAAATTGAGCGTCAGTCATAAAGGTGGGATCGGAGCAGCTGCCTGGGTAGCTGTTGCCACCAAAGAAGACTACTCTGAATACGAATGGAAAGAATTGACACCGAGTGCGGATTGGTCTACTCAAACCTTTGATTTGGGAAGTTTGGCTGGCAAGACCATTTATGCTGTGAAGATGTTCTTTGACCATGATACGGATGTTAAAGACTACAAATTTAATCTCGGCCAATTGTCGATTACTTCAAACCAAGAGAAACCAGCGACTCCAGCAGAAGTATCCGTTCGAGCAAAACGCCTACAAAATGCGCAAGAAGCAGAAGCAGTCCTCAATTTTAAAGGGGTAGCAGATGCGGATTATTATGAAGTCTATGAAAAAGATGGCGATAACTGGCGTCTCTTAACAGGGTCTTCTGCGACAACCGTCTATCTACCAAAAGTTAGCCGTTCAGCAAGTGCTGAAGGAACCACTCAGGAACTCAAGGTTGTGGCAGTTGGAAAGAATGGTCAACGTTCGGATGCGGGAACTGTAGCCTTTGATTGGGGCATGACCGTGTCAGATACCAGTCTACCAAAAGCTTTAGCGCCAAACGTGGTCATCGGAGCCAAAGTGATCGGTTCGAGCTTCCCGGATGCGGATGGTAGTGAAGGCATCGAAGGTATGTTAAATGGTACCATTACCAGTCTTTCAGATAAATGGTCTTCTGCTCAATTGAGTGGAACCGTCGATATTCGTTTGACACAACCACGGACCATTGTTCGTTGGGTCATGGACCATGCCGGTGCGGGTGGAGAATCTGTCGACGATGGCAAGATGAATACCCGTGACTTCGACCTTTACTACAAGGATGAAGCGGGTGAATGGAAGCTTGCTAAGGAAGTTCGTGGCAATAAAGCCCATGTGTCCGACATTACACTCGACCATCCAATCAAGGCTCAAGACTGGCGTCTCCATGTCATTACGGCAGATAACGGCACCCCATGGCAAGCCATCCGGATTTACAACTGGAAGATGTATGAAAGTCTGGATACTGAAACGGTCAATATTCCGATGAAACATGCTGCAGCGCAAAACTTAGGTAATCATTTTGTCCAAGTCGGCTTCAAAGATGTTCCGGCCGATACCACTCTGACTCTTTATGCCGATAAAGAAGCCACTAGTCCAATTGCGACCATGACAGCCGATCAAGCTGGAAATCTCATCTTTAAACCGCTGGCTTTTGAATCAACCCCGTCTCTTCTTTACTATCGTGCACAAGTTCCTGGTAAAGATATCAGTAATGTTTTGGCGATCGAAGTTCCAAAGAATGATAAAGAAATTGCGGGACTTCAATTTGAAGATGGATTGAGCAAGAAGGTTTACCGGGAAGGCGATGCCCTTTCCTTGAAAGGGGCGACTCTCCGCGTTCATTATAAAGATGGCCAAGCAGATCAACTGGTCAATCTCACCAACTCAGGTGTAGAGATTCATGGATTTGACAGTAGCAAGCTTGGAGAACAACACCTAGAAGTCTCTTACCTTGGTCAGAAATTGGATAAGACCCTCACTGTTTTTGTGGTCAGTGCAGAGGAAGCAGGTGAAAAAGCAGTTGCTGGTCTAGAATTGACCGACAAACCAAAAGTGGAATATATTGTCGGAGAAGCATTGGAGAAGGAGGGTGGACGCTTTACAGTCGTCTTTGAAGATGAAACGACCGAAACGCATGCCTTGACAGATGAAGGGGTTGAAGTGACTGGCTTTGATACGACCAAGGAAGGTCGTCAAACCATCACTGTCCATTACAAAGGAGCTAGTACAAGCTTTGATGTCCTCGTGAATCCAAAACCAGCTCTCAACGATGAATACCTTAAGCAAAAATTGGCTGAAGCTGAAGCTGCAAAAGCCAAAGTAGACTTTACTTTTGCGACTCCTGAAGTCAAAGAAGCTTTGCTGGCTGGAATGGCTGCTTCTGAAAAAGTCTTGAAAGAGCATGATACCAGCACACAAGATCAAGTCAATGAGCAGTTGAACCAATTGACCGCTCTCTTGAAAGCCTTGGATGGTCAAGCCAATCTAACAAAAGAAAAAGAAGCTCTCTCTGCTCTGACAACAGAAGCGACTGCTCTATTAACAAGCAAGCCAAATCACCCTTCTGGAGAGGCTTTGCAGGCACTCCTGGAGAAAAATAAAGAGCTCCTAGCTTCTTCAGAGCTCACTCCTGAAGCGCTTGAAACAGCTAAGACAGGTCTAGAGACCTTGATTGCGCTCCTGAAAGAAGATAAGCCAGCGGTCTTTGTAGACCCTGCGACTGGAGTCGAAGTTCAATTCTCCAACTTAGAGCCAACCGTTGTCAAAGGACTAAAAGTCGCAAAAGTTGAAGCCAATCAGACAGAAAAAGAAGAGCTGAAGGGCCGAGAAGGAATCGTCTTTGATATTGAAGGCGTGGATGCAAGCGGTCAAGACATCGATACGCACCATCCATCCCTTGTGAAAATCCCTGTGGATAAGGATAAAGAAGTGGAGCAAGTTCTCTTCTTCCCAGAAGGTCAAGCTCCTCAATCCTTGGCCTTTGAGAGAGTCGGAGATGTGGTCATCTTTACAGCTCCTCACTTTACCCACTATGCGATTGTCTATAAGCCAGCCAAAACGGAAGGACCAGACCAACCGATCCAACCAGAAGAACCGGCTAAACCAGATCAGCCTGTTCAACCAGCTGCCCCAGTGACTCCGGATCCAGCTAATCCATTGAAGCCTACAGAGCCTTCTCAAGTGGATCAGTTGGCCCCAACGACTTCTACTCAAGCGGATCATCAGGAGGAAGAACACAAGGATATGGTCGATCAAGAGATCCATCAGTTGTTAAGTGCCCACCAAGGAGTGAACTTACAGCCAACGGTTCAGCAAGAAACAAAAGATGCCAGCAAAGAAGGTCAATCGGAACACTTACCAAATACGGCAAGCCTAGAAGCTTCCTTTGCAGCTGAAGCTGTTCTCCTAGCAGCCTTAGGAGGCTTCCTCTTGGCTGGTAAGAAGAAAGAAGAGTAATTCTTTTACAAGATTCTTTTGTTCACTTAAAAAGTCACTCTCAAAAAAAACCTCTCTGGTGAAAACCAGAGAGGTTTGATCTTGTATCTAGAAGTGTCGTTCGGATCCTGTGAATTAGAGGGGAAAAGCATTGGATTTTTCTACCTCTTTTACAGCTTTTGTGATATAATTATCATGTATTAAAAAAAGAAGGAGTCATATCTAATGGCAAAATTGACTGTTAAAGACGTTGACTTGAAAGGGAAAAAAGTTCTCGTTCGTGTTGACTTCAACGTTCCTGTAAAAGATGGCGTGATCACTAATGATAACCGTATCACTGCAGCTCTTCCAACTATCAAGTACATCCTTGAACAAGGTGGACGTGCAATCCTCTTCTCTCACCTTGGACGTGTTAAAGAAGAAGCAGATAAAGAAGGTAAATCACTTGCTCCTGTAGCTGCTGACTTGGCTGCAAAATTGGGTCAAGAAGTTCAATTTATCCCAGGTGTTACACGTGGTGCTGAATTGGAAGCAGCTGTTAACGCTCTTGAAGATGGACAAGTTCTCTTGGTTGAAAACACTCGTTTCGAAGATGTTGACGGCAAGAAAGAATCTAAAAACGATCCTGAACTTGGTAAATACTGGGCATCACTTGGAGATGGTATCTTCGTAAACGATGCATTTGGTACAGCTCACCGTGCACACGCATCTAACGTTGGTATCTCAGCAAACGTTGAAAAAGCTGTTGCTGGATTCCTTCTTGAAAACGAAATTGCTTACATTAAAGAAGCAGTTGAAGCTCCAGAACGTCCATTCGTAGCCATCCTTGGTGGTTCAAAAGTTTCAGACAAGATCGGTGTTATCGAAAACTTGCTTGAAAAAGCTGATAAAGTTCTTATCGGTGGTGGGATGACTTACACATTCTACAAAGCACAAGGTATCGAAATCGGTAACTCACTTGTAGAAGAAGACAAATTGGATGTGGCGAAAGCTCTTCTTGAAAAATCAAACGGCAAATTGATCTTGCCAGTTGACTCAAAAGAAGCGAACGCATTTGCTGACTACACTGAAGTGAAAGACACTGAAGGTGAAGCAGTAGATCCAGGATTCCTTGGTCTTGATATCGGTCCTAAATCAATCGCTAAATTCGACCAAGAATTGACTGGTGCGAAAACAGTTGTATGGAACGGACCTATGGGTGTATTTGAAAACCCTGACTTCCAAGCTGGTACAATCGGTGTGATGGACGCTATCGTGAAACAACCAGGCGTTAAATCAATCATCGGTGGTGGTGACTCAGCTGCTGCTGCGATCAACCTTGGCCGTGCAGACAAATTCTCATGGATCTCTACTGGTGGTGGTGCTTCTATGGAACTCCTTGAAGGTAAAGAACTTCCAGGATTGGCTGCTCTTACAGACAAATAAACTAAATAAAATGAAAGAGGCTGGGACAAAAGTCCTAGCCTCTCAATTATTTTTGGATTGTCTAGCAAGACGCAGTGGTTGAGTGGGCTCTACTATGCTGATTTCATTAGCTTTTATATCCCTACTCAACTGTGCGGAGGTGGGACGACGAAATCGAATTCTAACGAATTACCGATTTCTGTCCCACTCTCTTTTTTCTTTCTACTGATATCTGTTCTCTCCTTTCTGAAAATATGGTAGAATAATAGAAATAGAAAGATAGGTGACCATGGATTACTTTAAACGACACAAATTTGATTGGTCCAAATTCCGTTTGGGGATGAGAACCTTTAAAACAGGGATTGCCGTTTTTATTGTACTACTTATTTTTGGAATATTTGGCTGGCGAGGCCTTCAGATCGGAACTTTGACAGCTGTTTTTAGTTTGAGGGAAGACTTTGATAAGAGTGTCCACTTCGGGGCTTCGCGTGTCATGGGCAACAGTATCGGAGGTTTTTATGCTGTATTGTTCTTCCTTTTAAAAACGCTCTTTCATGGGGCGTATTGGGTGACTCTTATTTTTGTACCCATAGCGACCATGTTAACCATTATGACAAATGTCGCTATGAATAACAAAGCAGGAATTATTGGAGGAGTTTCGGCAATGCTGATCATTACCCTCTCAATTCCTAACGGAGAAACCTTCTTATATGTTTTTGCCCGAATATTTGAGACCTTTATTGGCGTTTTCGTTGCGATTTTGGTCAATTCGGACGTAGATCGCATTCGCGATTTTCTCAAGAAACACAAAAAAGCTATGTAAGATTATATAACATTTAATCTTGACATAGATTTTTTTTTCGATATAATAGAATAGAAAGAGGAATGGTATGAAGGAAAAGGAATTACGACGCTCGCTGGCAGTCTTTCCGATTGGAAGTGTTATGAAGTTGACCGACTTGACAGCTCGTCAGATTCGTTATTATGAAGATCAAGGGTTAATTTCTCCTGATCGAACAGAAGGCAATCGCCGCATGTATTCATTGGACAATATGGACCGTCTGCTTGAGATCAAAGATTATATTTCAGATGGTTTGAATATTGCGGATATCAAGAAGAGATATGCGGAAAAAGAGCAAGAGCAAACCAAGGTGGTCAGCCAAGAAGCCATTCGTAAGGCTCTTCATCGTGACATTCTTCAGCAAAGTCGCTTCACATCTTCCCCATCGCCATATGGTCAATTTCGTTGATCATTTCATAAGCTTGTAATCTATTTTAAGGAGACAAAAATGTCAATTACTGCTGCAGATATTCGCCGTGAAGTAAAAGAAAAAAATGTTACTTTTATTCGCTTGATGTTCTCTGATATTTTGGGAACCATGAAGAACGTCGAAATTCCAGCTACCGATGAGCAACTGGACAAGGTTCTTTCAAACAAAGCCATGTTTGATGGTTCTTCTATCGAAGGATTTGTCCGTATCAACGAGTCAGATATGTATCTTTACCCAGATTTGGATACATGGACAGTCTTCCCTTGGGGAGATGAAAATGGTAGCGTAGCTGGCTTGATCTGTGACGTCTATACGACAGAAGGAGAACCATTTGCAGGAGACCCACGTGGCAACTTGAAACGGGCCCTTCGTCATATGGAAGAACTTGGATTCAAATCCTTTAACCTTGGTCCAGAACCAGAATTCTTCCTCTTCAAGTTGGACGAAAATGGAGATCCAACTCTTGAAGTAAACGACAAAGGTGGCTATTTTGACTTGGCTCCAACAGACCTTGCAGATAACACTCGTCGTGAAATCGTAAATGTCTTGACCAAGATGGGCTTTGAAGTAGAAGCCAGCCACCATGAAGTAGCCGTTGGTCAGCATGAAATCGACTTTAAGTATGACGAAGTTCTTCGCGCTTGTGATAAGATCCAAATCTTTAAACTCGTTGTGAAGACCATCGCTCGTAAACACGGTTTGTACGCAACCTTTATGGCTAAACCTAAATTTGGAATTGCCGGATCAGGTATGCACTGTAATATGTCTCTCTTTGACCAAGATGGCAACAATGCCTTCTTTGATCCAGAAGATCCACGTGGAATGCAATTGTCAGAAACTGCTTATCACTTCTTGGGTGGTTTGATCAAGCATGCCTACAACTTTACAGCCGTGACCAACCCAACCGTCAACTCTTATAAACGTTTGGTTCCTGGATATGAAGCACCTGTTTATATCGCTTGGGCAGGACGCAACCGTTCCCCATTGGTACGTGTGCCAGCATCACGTGGTATGGGAACTCGTTTGGAATTGCGTTCCGTAGATCCAATGGCCAATCCTTATGTAGCCTTGGCAGTCTTGCTTGAAGTCGGCCTTCACGGAATTGAAAATAAAATCGAAGCACCTGCTCCGATCGAAGAAAATATCTATGTGATGACACCGGAAGAACGTAGAGCAGCTGGAATCACAGATTTACCTTCTACCCTTCACAATGCTTTGAAAGCCTTGACAGAAGACGAAGTGGTGAAAGCTGCCTTGGGTGAACACATTTACACCAGCTTCCTTGAAGCCAAACGAATCGAATGGGCAAGCTATGCGACCTTCGTATCCCAATGGGAAGTAGACAACTATTTAGATCTTTATTAAGAAACAAGAGTAAAGAGGCTAGGACAAAAGTCCTAGCCTCTCAATTATTTTTGGGTTGTCGAGCAAGACGCAGTGGTTGAGTGGGCTCTACTACGCTGATTTCATCAGCTTTTACAGCCCTACTCAACTGTGCGGAGGTGGGACGACGAAATCGAATTCTAACGAATTACCGATTTCTGTCCCACTCTCTTTTTGATCCTCAAAAGGTCACTATAAAACCAGTCGAAACAGTGGTCTCAACTGGTTGTTTTTTTAATTTTCGTCATCTGGTGTGAGAATCATTGGGATAATGATAGGTTCACGTTCCGTGCTCTCGTATAAGAATGGGCGAAGGGCATTAACAATCGCACCATTGACGGTTTGGATATTGGCATCTTTGTTCTTCAAGGCGATGCGAATTGCATTGAAGAGGATGCGTTGGCTTTCACGAATCAGATCTCCTGATTCACGCATGTAGATAAAACCACGGCTCAAGATGTCTGGTCCAGCCAGGATCATCTTCGATTTGAAGTCAACAGTCGCAACAGCAAGCACAACACCGTCTTCAGAAAGGTCTCTCCGGTCACGAAGGACAGCAGCCCCGATTTCACCGATGCGGTTTCCATCGACATAGATATCTTGAGCATTGAAGCTTCCTGCGATCCGAGCAGAGTTGGCTGTAAGAGCGAGGACATCACCATTACTCATGATGAAGATATTGTCTTTTTCCACTCCGCAATCACGCGCAAGTCCTGCGTGGATCTTCTGCATCCGGTATTCACCATGGACAGGCATGAAGTATTTTGGTTTGATCAAGCGGAGCATGAGTTTTTGTTCTTGTTGCCCCCCGTGTCCAGAAGTATGGATGTTGTTGATCTTTCCGTGAATGACCTCTACACCCGCTTCAGAAATCGTATTGATCAATTTATTCACACTGGTTGTATTTCCAGGAATTGGACTAGAAGAGAAGATCACGGTATCTCCTGGTTGGAGTTGCACTTGGCGGTGCGTTCCGTTGGCAATCCGAGAGAGGGCTGCCATTGGCTCCCCTTGGCTTCCTGTACACATGATCAGGATCTCATTGGCCGCATAGTCTTTGATCTCATTTGGCTCGATAATGGTTCCAGCAGGGACCTTGATGTAGCCAAGCTCAATTCCGTTGACGATGGCTTTTTCCATCGAGCGTCCAAAGACGACGATCTTGCGACCGGTCTTGACAGCAGCCTCAGCAGCTTGTTGGAGACGGAAGATATTTGAAGCAAAGGAAGCAAAGATGATGCGCCCGTGGATCCCTTCGATGATCTTCATGATGGATTGGCCAACCACTTTTTCAGAGTTGGTAAAGGTTGGAATTTCCGCGTTGGTTGAGTCTGAGAGCAGACAGAGAACGCCTTCTTCTCCAAGAGCTGCCATGCGATGGAGGTCAGCTGGTTCCCCAACAGGTGTGAAGTCAAACTTGAAGTCTCCGGTACAGACAATCTTTCCTTGAGGGGTGTGAATCACAATTCCCAAAGGTTCTGGAATCGAGTGAGTCGTACGGAAGAAGGTTGCTTTAAGATTTTTAAATTGAAGCTCAGTGTTTTGGTTGATTTCGTAGAGTTTGGCATCACGAAGAAGGCCATGCTCTTCTAATTTTCCACGGATTAAGGCAAGCGCCAAAGGTCCAGCATAGATAGGGACATTGGCTTGCTTCAAAAGGAAAGGAATCCCACCAATGTGGTCTTCGTGCCCGTGGGTAATGAGGACCGCTTTGACGCGATCGATATTGTCAACGATATAAGAGTAATCTGGGATTACATAGTCGATCCCAAGGAGGTCATCTTCTGGAAATTTGATCCCGGCATCGACAATGATGATTTCATCTTGGTATTCGATCCCGTAGGTATTTTTTCCGATTTCTCCAAGTCCACCAATGGCAAATACACCAACTTCTTCAGGTTTTAAGGTATAAGCCATGGATTAGTACTCCGTTAGTTCAAAAGCACCTGACTCTTTCTCGTAAGCAAGGTGTTGCTCAGAAAGTGGTGTGATAAATTCAATGTTGAAATCTGTGTTTGCTTCAACCAATTGACGTGCTTGGATGCGTCCTTCGCGTTCGTTTGGTGCATCAATATCGAGATAAAGTGCATGCGTTGTTTCACGACGAGGGTTGCGGTCTTTTGTTTCCTGATAAAAAACTTTGTAAATCATGAAGTAATTTTCCTTTCATTATTTCGGTCCATTTGTTAGCTGCGGAGGAGTGCAATCACTAGAGTTTCCTACTCGCAACCAGTGGACCTGATTCGATACAATTAATTATCATTATATCATAAATTCGCCTGTAAGTAAAAGATAGACTGGAAAAGTCAGAGAGGCAAAGACCTATAATAGAGAAGCTTTTGAGCGGTTTTGGATAGGAAAATCCTGCGCTCTAGAGGAGAGTTTCGCTGGGATTTGAAGGGAATTTGTAGTATAATATAATCCAGTTCAAGAGGAGTAGGAAATGAAATTATTAGCATTTGATACCTCGAGTAAGGCTCTTTCTGTAGCGATTTTAGAAGATGAGACTCTACTTGCAGAAACAACATTAACCATTAAAAAGAATCATAGTATCACCTTGATGCCGGTCATCGATTTTTTGATGCAACAAATTGACTTGACACCCAAGGACTTGGATCGTATCGTGGTGGCAGAAGGTCCTGGGAGCTACACTGGGCTGCGCATTGCGGTCGCAACCGCAAAGACCTTGGCTCATACCTTAGGGATTGAGTTGGTCGGGGTTTCGAGCCTCTTAGCCCTAGTGCCAGATGATCTAGAAGGTTTGGTAGTTCCTGTCATGGATGCCCGTCGAAACAACGTTTATGCAGGTTTTTACCAAGAAGATCAGCTGGTTGCACCAGAAGGGCATTTTCCATTTGAGGAAGTCCTAGATCGTGCAGCAACAAGTGAGCAGGTCACTTTTGTCGGAGAAATCACTCCCTTTAAGGAGCAGATTGCCTCTAGCCTGCCAAGGGCTACTTACTATGAAACCCTGCCAAATGCAGTCAAAATCGGATGTCTCGGCCTCAAACAAGCGCCTGCAAGCCTCCATGATTTTGTCCCTAATTATCTCAAACGGGTCGAAGCAGAGGAAAATTGGCTCAAAGACCACACGGAAACAACGACCTCCTACATCAAGCGTTTATGATCAAAGTAGAAATCAAAAAGGGGCGAATTCAGGATGCAGCCGCTATTCTCTCTGTGATGGAAGATGTCTATACCCACAGCCCCTGGAAGTTGGAGCAGATCCAAGCTGATTTAGAGCAGGCATCAAGTACTTATTTCATAGCCCTGGATGAGGAGCGGCAAGTCCTTGGGTTTGTCGCCATTCAAGAGACTCTCTATGAAGCAGAGGTCTTGCAGATTGCGGTCAAGCGCGCTTTTCAGGGCCGAGGCCTAGCCCAGCAGTTACTCGCGCAGCTGCCGGACCAAAAAGAGATTTTCTTAGAAGTGCGCGTGTCCAATCAACCGGCCCAAGGCCTATACAAAAAAATGCACTTTGAAGAAATTGCACGGAGGAAAAACTACTATCACGATCCGATAGAGGATGCCGTGATCATGAAGAGGAACCCGAATGAAAGATAGATATATTTTGGCTTTTGAGACATCGTGTGATGAGACCAGCGTGGCTGTCTTGAAAAATGACGACCAACTTTTGTCCAATGTCATTGCCAGTCAAATCGAAAGTCACAAGCGTTTTGGTGGAGTGGTGCCTGAGGTAGCCTCCCGTCACCATGTAGAAGTCATCACCGCTTGTATTGAAGAAGCCCTAGAAGAAGCAGGGATCACAGAAGACGAGGTCACTGCTGTAGCCGTTACTTACGGCCCAGGCCTGGTTGGGGCTCTTTTAGTCGGCTTGGCTGCAGCTAAGGCCTTTGCCTGGGCGCACGGCCTTCCTTTGATTCCTGTCAATCATATGGCGGGGCACTTGATGGCTGCTCAAAGCGTGGAGCCCTTAGAGTTTCCGCTCTTAGCCTTGCTGGTGAGTGGAGGACATACAGAGCTGGTCTACGTCAGTGAAGCAGGAGATTATAAGATCGTCGGAGAGACCCGTGATGACGCTGTAGGAGAGGCTTATGACAAGGTCGGGCGCGTGATGGGCTTGACCTATCCAGCAGGACGTGAAATTGATCAGCTGGCCCACCAAGGATCTGATATCTACGATTTCCCACGGGCCATGATCAAGGAAGACAATCTGGAATTTTCTTTTTCAGGGCTTAAGTCGGCCTTTATCAATTTGCACCATAATGCCCAGCAAAAAGGAGAAAGCCTTTCCAATGCGGACTTGTCAGCGAGTTTCCAAGCAGCCGTTTTAGACATTCTCATGGCCAAGACCAAAAAGGCTTTGGAGAAATATCCGGTCAAGACTCTAGTCGTCGCTGGTGGGGTCGCAGCCAACCAAGGTCTCCGTGAACGCTTGGCTTCTGACATCACAGATGTCAAGGTTATCATTCCGCCACTGCGCCTCTGCGGGGACAATGCAGGGATGATCGCCTATGCCAGTGTCAGCGAGTGGAACAAAGAAAACTTCGCAGGCTGGGACCTCAATGCCAAACCAAGCCTAGCCTTTGAAGGAATCGAATAAGAAAAAGGAGCCAATTGGATGTACAAGGTCCAATGGCTTTTTTGCTGGGATCTCACCAACTAGTAGCGGATTTGCGAGGTGAAAGAAAATTCGGTATGATAGAAGGAATGAAAGATTGAGGAGGGAGAGAATAGATATGAAGAAAGAGAAGAGCTCTAAATATAGAATTGGTACGATGCTTGTCTTTGCGGTCTGTTTGCTACTGGTTGCAGGATGCGAATCACAAAAGAAAATTGAAAAAAGTGATAAGAGTAAAGAGTCATACGAATTTTCGGTCTATAATGCGAAATCCGATATTAAAGACTTTCAATTTATACATGCTAAAAATGGGCTTGTGGTCGAATGGAAGTTTGATGAAAAAGAACGGAAGAAATCTTTGAAGTCTCCCGATTCATCAGATTGGGTTGAGGCGAACTCTAATTATTTGGTTAGACAAAGAAACAGAGTAAGAGGTATTATTCCATCGAAAAAAATGAAGTCGGATGAATATGCCCATTTAGAGATTTATGATTTGACAGGGAGTAAGGCGAAACGAAAGGAAGTCGATCTTTGGAAGATGATGGTGGAGTATGTAAAAAATGATGATTTCGAGCTCTATGGATCTTTTCCAACTCTTCGAAAAATGAATGGGAATGACTATGCTATCATTAAAATTATGAAGCAAACTCAGCCACGTTATTTCTTACTTAATCTTAAAACCCTTAAAATTGATAAAGAAATAACGGAAGAAGACGTAAATGAGAAAAATAGAGTGTATCTCTCCATTTCTACCCTTAAAGGCTACACTGCTGGAGTTCTTCCGTTTGGTAATGGTTTTTGGAAGGAGGAATCTTACAAAGGGAATATCAATTTAAAGGCATCCTATCCGACTGCATTTAACCTCTTTTCAAAACCAGAAGGTTTTGCATATAAAGTGATTAATTCTGAGAATGGTGTGATTACGAATGGGAAAGAACTGATAGATCTAGAAACAGAATTTCTTAAATTAGGTTCCTCTGTGTACGATTATGCCTATCTACCTAAAGAACTGAGTGTAGAAAATAAAGATACGAAAATCTCTCAGTTCGATGAGATTCAACAGTATTATAACGGTAAACCTATTTCAAATTGGTACTGAGAGAATATTTAGAAAACATACAAGGAGAGTGAAAAAGAGGTTGTTATGCAAACAATAATTAATTTAGGGATATGGGAGAACAAGAATTACCATTTTGTTTGGGAGGAAAAAGTCATACTAGAAGAGACATCTTCTCCTAACTACTGGTCTTATGTATTGCTCCCTATTACATTATTTATTATCAACAAAATTTCGGATGGATTAGCGGAGGCTGGAATATTTGACAATCAGTTGGTACGACTTGGAACGATTCCAATTTTAGGTGTTATCTCCTACTTCTTAGCTGCGTGGATCGTTCGATATTACCATGCAAGCCTGAAATTACAGCCATCCAAGTTGGATGAGGATCAGTGCAAGAAGTTCATCAAGGCATTAAAGAGACGGAAGGTGTACTTTACATTTCTGGTCAATCTTTTTAGGTTCCTAACTGTAGCCGCTATTCTTTTGTTTGTCATCGGAAATGAAACCATTGCATCACTCTTTTTGATGATTAGTTTTATAGTGATATTTATGTTCAAATTTGATTACCAATTATCCAAATGGCCTGATATGATGGAGAGCATTGCTAAAAAAGTAGAAAAGAAAGATGAGGAAAGTTTATGAGATAGCATAGGTGGTGAATTGAGTGAGTAAAGCCTTATCTGGAAGATTGGGAGAAGAAAGCTGGATTTGATCAGACCGTCTAGGATGCTATGTTGAAAGCATGTAGGAAGTAAATAGGATGTTAGAATATAAAGAAACAAGTATTTTCTGTCACCAACTGGTAGAGTACAATGGCAAAAATTTTCTGTTAGATGCTAGTACCATGAAGCCTAAGCTCTATTATTGGGGGTTGCCAACGGAAGAGATCACTGTTGAGATGATGGAAGTAGATAAAAAGGTTACAATTCCAGGCACACCCATCAATAAAATAAAAGGAGGGACAGCAGCCATTATAGTCCAGCCATTTGTTGGAGTGGTTTATAGACTCTTACAAAATCTATTCAGTGAGTATGATATTAGTCAGCAAATTTTTCTAAAGATGGTCTTATTCATGGTTGCCATGCTTATATCTTTTGCGTTCTTTCGATTTTCTATAGCAAAGGCTCGTAAAAAAGTTAAGAATCTATTTCCTACAGCGACTAAGAGATACAGGGTGACTTTCAAGCCGATACCAGAAAGAAAGCAAATTTTTGATGCCCATCTATTAAATGTTGTCTTACTGGCCTGTTTAGCCATGTATTTATTCAACAATAATGGACAAGAGGGGATCTTTTTGGTGATAGGCGGTATTCTTACGGCTTTTCTATTGACCTTCGAATTTGGTAAAGTTCCAGTTCTTTTAGGAGCTAAAACAGGGAATTTAAGGCTTGATAGTGTAGAAGAGGTAATCATTGAAAAAAGTAATTAGAATTGAATGGATAAGAAAAAAAGAGTAGAAACGATGAAAAAAACGATCGTTTTGATTGTAGCGTTTCTATCATTAACAGCATGCGCCCAGTCTCGACAGGAATCAAAAGATTCTTCGCCAAGCAAAACGGAGCAGATCTCAAAAGAGTCTTCAACTGTTAAAAATGAAAAAGGCTTGCAGTTTGTGGTGGGACCACAGTATGAAGGAAAAGAATCAAATGTAATTGAATTAGGGAAGAAATTAACCAAGGAACATCCAGAACTTGGAAATCAAGGAAGCCTATCGATCAACTTTACTGGATCAACTTTTTCATCAAATCAACAAGAATATGCTGTTTTTCTATTGATTAACAAAGCTGGATTTCAAATTGATAAGGATTTTGAGTTTTCATTGAATTGGAAATATGATGGGCAATTCATATATCAAAATCAACGGATTGGCTATAAAATTAGTGACAGTGGAGCATTGCCGGATCAATCTGCTACGATTTTGACCTTGCCAATATCAAGCGAGCAAAAACAAATTGTCGAGACCATGACACAAGAAGAAAAGATGTCATTAGAGATATCAGATTTAAAAGTAAATCAGTAGGTAGAGATAGGAGTATAATGAGAGGTTATCTTTTCTATACCAGATCTCCTTTTTCAACCTTTTTTCTTGTGTTATAATAGAGGTCAATGATTCAGAAAGGAGTGAGATAGTGGAAAAAGATTTTTGGCAGGGGGTGAAGGATGCGTTGCCGACAGCTCTAGGTTATATCAGTATTGGCTTGGCTTGCGGTGTGGTAGCATCTCCCTATCTTTCTCCTTTGGAGATGGCCTTGATGAGTGTATTGGTCTATGCAGGCGCAGCCCAGTTTGCCATGATCTCCCTGATTGCAGCTCATTCCTCGATCCTCAATATGGCCCTGACGGTCTTTTTGATCAATCTCCGCAATATGTTGATGAGCCTGTATACGTCGTCTGACTTTAAGGATGCTAGTCTCGCTCATAGCATTGGGATTGGGAGCCTCCTGACCGATGAGAGTTATGGGGTCTACTTGAGTGAGAAGTTAAAGACGGATACCATCACAGTTCCTTGGATGCATGGGAACAATCTAGTGGGTTATGTGGCCTGGATCAGTGCCACTGTCCTTGGAACAGCTCTAGGGTCTCTTCTACCAGATCCAAAGGCTTTTGGGCTTGATTTTGCCTTAGTAGCTATGTTTATTGGGATTTTCGCAGCTCAGTTTCAAGGAATGCAACTGACAGAAAAGACCAAGACCATGCTCTTGGTGCTGTTAGCAGTCACAGTGAGTTTCTTTCTCTTTCTCTTTTTTGTTTCGCAACCGCTAGCTGTTCTAGCTGCGACCTTGATTGGCTGTTTTGTGGGGGTGGTCTGTGATGCGCGTGAATAGTTCGACCTTCATGGCCATTCTGTCCTCAGCACTTGTTACCTGGATTCCTCGGATCTTGCCCTTTCTCTTAGTCAAATACAAGGGACTGCCGGATCCTGTGACCCGCTTTCTCAAATACCTACCCATTTCCATTATCTTTGCCTTGGTGTTATCGAGCTTAGTAGATGGGAAAATTGGAAACCTCCCTCAGTTCCACTGGTTGGACCTCGTGGTGACTATTCCCAGTCTCTTTGTAGCCTTTCGTTACAAAAACCTGATGGGAACCGTCTTATTTGGGATTGTCTTGATCGCCCTCTTACGATTGGTATTTTAAATACAAAAATATGTTACAGAAAAATGACAATTATTACAAAAAAAACTTGATTTTTGTAATAATTAGAGTATAATGGGAGTCATAAAGATAAAGAGGTGATCTTATGAAAAAATCAATCTTCCGTTGGAGTGCCGCTGTTCTGGTAGCTGCTTCACTTGGTCTAGCTCTCGGTGGTTGTGGTGCAAAGGATAAAAAAACAGCTTCCTCATCCGAGAAAGCATCTACCAGCAAGGTAGAGAAAAAAGCCAAAAGTACTAGCAAAAAGAGTGCAGCATCTTCCTCTCAGGAAAAAGATACAGCTAGCTCTTCGACTCAAGCAAGTAGCGCGACAGCTACAAAAGACTCTAGTAAGAGCGAGAATGCGTCTGCTACGACGCAAGCTACTGTTCCTGCAGAACTGGTGGGAACTTGGGTAGGATCTAGTCCACAAGCAGATGCGATTAAAATGACAGTGGATGCCAATGGTAATGTGACAACAGTGGTTAGCTTCAAAAATGATAGCGAACCAACTCGGACAGCGACCTATACAGCAAAAGCTGTCCAAGCGACTGGAAATATCTACTATTGGAATGTTGAAGGATTTGATGGTGCGGATGCCTTGCTCCCTGGGATTACAGGCTTAGGTGGAGCCAACTTCCGATTTGAACCTGGTTTTATCTTGGAAGAAGGACACTATACACCGATTGTGTTTACAACAGATCTCAATACAGAATTTGACTACACCAAATACAACGATTTCCGCTTTTCATTAACCAAAGAACAATAAAAAAAGACGAACTCGATAGGACATCGAGTTCGTCTTTTTAGTCATTAGATTATCCAAGATAGATAACTTTGAACAATAGTACAGCTAAGATAGCAGCAAGAATTGGGGCTACAACGGGTACCCAAGCATACCACCATTTAGAATCACCCTTGTGCTCTCCTAAGACAGACTTTGGAAGGAAGGCGTGAACCAAACGAGGACCAAAGTCACGTGCAGGGTTCAAACCAGGTCCAGTAGGACCACCGAGTGATGTGACAAGAGCCATAACAAGGAAACCAAGGGCCAAGTGAGCAATTCCTAGACCAGGGGCATGTGCTTGTGATAAAGCCAATTTCGCTGCTGTTGAGGTAGCATCGAAGACTCCTCCTTGTTCAGTAGCAGCTTTTTGTGCAAGGCCTGCAACTTCTGCACCGAAGAAATTCTTGGTTAATCCAAGTGCACAAAAGAAAAGGACGAAAGATCCTGCAAACTCGTTGATAAAACCATTGATGGTAGCAGCCTTACGTGATTCAGGAGTTCCTTTATCCAAACTAGAAATCGTTGAGAATGTTCCCAAGATGTTGTTAGGATTTTCAGTCTGGAGATAGTATGGACGGTGAGCAGCAACGACAACCAATTGTCCAAACATAGCTCCAAGAAGTTGAGCAGCGATGTATGGTAAAACATTGGCCCATGGGAAGAGTCCGCTAACCGCAAGTCCAAGAGTAAAGGCTGGATTAATGTGGTTTCCTGAAACGTTACCAAACATCAAGGCTGGCATCATGACACCCATTCCGTACCCGATCGCAATGACAAGCCATCCGCTTTGATGACCTTTAGTTCCTTTTAATTCAACGTTTGCAACAGCACCGTTTCCGAGAATAAGTAGCAATGCTGTCCCGAAAAACTCAGTCATGAGTTTAACACTAAAATCAAAATCCATGATTCTAATAATCTCCTTTATAAATTTTATACCAATCCATTCTATCAAGTAAATACTAACTTGTAAAGAATTTTTAAAAATTTTATTTCAATAGATGAATAATAAAGTTAGTGAATTTCTATCAGTAATGAGGGCTTCCTGCTACCCAACCGGTACAGAGGGCGGATGTGATATTAAAACCGCCTGTATGGGCATTGATATCGAGGACCTCTCCTGCAAAGTGGAGTCCAGGAACTAGCTTACTTTCTAAGGTTTTAGGGTTGATTTCTTTGAGGCTAACCCCTCCCTTGGTCACAAAGGATTTGGCTAGAGACATCTTACCAGTGACTGGAATGGGCATTTCTTTTATCTTTTGGATCAGCTCTTCTGTCTGACTAGGAGTCAGCTGTTTGGCTTTTTCAGGGAATCCTTGGGCTAAGAAATCAGCTAGACGCTCAGGAAGAAGGGTTTTGAGGCTATTTTTAATGGCCTTTTCTCGATGCTCTTCGAGGAAGTCTTTTAGATCTTGAGAAGAAGTGGTTGGCAGGAGATCCAGAGACAAGATTTCCCCGCCCTTAACAAAGCTGGACATCCGAAGAGCTGCAGGACCCGAAAGTCCAAAATGAGTAAAGAGAAGATCGTGGGTGATCATGTGTTTGTCATAGCTCAGTGTGATATCTGTTAGCGAGATTCCTTGCAAGGCCTTATGGGGAAAATCTGTCAACAGAGGACTCTCTGCCGCTTCGAGATCGGTGATGGTATGCTTGAAGTGACGGGCAATCTCATACCCATAACCCGTAGAGCCAGTCGATGGGTAAGATTTGCCACCAGTTGTAACGACTAGCTTGTCAGCTGTCCACGTATGCTCAGAAGACTTGATGATAAAGACGTCCTCGGGCTTGGTGACAGAAACCACTTCACAGTTGGTGGCAATGCTAGCACCTAGCTCAAGGATCTTATTCTCTAAAGCTTGAATAATGGTGCGGGATTGATCACTAACAGGAAAGACCCGACCATGATCTTCGACTTTTAGCTTGACGCCATTATCGGTGAAAAATTGGATGATATCATGATTATCAAATTGGGAAAACACACTGTAAAGAAAACGGCCATTTCCAGGGATACCGGCCATCAAATCGTCTAAGGTCCCGTTGTTCGTGACATTACAGCGGCCTCCTCCGGTACCAGCGAGTTTCTTACCGAGCTTTTTATTTTTTTCGATCAGTAGCGTAGGTTGGCCATAAGAGGCACTGGCAATGGTCGCCATCATACCTGCTGGGCCACCACCGATGACAATGGTGTGAAAATGAGTCATGTAGATCCTTTCATGGTAACTTAACCGTTTTTGGTTTCATTGTATCATAAAATGGATGTCATGAATCAAAATAGTAGCTTCAATTTTTGGTAATTTGTTTTATTTTTTTAGAAAAAAGCTTGCAAATTTTCCGAAAAGGAGTAAACTGATAGGGATAAATGGATGTTTACTTCTAAGTAAGCAGAAGCGAGGATACGAATCCTTATTGGAAATGATCCAAAAAAAGGGAGATGAAGATGAAATTATATGTACAACTGACGATTATATTCACGATTTCATTAATTGGTGAAATCATTTCGGATGGGTTGCACTTACCAATTCCTGGAAGTATGATCGGGCTGTTGATCCTATTTTTATTATTGCAGTTTAAGTTACTACGCATGCGCCACGTCAATATGGTAGGAAATTTTTTATTAGCAAACATGACGATTTTATTTCTTCCCCCTGCTGTCGGTATCATGGATAAATTTCATGTGATTGCTCCTTATCTATTTCCGATCATGTTGATTCTAGTTGGAGCCTTGGTTATCAATGTGGCTTTAATTGCAATTGTGGTTAGTTTTATAAAAAATCGTTTTGAAGGTGATTATCCAGAAGGGGGACGCAAGCATGGCTAATTTTGCGAGTAATCCTTTATTTGGGATTGTCTTATCTATTTGGGCTTATTTGATTGGAATGTTAATTTTCCGCAGGTATCCTCATCCAATAACAACGCCACTTTTAGTGGCTACAGTTATCGTTATCTTATTCTTAATGATTACAGGAATTTCTTATAAAGATTACTATGTCGGTGGTTCCCTGTTAAATCAGTTGATTGGACCATCGACAGTCGCCTTGGGGATTCCTCTCTATAAGAGTTTCCATTTGATGAAGCATCATGCACGGAGTATTCTGATCGGCTCGACAGTGGCAGTTATTGTGAATACGATTTTTACAGCATTGATCGCGAAAGCATTTGGAATGAAGTACTTTCTAGCCATTTCGCTCTTTCCAAAATCAGTTACGACTGCAATGGCAGTTGGGATTACTGAAAAAATGCAAGGAATTACGACCATCACTCTTGTGGTAGTTGTAGCAACTGGATTATTAACAAGTGTCTTGGGCCCAACGATATTGAAACTGTTAAAAATAAAAGATCCAGTAGCTATTGGGTTAGCCCTTGGCGGAACAGGACATGCAGTAGGAACAGGGACAGCGTTTAAGTATGGTCATGTGGCCGGTGCTATGGCAGGATTGGCAATTGGGATCACAGGAATTTTGTATGTATTCATTAGTCCAATTGTGGCTTCGATGATTTTATCCTAAAACAATTTATTATTTTTCTGAGAGAGGCTCAAAAAGGCTCTCTTTCATTTTGTAGTGAAAGCTTAAAAATCAATCCGGAGTGAAAGAAGCTTTTCATGATTACTATCCAAAGCTTTTCCAAGCGTCTAAAAAATGGTATAATGAACTGTAAATTTCAGAAGTTGGAAGGAATGTCATTACTATGATGAATATGCAAGACTTAATTTAAGATTCTTTAGGTCTTGATATCATTAGAAATCTTGATTTTAAAGGCTTTAGAGTTCAAAAAAATTAACGATATTCAATAATATTACATTATATTGGACAGTAAATGGACAGTGACAGAGTGTTTGAAGGAGAGTAAAAGAGGATTAAATGCCTCTTTTTTATATGTTTGTGGACTAACGGATTTATTCCTTTTTGTGTTTATATAACTTATTTTACACTACCTAAAATCAAGGTATTGAAATAAATATTTCTAAAATAAATTGATACACGTAATGAGTGTTTTATGATATACTAGAATCGTATATAGAAAATTAGTCTATATAATATAAAAAATAATTTTATAATTTAGTGGCGAGAACTGAGGTCAAAAATTGATTAAATATCAATGTTACCATGGTACTGGCGAAAGTAATTCTAAACAAATTCAATCTTCTAAGGAGTTTAAATTCACCTATCGATCGAATCATTGGTTGGGGCAAGGAGTTTATTTTTTTATTAATGATTATGAAAAGGCTAAATGGTGGGCGAAGCATAATCGACCTAATAAAAAAACAAGTCCAGTAGTGCTAAGATGTGAGGTTGAACTAAAAGACTCAGAATTATTAGATTTAAATACTGAGAAAGACCTTGATAAACTTGATAATTTTGCTATAGATTTCTTTGAATCCTTGAATAGAGAGAAAATAACTATCAAATTTAAAGATATACATGAAAAAAATTGCAAGGTAATTGATATGTTTTTGGAAAAAAACAAGGGATATAAAGCAGTTCATAGAACCTTTGACTCAACTAAAACAAGTTTGAAGGAAAACGGTGCTGGCTTTAACTTATTATCTGATCAGTTGTGTATTATTGATCAGAGCGTAATCCCGTTTGAGGATATAGAATTAATTCGATTGGTACATGAAGGAGGTAAAATATGTTAAGTAGAGAACAATTAATAGAGCTTTTAAAAGGTGCAGATGTTCATTTTGAAGTAGACCAAAAAGAGCCATCTATTATATATAGTAATGGACAAATTGAAAAATACGAAGAAACTCAATTACCAAGCGGATATTTATCTAATTTGAATCATAGTATATATCCAAAGATAAAAACTAAAGTTAGTGTTGAACACATCAACTTTGAATTTTTAATTAAATCAAAATTGGGTAGTAACTCTGCAAATATTAGAAATATAGAAATGAATAAATTAGGTGATGCTGCATGAGCATAGATAGTGAATTAATTTTAAAAAATGTTAGAGTCAAATCTTTAAATTATTCAATTAACGAGGCAATTGATTTGTCTGAGATAAAAGATGTCGATATTTTGATATCACCAACACCTAGTTTAGCTAAAGATGATATCCATTCAGGTGTTGTGGAATTATCAGTTGAATTATTTGATGAATTTTATATAGAAAATAACAAACCTTTTCATATTGAAATTGTTGTTCAAGGGATGTTTACTGACTGTGATCAAACGTCAAATATGAACGTTTTTGAAAAGTATTTCCCGAACATGATTAGCATCCTATATCCATACGTCAGATCATATATATCAGCTACAACAGGGATGTTTGGAATTCAAAATGTACAGATTCCGGCAATTAACGTATACGATCTTATGCAAAATCTATCTAAATCTAATAATACAAAATAAGATATTCAATGAAAAAGGCTTGTAAAATCAATTAAAGTTCTTCCCTATCATAATATAAAATCTTGGAAGATTTCTAGGGTTTTTCTTACTCTTTGTCAACTGTAGTGGGTTGAATAAAAGCTAACATCTGGAGAGGACGATCGTCGTTCTCTCCATTTTATATTCAGAGCGATAAAAATTCGTTTGTTGTTGTAGTAATCAATGTGTCTTTGATGGCTTGTTCCAATTGCTCAAGTGACTGAAACGTCTTCTCATAAGCATAAAACATCTCAGATTTAAAAATAGCAAAGAAAGTTTCCAGCATGCCGTTGTCTGGACTATTTTCCTTACGTGACATTTAGGGCTCAATACCTTTACTCTCTATAAAGCGTTGATAATACTGGTGTTGGTATTACCAATCCTGATCACTATGTAGAATAGTGTTCTCATAGTATTCTTCTGTTTATTACTAGAGAATACTTATTTTTCAACAGTTTAATAACTGTAATAACATAAAAAAATCTCTGCATTATGCAACACTTAATTTAAGATTCTTAAAGTCTTGTTATTTATCAAAATACTGATTTTAAGCTATTTTGCATTCGATAAAATCAACAATTTATAGATGTATTACATCATATTGGACAGTAAATGGACAGTGACAAAGTGTTTGAAGGATGAGTATGGGAAATTAATTACTTTTTAGAAAAATATCTTAATTCTATTGACAAAGTGTTCTAAATGTAGTATTATAGTATAGTTATTATTTATTAAGTTATATAATGACAATATCAATAGTATTAAAAAACTACTCCATATAAATGAAGTAGCTATCGATGTATATAGTTTTGTGGTTTACGGCAATAAACTACAAAATGATTTACTTCTCCACAAATAGGAGTAAATTACTTAGTTACGGTTGCGCATTTTTTTGCGTAGCCGTTTTCTTTTTTTGTTTGTTAGCAAACTGGTTGACGTGCAACAATACATCTTGTCCAACGTAGAAATCATTTGTGGTAGCACTTTTGAAAGTAACTTCAGACAAGAAATGTATGAATTGCTATGTGTTGAAACAAGCATCAAAAGAATGTGAGTTGTTAATAAGACAAATTGAAATAATAGGACTATTCCAGATGCCTTTGTTTTGCTTTGAGGTTTGTTTTTGTTAAACCGCAAATTGGATATAAATCCCAAGATAGACACTAATGTGTAAGTATCCAAAACTTTAGCTGAAGCAGAGATACAAGTGGAAGTATGAAAAATAATCACTTGTAATAGCATAGTAACAAGAAGAGCAATTAATGGTTTATTTTTGAATTTGATCATAGATTCCCTTTCAGTTCAAAAGAAAGTGGAGAAATTAACCATTTAATATACATCTAAGAGGAAAAAATAAAAAACCGTCCTATAATTCTGCCTTGATGAAAGTATGCAGGTGGTAGCAAACGCCCAAAAACAAACCTAACTCAAATTAGGTATTGTCCTGAGCACACATTACCATATCTCAGCCTATTCGAGCTAAGATTTCTTCCATACTTCTCAGCGACAAGTATATATAACGATTCTCCTATATTTTACATGATACACTTTTTATAAAAAGCGCACAATTATTCCTCTACAAAGATTATATCACAATTAGTAGGAATACACAATTAAAAAATTTCTTACAAAGGAAAAATTTGGGAGCCTATATAATATACAAGATAATATTTTGAATAATACTTATTTGCTGTTATAACAGACATTGTTTTGAATTTCCATTATAACAGACATTGACACAATTTTGTAATATTATTTTGGTAAAATAATATTACAAAAGGAGGCGAAGGATATGAAAAAAATTATAAGTGTTTTGCTACTGTCAATAATGGCAGTTCTATTAATTGCATGTTCTAAAAGCAATCAACAATCGTTGGATGGTGAATATTATTGGATATCGGACGAAAGAAATGAATTAGCATTTACTATAAAAGGTAACAAAGGTTCTATTGAGCATGGAGAAGCTGATAACTTTAGTATTGATAAACAGAAGAAAACCATTGAGTTAACTGGACAAGATATTGCAAACAGGACAGAAGAATATTCGTTTAACGATGGAGTCTTTTCTGTTGATATTAGTGGAATGAAACATGACTACTACTTAAAAGGTAGCAGTGCATATAAGAAAGCTCTTAAAGAATTTGGTTATAGATAAGAAAATACACCTATTTTACCGAATAGGTGTATTTTAGTGCTTTTTAGATGATTTATCTATTTGGACTTATCAATTTGTACCAAATAGTTTATATTTCTTACCAAATAATTAAATCAAAAAATTATATAGTACTTTATTCTATAATTGATCCATGAATAATTTAAAAGAAGAAAATATTAGAAGAGCTATCTGGGGGAGAAGCACAACGTGTAGCCTTAGCAAAGATCATTTTAAAAGATCCTCCTCTAATTTTGGCAGATGAATTAACTGCCGCTCTTGATCCTGAGACCTCACAGGAGATTATGGACTTGCTCCTAACATTAAAAAATAAGGAACGTCTGATCATTATTGCAACACATAATCCAACCATTTGGAAACAAGCTGATCAAGTGGTAAGCCTAAAAATTAGTCAATGAAGAATAGGGTAATAGCACAGATTTTCATTCTACTACATATTAATTTTCATAACAAAACACCCCAAAAGATAGATTATAACATCTATCTTTTGGGGTGCTGTTTATTATTTATTTGACCCTAAGTCTTTTTCTACGATTCTTAATCCGATTGGAAAATCATCTTTTCCCAATTTCAATTTCTGTTTCTCAATCAACTTAGCATCCTTGAGACTATATTGTAATAAATGTCGACCAGTAGCTAGATACAACATATTTTCATTTGAAATTGTAAGAGAATTTATTTCTTCTGGTGTTTCACCTGAATCGTCATCCAACACAATGGCTTTTATAGTTTCATTTTGTAAATCAAGAACAGATAAAATATTCTTTCCTTCTACCTCGTGCTTGACGACAAGGTAATGATTATCTGGGCTTGGATAAAGCATATTAGGATAAGGATTGGGTAAGGTAAATAATTTCCTTTCTCCAGTGTGCAAATCGACTGACAACAATTGGTTTCCTGCCACCTTCTCAAAAGTATCTGTATCACGAATTGCAGAGATACTTACGAATGCCCTATCTTTGACAATTGCCAAGCCTTCTAACATTTCAACCTTTTTACCATCTGAAGTTAATCGAATTCTATCTTTTTCTTTCCAATGCTCTTTTTCATTTAGTACTATTAAATCTGAATCCAACACGCCTTCTGGACGATTTCGTTTTGGATCTTGATAAGCAATCTCAGCATATACGTTAGAATTATTTGCAACAATCTGACTCGAAATTGCTGTCATTTGGTTAAATTTTTTCTGAAAAACTTGCTTTCCATTAAGAGAAAAGACTGTTAATATTCCTGAGTTTGCATCTGTTTGAGCAGTATAAAAGTAATTAGAAGAGATACCTGATCCCATCATTGCATAATTCTTAGTATGATTTTTCCTCATCTCACCTTTAGAAAAATCAATTGAAATGATATTTTGATGATCTATTGGTGCAAAATCATCACCTTCAGTTATGATCATCTTATCACCACTGTTTAAACACGAAAACCAGAGATTAACATACGTTGCTACATCAATTTTTTCTACTCGATGTAACTCGAGCTTATTCTCTTTCTTAGTATATGATTGAATACTTTTTGAGGTGACCAAGTAAAGATTCGATTCTGGATCAACTTGAAACATTGGTGTTTGGACCTTAGAACAAGAAAGCAAAAGGAAGAATAGAAATAAAATCCCAAAAAGATAAGAGCGTTTCATATATCATTCCTACTATCTATTTCTGTATACAATAGTTGTTTTAGAATTTTTAACAAATTCACCCGGATGAATTGCAATTGCTGAGCCAAGATCATTGTCACTTTTATTCAAATCGATTCCTGATGTGTAGTAATACGCAGCCCATACAAGTTGAGAACAATAAAAACTATTTGTTTGTCGAGCATTCCAAAAATTTAAATTATAGGGTTTTCCTACCTGCTCACCTGCCCAATGACCGGCATTCCAATCTTGTTGAATAGTTGTTGTCTTTACTCCTACTTGCCAAACAGTTCCTTGAGTCCACTTTCCTTTTCTTAATCTTACAGGACTATTACTATTAGCTGCCTCTGCAACAGAGTAATTTTTTTGTGGCGCAATTATTCCAGCATGCCAAGTATTAAAGGGGCCTACCCCAAAACCTTGATCTGTTACACAAATTAGACCGTCTCGCCAGCTCCACGAACCAACACTTGTCCGTTCCATTGTTTTTAAATCACCTAATACAGGAGCATTTAGACCGTACTCTTTATATTCTATTTCTTTATTTGGAATATCATTTAGAATACTTTGTTTTTTATCGCTACTTTCGGTATTACTAATTGTATCTACATTCACAATTTTTATATTTTGAAAACTAAGAATGAATACCATCGACATTATGATTATTCTTGTAAATTTTCTCATTTTTTTCACCTAATGAAGCATAATCTTTTAACTGATTTGCGGAATACATAATTCATCTTTTCTAATTCACGAATTTAATTTTGATACAATCTTAATATTATATTATCAACTCTTATTTCTTGAAATTTAAATCACCTCTATCCATTTCACGACTTACTTTTTCACCAAGCATAATTTTTCTCACCACACGTAGCCATGGCTGCTAACAGCTCCTCTGGTGTCAGTTTCTTCAACCCTCCATAGGTTGGATCCTGTACATGTGTATCGGGATCTAGATAATAGATTGCTGAGATGTCCTTACCATCTGCTGTCAATTCATAGCCAACTCCAACAACATTATGTTCCCCACTTTTTCCAGGATAGATTTGTGCCACATTGAAGGTGTAATAGAGAGGATACCCATCATCGATATCTTTGCGCACGCGTTCTTTAAAGATTCGGATATCTTCAGAATCTGGACGAGCGTCTGTTACAGTAGCTAGTCGATAACCTGCTTGGTTTCCACTTGGTTCTGGATAGCCAAATAGATTCTGATTCAAGACGCGAATCGCATCTCGATTATGAGTCCCATAGGGATTATAAGTCCCCATTTCCTTAGCCAATTGATGTTGAGAGACGCTAACCCCTCGACTAGCCAGCATCATATGGACTGTCGCAGGAGCACAGAAATACCATTCTTCTTGAAGTTTTAAAGAAATAGGCAATAGTTTTCGGATTCCTTGATTCTCTTTGGACGATGTTTCTTGTTTGACCGATTGAGAAGGTTGCGTATTCTCTGGTATTGAAACTTGTTCCTTGGTTGAAGATGGCAAAGTTTGCTGAGTTCCGACTTCCGTACTGCCTTCCTTAATTTTTAATCGCTCTGCTACCTCTGCTGGCATTGGAGGATTAGGTTCTGTACGCTCCTTTGTTTTTACACTAACTGTTGTTGATGAAGAGGGTGTGACCTTACGAGAGCTGAAAGTACTTGTTTTACTTTCTTTTGTTGTCTCTTTACAGCCAGATAAACCAAGCAAAGTCAGAAGTACAAGGAATAAATGAACTTTTCTCATGATTTTTCTCCTTTCTACCATACCTATTTATCTACAATAAAAAGATAACGAACGATTTTAAAATTGAAATCTATTTTTTCTTTCTAGAATAATAATACACAAAATAAAAAAGCAAATGTCAAATTGTCTCTTATATACACATTTTATACTTAGACAAATGAACTCAAAATATTTTCCCCAGTATTTAGTGGTTCAAACTATGTTATCAAAGCCTTCTGAACGGAAATCTCTTTATTCGATAATTGAAAATTATTGTATTTTATATTAAAAAAAAACCAAAATGTTAGATGAATTCTAACATTTTGGGTGCAATTTAAAATTATTATTTATTAAATTAAATGATCATTCTTTCTATTGCTTAACTAGCTGATCTAATGGGATAATGTATAGATTTCTATCCCTTACCCAATATCCATTGAGCATGCACAGAATAACATGTTGATTGTATCTTCAAACTGTTTTATGACTGAATCCATTTAGAAACTCATTTTTTGAAAAAGCGATTCACATCTGATTGACATGCTTCCAATAGTGTTTGTTCATCCGTTAATTCGAGTAGTTGCAATCCTTCATCGACCAACTTTTTATCAGTTAAACAAATTCCAAGTGTCACTTTAGCATTTCCTAGAAAATCATATCGCTTACTTTTTTGGGCCGTATCTAACAATAGATAACTGATACTAGTACACTTCTCCATCAAACCATTCCACAGAAAAATACTAGCTAAATTAGAGAGTAATTTATACTTGGTGGGAAGAATCTCTGTATAATCAGAGTAATCATTCAGCCTATCTATAACTTCATCACAGATAGAAATCACTGTTTCTAGTGGAAGTGTGAATAAAATAACGACAATTAATTTGAGGTCACTATGATACCAGACATCCTGATTTTTAATTTTGTTCCATGCTTCCGTGGCCATCGTTCTTACCTTCTCATCTGGACCAGATTCTCTTAAACAAAGAATGACTTCTACTCTCTTTAGTATATTTAACACAGGAATATCATTAGGATGTTTTTTTAAATAAGCTACACTCTTATTCTTCAGTTCCAATAATTTATCATTTGATTGGTAGGCATTGTTATCTTCTGCTAATAAGATAATTTCTTCCCTATCGGAGTGGTGGTAGGAATGGCATATATATCGAAATTCTTCAAAATCTAAGCCAACTTGCTTTAGAAGATGCTCCATCGACTCAAAACTCGGTACCACTTGGTTCGATTCAATACGCGACAAGTGCGCTCTTGAAATGTAACCCTGACAAACTTCCTCCTGGCTAATATGTTTTGATTTCCGTATTTTTTTATAGATCGTACCGTAATCCCAACGCATAACAACTCACCTCTAATTATGTGTATATATGTGACATTTTTACATTTCGATATATGTTTAGTATATCATATATATTAAAGAAAGAGGTGAAAAACGTGAAAAAAATCACTATTTATTTATTTTTTGTAGCATCACTCCCACTCTTCAACTTGTTAGATATTTGGAGATGGTGGGGATTCCATTAATTGAAAGGAGATAACTAGGGGACAGATTTGTTAGTATTAGAACTTTACTATCTAACAAAATACTGTATATGAAGATTGATTTTTCGTTTCAAGAGGATACAAAATAGATTTGAAAAACATAGGGAAAACTGAATTAATTTAAGTAAGGAAACTCGTTTTTCTATATAGCATCCCACTGTACAAAATAACATTAGGAGGGTAACTATAAAAAAATAATTAAAAAAATTACTTTTTTATCGCTATTATCTACACTAGCTCTCCCCTACTTACTTTAACGGTAAGTGTAAATGAAATAATTCCTAACAATAAAAGTGCTCTAATAAAAACAGAAGACCGTAGAGCTATAGGCGCTACAGCAATCTTTTTTGGAGGAATTTTTGTTGGTTGGGTTATAGATGGAACAATAACGTATGTGACAGGAAAAGCGCCTTCGGAATGAGTTGCTTGGGGATTACGTAATATTCACAATTATATTTTACAACAAGTAAGAAACGGCGCAAGACAAGTTGTAATTCCCAAAAGTGGTCCGTACACATGTCCTGGAGTCGTAATCGACCATTCAGGGATGTGTCCATAGATGAACAAACGAAGCTTCAAAAAAATGTTTCTAATATTTATTTTAGGTATCATTGTAGGTCTATTCTTAATCCCATTACTTAGACCACATATAGTTGATTGGTTAAAAACTATATGTGGTTAATAGTAACGATAACCTTATTTAACAAAAAGTTTTCCCTTACCAACAGTTTATTCAGAAGAATAAATAATTTTAGATTCGAGTGCAATCACAAAAGAAGTCCAATGGTCTTGATGTTGGGAAGGCTGATTGATTTCGTATTACTTTAAAATTCAACTATTTAGAGAAAGGTATTCTGATGAGAGCTTGTAACAATATCAGATAGATATAAGAATGGAGATGTTTGATAAAATGCTTTCATAGCTAACCAACTGTTGAAAATTATGAGTTACAAAATCTAAAGTATTTAAGATTGGTTTATAAAATTAGGTCTCTGTCTGTAGAAAGGAACGTGCAGTTAGAAAGGAGGAAAAAATAGGATACTATAATTCAGACTGAGATTTCTAATTAAAATGTGTAGTTGCATTTCGCTCATTTTCATAATATTTCATTCAGAGGAGTAATAATATGTTAAAAATTAGAAAAGTAGTTGCATCATCCATTGCCGTTTTGGCATTTAGTTTGGCTTCTCCTGTTTTGGCATTTTCTCACCGTGGTGGCGAGTGGAACTATGGAGGCCATCATGATCCAAATAATTGGGGAGCATATTCGAATTATTATCATGGTTCACGGTATCACTGGGCCTATGTTGGAAGTAATGGACGTGACAACCAAAAAATAGTTTATAAAGGAGCACATGTTGCGGCCTATGCGTTTGTTAATACAGATTTTGGGGAGCAAGTTACATTTGATGCGGGATGGTAAAGAATAATTGAAGAAGATTCTTTTATCAATAGTTTAGTAAGCTTGTTAGTTTGTAGGGGGCAGGGCTATTTCTGTCCTCTATTTTAGAATAAGGAATGCACTATGAAAAAATTATTTATACTCATATCCAACCTGCTTGCTAGTTTGTTCTTTGTTTGGGTATTTACCATTTGGACTGATACATATGTCTCCCATTATTACCCCAACGTTGTTGTACGTGATTCTTCCCCTGAAACAACTTTTCAGCATGTTGCTACACGCTTGGAAAAACTAGCAGAAGAAACGGATAGCTTTATTGCGATTCAACACCAAGATATTAACTCAGAAGGTACTACAGTTTTTTCTTATACGACCTTTGGGAACGGAAAGTTGCCTGATGGGCTCCAGGAAAAAAATCTAGAAGATGCTCAAAGTAGTAGTGTTGAAACAAACTATTTTGTATTCGATGGACACCTAGATATTCACTTGCTAAGGGAGGAGCTAAGTCAACTTGGCTTGACTAACATGCACCTGATAATTCCATCTAAACTATCTACGTTAATGGCTATCTTTAGTAACGGATTTCAGTTAATCAGTCTATTGATTTTCATCTTAACCTTTGTAGCACTGACTTTAATTAGTCAAATTAGCCAATTACGGTCGTCGGGCATTCGCCTCATTTCAGGAGAGAAACGGTGGTCCATTTTCCTTAGACCAGTTGGTGAGGATTTGAAAGGGATAGCTATTGGTTTCAGTTTAGCTGGCGTGCTCGCCATTCTTATGCAAAAAATTCTGTCGCTTCCAACGCAATCCCTAACGACCATAGGAGAAGGCTTGCTCAGTTATAATCTCATCTTGTTGTCGATCTCCCTGTTTTTCGCTCAACTCTTCGCAGTTGGGATAAAAAAGATACACCTGATGCAGATTATAAAAGGGCAAGTGCCTGTCAGAGGAATCATTAGTTTGATTTTAATCGGTCAACTATTTGCGATTATTATTGTAACGCTGGGAATAGGGAGTAGCTTAAAGTATTCCCAAGCCTGGCAACAGCATCGGATTGGACAAGAGGTTTGGAGTCAGGAAAGGCAACTGATTACCCTATCAATCAGCCGTGAAGGAACGAGTCCTGGTTTTGATGAACAAACTCAAAGGAAACTCAGAACTTGGTATCAATTGATGGATCTGGCTGTTTCAGAACAAAAGGCTTTCTTATCTAGACACCAGTTAATTGAACGTACTTTGCAAAATGGCATGGCTTCCTCCAAAAACTTGACAACCTCTACAGAATGGCACGATTACAGCCCGAATGGCAATGTCCTTATCGTCACACCGCAATACTTGGAGCGTCAAAACATTCCTGTAGATACAACTATTGAGCAAAAGATGAATCACCTTGATGTAGGGGAGTTTGTCTTATTGCTGCCTGAACACCTCCGTTCAGAGGAAGAACATTATAAATCTGTTTTTGAAGACGACTTAACCAGTCGCATGTCTAGTCAAGATGAACGACAGCAAATGACTGCTACGGTGGGTTATTTGGAATCAGGTCAGGATCGATTTGTGTATAATACGACCCCTATTTCTTACCAGCAGTTTTTGAAAGATCCAATCATCATTGTTATAACACCCCAATCAACTGGTCCACAGTCCATTTTGTTTTGGGTAGACGCAGTACAGAACTACGTTCTCTTTAATCAATTGTCTGATGCCCAGGAGCTTATCCAGAGACAAGGCATTAAAAATTGGGTCTCAGAAATGCAAACAGGTTACCACAACTACATCACATTATTGGATAATATCCAGAGGGAACTTTGGGTAATGCTAGCAGGAGCTGTGCTTGGGATTGCAACTTCAATCTTGTTGTTTAACACTATGAATAGGCTCTACTTCGAAGAATTTAGACGTGCCATTTTTATCAAACGCATTGCAGGTCTCAGGTTCTTAGAAATCCATCGCACTTATCTCTTTGCTCAACTGGGTGTGTTTTTACTGGGATTTGTTGCGAGTGTATTTCTTCAGGTAGAGATAGTAGTTGCTTTCTTAGTCTCGTTACTCTTTACTGGTCTATCTCTTTTACAGTTACATGTCCAAATGCAGAAAGAAAACAAGATGTCCATGCTTGTTTTGAAGGGAGGTTAATATGATTGAACTTAAACAGGTGAGTAAATCTTTTGGAGAACGAGAGTTATTTTCGAATCTTTCAATGACATTTGAGGCTGGAAAAGTCTATGCCTTAATTGGTTCAAGTGGTAGCGGAAAAACAACCTTGATGAACATGATTGGGAAATTAGAATCTTATGATGGGACGATTTTTTACCGAGGTAAAGACTTGGCCAAATATAAATCGAGTGATTTTTTCCGTCACGAATTGGGCTACCTCTTCCAGAACTTTGGCTTAATTGAAAACCAAAGTATTGAAGAAAACCTTAAGCTAGGTCTCATTGGTCAAAAGTTGAGTCGGTCGGAACAGCGGTTGAGGCAGAAGCAGGCTTTAGAACAGGTCGGCCTGGCTTATCTTGACTTAGATAAGCGCATCTTTGAGTTATCGGGCGGAGAATCGCAACGGGTTGCCTTGGCAAAAGTTATCTTAAAGAATCCACCCCTTATTCTGGCAGATGAGCCAACAGCTTCAATAGACCCAGCAAACTCTCAGTTGATTATGGAGATTTTGCTATCTCTTCGAGATGATAATAGACTAATCATTATCGCAACACATAATCCGGCAATTTGGGAGATGGCTGATGAAGTGATCACGATGGATCGTTTGAAATAAAAATCCTTGTTTTTAATTACACGATGAGTTACTGAAATATTATCATGAATCAATAATTGGAGTTAATTTAGAATTGTACTTTATTAATATTGAGCTAACTTTTTCTTGATAAAGGAAGAAATAGTGGAGAGGAAGTTAGAATGAAAAAATTCGACAATTATATTATTGAGAAGCCTTGCGATTCTAATTCAGATAAACTGCAAAAAATCTTAATAATTGAAAGTTTGGTAGATGATATTTTGCGATTTTCTCTCAGAATCAATAATAGTGTAGGAGAGATTTTCCTCCTACAACCGTTTCATAAGTATTAATCTATACGCTTACATATATCTTTTGGTCTCTATCCCTTTAGGTAAAAATACCGATTTTATGGTATAATAAAGATAACGCTATACAAGGAAGTGTGCCATGACTCTTGATGTAAATAAAGAAGAATTAACAATTTTAGGGATTCCCTTTGATAACTTTTCAGATTTCGATACCGTCTGGTATGCTATTGGGTCATCAATGATTGAAAATTATGAACCTACTGTTCAAGATGTGATTGATTTAAAAACTTATGTTATCAACAAACGAAAGGAATTGAATATTGGTTAAAAATCAATACGAAGGCTATGAGTACATTGACCCCAATCACCAATATACCTATCCAAATTCTACAGTCTTAATCAACAAACAAAATATTACAAATATTGAAGAAGCCTACCGGAATGAGCATTTATTCGTTACTAGAAGGCTTGCAGACTTGCGCTTGAAAACCATAGAAGTCTACTCCATTAGTGATATTTTAGTCATTCATAAATATTTATTTCAAGATGTCTATGCTTGGGCGGGACAATTTCGCAAGGTGAATATCTCAAAAAATGGGAATCCTTTTATGTCAATACAATCTTTCAGTACTGCCCAAGCATATATAAACCGCCTTATTCATAACTATTATCAAACTGCTAATTCAAAAGATGAGATTATTAAACAATTAGCAAAAATTCTTGATAATCTTAATTATTTCCATCCCTTTCGAGAAGGGAATGGACGAACTCAACGAGAAGTCATTCGTTCCTTAGCATTATCAAAAGGATACTCTGCACAAATACGCGTGGAACAAGATGATGAAGTTTACAATCTTTATATGGATGGGACAGTCTATGGGGACTTAGGAAAGTTAGAAGAACTACTTGGTAAAATACTGGAAAAATTGTAAATTAATCTACAAAAACACTTGTATTTTTTTAAATATCCTAAATATCACAGAAAATTATAACTTACTCAAAACTTAAAGACAAAAAGCTTCTGAAACGTTAGATTTCAGAAGCTTTCTTCTTATCATAAAACGACTGCAACTATTAATCGATACCACATTATCTATATTTATTAAAATAATTAATGTTTAAGTAGTGGTCCGCTAAGATGAAATTCAAAATTTGTAACATCAACTAAACCAACAACTTTGTCACTTTGATATAATTCCATCAAAAATTGTGCCATCTCTTCACTTGTGTGATATTTAGCAAAATGCTCATCATAATCATATTCTTTAGAATCTGTAGCAACTTGACCGAATTCCGTCTTTGTGGCAGCTGGAGCTAAAACCTTAGCTTTTAATTGATGTTGATTTGCCTCTAGTTCCAATGCCAAGCCTTCTGTAAAAGCACTGACATAAAATTTACTTGCACAGTATGTAACTGCATTTGGAACCATCATGTATCCGCCTCTAGATGATAAGTTAATCAATTGAGCGCCTTTACAATCTTTATAATCTCTCACATATAGAGTTGATAGAATTGTTAAAGCTTCAATGTTTAGATGGATTAATGTTATTATCTTTTCTAAATCTTGAGATTCAACCTTATCATAATTTCCAAAACCAGCATTATTTATTAGAGTAGTAATGTGATATTTTTTCAAGCTTTCATAAAGAGCAAAAACATTACTGGACTTCGATAAATCAACAACTTTAATAACAACATCTAAATCCGGATAATGGTTCAAAATCTCTTGCTTCAATTTTTCTAGTCGTTCTTGACGCCGAGCAATTAAAATAAGATTCGTTCCTAATTTTGCAAATTGTCTTGCTGTCTCCGCTCCTATACCAGCACTGGCTCCAGTAATACAAGTATAATTCTTCGTTTGTTCCATACTATTTTCTCCTTTACAGATTGCTATTTGCATTTTTTATAAGAGTCGCTGCTCCCATCAAGGTTCTTGACAGCCTTATCACTAAGCCCCTCTGGAGCTCTCTATTCCTTCAAACCAATTTTTCGTCTATATGGTATTACCTCCTCTCCTAGCTTTATATCAAATTCCTTTGATGCTATGTATTTTACATAGTAAAGTGCACTTTATGTCAAGAGAAAACTGAAAATTTTTTGATTTTTTAAAAATTATGCTAAAATAATAAAAAAAGGGGGGGAAATATTATGACTCACTATTCTATTGGAGAATTTGCTAAAAAAACTGGACTTTCTATTTCCACACTTCGATACTATGAGCAAGAAAAATTGATTTACTCACACAGAGAAGAAAATAATCGTAGATACTATGATGACTCTGATATAGCGTGGACTCAATTCATTATTAGATTAAAAAAGACGGGAATGTCTATTAAAAATATGCAAGAATACGCTGACCTAAGATATAAAGGAGACTCCACAATTCCTCAACGACTTAGACTACTATTTTTTCAACTTGATGAACTTCATAAGCAACAAACTGAAATTAACCAACATATTGATTTTCTTGAAAAGAAAATTAAAACTTATTTAGGTATTAATCCTAATTAGCACCATTATTATTTTCTTTATCTAAAAAAGGGATTGACAATAAAATTGAACTCTTTTTATATTACTTGTTAAATGGTTGTAAATTGGATTTTCTTAAGTTGAACTTGTAAAATAGAAGTGTATACATTTTTTATCTATAGTTGTAAAGATTTAGTGAAAGTATAGCCAAATATAGACATTTTTATAAATTCACCAATGTCTGTTATAATGGACATTATTTGAAATTTCCATTATAACAGACATTGATACAGTTTTGTAACATTATTTTGGTATAGTAATATTATAAAAGGAGGCGAGAAACATGAGAAAATTTGTCAGCATATTATTGTTGTCATTATCAATAATTACGCTAATTGCTTGCACTAAAAATAAGCAACAATCTCTGGATGGCGAATACTATTGGATATCAAGTGAAAGAAATGAATTGGCATTTACTATTAAAGGAGATAATGCTTCCATAGAGCATGGAGAAGCCAACAGCTTTACCATTAACAAACAAAAGAATACGATCGAATTAACTGGACAAAATATTGCAAGTCGAACAGAAGAATATTCATTTAAAGATGGGGTCTTTTCTGTTGATATTAGTGGAGTTAAGCATGACTACTATCTTAAAGGTAGCGAAGCGTATAAGAAGGCTCTAAAACAATATGGATATAAATAAGATCATTCACACCTATTTTACCGAATAGGTGTTTTTTTGTGCTGAATAGATTACTTCAAAAAACTTTTAAGCTTATTCTTAACCGAATAGTTTATATTTCATGCAAATTAGTTTAATCAAAGAAATTGGATTATATTTTATTACACAATGTATTCATGAATAATTTAAAAGAAGAAAATATTAGAAGAGCGGTCTGGCATATAAAGCGACATCTAGAAGGACTATGGAATTCTCGAGATGAAGTAGAGAGAAAATATGAAATGTTTCATCTGCAATCTAGTGTTGAATGTTTAGTACGTGTAATGAACAACGAAAAACCCTATCCACCTATGGATAGAGAAGAAGTATTTTGAGCATAATTTTTTAAAAACGATGCCAGGGCACAAAAGAGTGAAGAGAAACTTTTCATGCGTAAGTCGTGGGTAATTACTTCAGGATGCTTTAAATTTAACTGATTTTATTGTATAGTATATTAAAGACTAGCAGGTTTAGATTAAATATGACTATAGGGGATTATATGGATAGGAATGAAATTATTTATAGAAGGTTACATAATACTGGTTTGATTGAAAAGATAGATAATTTTGATAGTCTAATTACAAGGGCTTTTGGAATTCAATCGCAATACTATAATCATGCTATTTTTAATATCTATAATAGATTGAATAATAGTAGAGGGAAGGATATAAATGAGTTTAAGAAAAGACATGAAATGATATTAGGTTGGGGACAACGTGACACATTGCACATTTATAATATTCGAACTTGGAAAAGAATTAATGGTTTTTTAATGCCGAATACATGGGTAAAAAAAAATTTTGATAAAAAAAGTATGAATATAGATTTAGAGAAAGAAAATTTTCATTGTCTAACTAATCGTAAAGATATACTCATGAATGATTTAAAAAAGAAATATGAGGATCGCTGGAAATTAGTCTTTGAATGGTCAGCATTATTTGTGGAGTTGTCAAGAAATAGTGAAATTTATTTAAAATTCAACGAGAAGGAAGAAAAGAAAGTATGTTATAATTTGGATCGTTCTACGGAGTGTTTTTCTAAAAATGAAATTGCTTATTTGTTTTTTGAGTTTTACGGTCCTGCAACAATTGATGATTTATGTCATTTTTTTGATACTACTAAAAAATTTTGGAATAATGAATTAGATTTAAAGAGACTTGAAAAGTTTGAATTTGAAGGAGATACCTTTTACTATAAAAAACATGAGTTAAAACAAAGAGATCCTAATGCTATGAACATTACTTTGCTGGGAAAATTTGATCCACTTCTCGTAGCTTATGCTCGAAAGGACATACTTGTACCAAAAAAATATCATAAAATAGTATGGGGTGCCGGAGGACAAATTAGCCCAATCTTATTTGTGAATGAAAACTTTGCGGGTAAGTGGAGCTTTCGTTTATCTGTAAATTCTATTAGATTTGATATTTCAGTTCTGGAGGCGTACATGACTGAAGAAAGTCGAGCAAAAATTGAAATTATATTAAAGAATTTTTCAAACTGGATGGTAAGAAGAAAAATAATTTTTAATTGGAGTTTGTTGGATATTTAATATGAAAGCGTGTTTGTGCATACAATATTTTTTTAAATTATGAAAAATTTATGAATGTGTATGGAAATGACAGGCTAGATTTGCTGTGGAATGAGGTCCTTTCTTGGGTTGAAACTCCATCAAAATTTTTTAGAAATTATAGTATTCAATATTTTAAGGAACTAATTAAACATATTGAATAAGTGATAGTTGATAACTGTGTAAATAAAAATGAAAAATTTTAGTTGTTGTAGTATGTATAATTGTGTAAAATTATTTGGAGGTAAGGTATGAATCTAATAGATATTCTTAAAAAGAACAATAAAATTATTTTGAGTTTAAATGAAGAATACTTTGTTAAAATGCAAAAAAAGGAAAAGAAATATGAGTATAGAAAACGATTTTTAAATCAAAAATCATATGCTTTCATATACATCTCTAAGACAAAAAAAGAAATTGCAGGAATTGTTGAATTTGGGGTACCAAAGTGTGATTCAAGTGAAAATATTGCTAAATTTGCAAGTCAAATTGGTGATAGTACGTATGATAATATTATTTCATATTTAGGTGAAAATAAAAAAGGATATGCTATTCCAATTAATAAAGTATATCTATTTGACTCTCCAATAAAAATTAGTACTTTAAGAAAAATCGATAAAAATTTTTATGCACCACAGTCGTACTCTTATCTAAAAGAAAAATCGAATCTTTATAATTATTTAAAGAATTCAACGATTCAATTAATTGAAATATTATAACTAATGATTTGATTTTTTCCAATCTTTAGATGGTGAGTATTATTGGATCTCAAATGAAAGAAACGAGTTAGCGTTTACTGTTAAAGGAAATAATGCTTCCATTGAGCATGGAGAAGCCGACAGCTTTACCATTAACAAACAAAAGAATACGATTGAATTAACTGGACAAAATATAGCAAGTCGAACAGAAGAATATTCATTTAAAGATGGGGTCTTTTCTGTTGATATTAGTGGAGTTAAGCACGACTACTATCTTAAAGATAGCGAAGAATATAATGACGCACTAAAACAATATGGATATAAATAACATCATTCACACCTATTTTCCCGAATAGGTGTTTTTTTGTGTTAAATAGATTCCTTCAAAAAACTTTTAAGCTTATTATTAACCGAAAGTCAAATCTATTTTTTGTTCAAATTTTGGTCATAGTTTGGTCAAAGAAACAAAATATACCATCCTATTTTAAAAAACCGAATTGTGATGATTGCCGATAAACAAACACTTTGATTTTTCTTTTTATTTCTTTATTCTTCTTATCATGCAAGATTCAGAGAATAAAGCTAGTTGCAGCCACTGCTCCAACACTAATTAAGGCTTTAGTTTTGACTTTATTTAACATCTTAGACCTTCTTTCTAAAAAACTAGGTCAAGAATAACAAAAAAGATTTGTAAGTTTTATCACATCACAACGAAAGGTAATTCCTACATTTCTGGCGCAAAATCGTACAGTTCAGAGAAAAAATTAAAACCAGCTGTCCTTGGGGTATAATAGACTTATTGGAAAAAATAAAGTGCCATACTGTACTATGCTATACTATAGTTAAGAAAACTATTTACGAAAAACCATGCAACTAACTCCTGAGAACTTTAAATTATTTATTAGTGTCAAAAAGGATACCTTCCCAACAAAGATATCCTGTCTAGATACAACTTATAAATCCAAACACTGTAAAGGAGGAGGCACAAAAACTTTAAGTCTAGAAAAACAGTTAATTCTGAACTTGCATTATTTATGCTATTAATCAACTCAACATCTTCTAGTTTTTTGATTTTGGTCTTGGACTAGTGAACATTAACATTCGTAGAATACACTCTTCATTCCTCAAGTCTATTTGACTTAGAAAACTTAAAATTAACAAGTGTCACTATAGCTATTGATGTCACAGAAAGTCCTATTTCAATGTCCTAAAAGAAACCAAAGTAAGAATTATCCTGGAAAAAGATATACACCATAAAGACACAATCATAATCGATTTAACGACACTTCGTGCCTGTCAATTAGTTTTTTGAGACGGTCATACACATGATTTTACTCTTTTTAAAGAAAGTATAGGTCAAGTTTGTCAGAGCAATTACTTGTTTTTGTTATTTAGATACTATGAATATTCATGAGATATCTTTTTTCCTTTAAAAAGTTCTAAAAAGCATGTATCGACTGTAGAGGATAAGAAGTTTAATAGAGATAGTTGTAATACGTATTAAAATTGAGCGTTTAAATGCTAAGTTTAAAACTTTTCAATTTGTGGAATCATCAACTGTGAGTTAAAATAATTTACAAACAGAGGCTTTCCAAAAAACTTGATATCATACTTTTTATTGTGGAAATATTTATTTCATTTTCTCCTAGTATTGAATTTTCACACACTCATTAATTTTATTGATATAATCCAATAATAATGATAATATCAAATAATAATAATAAAAAGATTTGATAGTATTTTTTCATAATCTGTCACGCTTTCTAATGATTTTTTATGGTAAATGGAGATAAATATGATTTTAGGTGAAACTTATAGGAAAATAAGAGAAGAAAAGGGAATTTCTATTTCTTCATTAGCAGGTGCTGAAATTTCAAAATCTCAAATATCTAGATTTGAATTAGGAGAAACAGAGATTTCTGTCTTTAAGTTATTGTATCTTCTTGAAAGAATAGGAGTAACACTAGAGGAATTTCTGCTTATCTGTAATCATTATCAACCTTCGGATTTTAATACCTTAATAGCTTCTGTTAAACAGGCCGCATATAATGAAGATTCTCAAGCATTACTAGATATGGTAGAGAAAGAAATAGAACTTTTTCATAGGACAAATTCTCATTACCATAAATTAAATGCTATTTTCATTGAAAGTATTGTTTCGGGAATGGATAAGAATCATCAATTGAGTCGTCAAGACGCCTCTTATCTTACAAACTATTTATTTTCTGTTGAAAACTGGGGTTATTACGAAACGCTCATCCTTGGAAATTGCTGTCGTGTTCTATCTCCAGATTTATTATTTAGATATGCCAAAGAGGCGCTCAAAAAAGGGAAGTTGTATAGCTCTATACCTAAAAATAGACAATCTCTCATTCAACTACTTCTCAATTCTTTGATTATAATGATTGAGAACGACTTATATGAGGAATCTTTATTTTTAAAACAGGCTACGAAGAATATATTAGCGGATTCCACAGATTTTTTTGAACAAACTATTTTGCTGTATTTAGATGGATATTTGGAACTGAAATTCTATCATAATCAAAAATCACTTTTAAAAATCGAAGAAGCTTTAAAAATTTTCGAACTCTTCAATAAAACAATCTACAAAAATTACAAAGAATACTTTGAGAAACACATCATTCATTTAGTAGACTAGGCCATTTATCTATAGGGTAATAACGTGATCAAACTCTTCCAATATTTCTGGATTTTGATCATGAGTAATGACAATAACAATTGCATCTTTAATGGATAGAATGTAGTCCATCATTGCTTTGGCTTTTATTGGATCAAGGTTGCTTGTAGGTTCGTCAAAAATATATACAGAATATGGTTTGGCTAAAAACCTAGCTAAATCAATTCGTTGCTTTTCTCCTTCTGAAATGGTTTGATTTGATTGAGATAGACTCTTATTAAGGAAGTCTTCATTAAATCCTAAGGCTTTTCTTAATTTTTCAGTTAAATAAAGGTTTCTGGACAGTTTGATATTCTCTAGGATATTTCCTTCAATCAGAAAATCATTTTTTTGCACAAATGCAATATCTTTATATAACTCCTCTGAGGGAATATCAATATTCTGTTTTCCGTTGATTTTTATTTCCCCATCATAAAGATTTTTGGAATAATAGTTTAGTATTAATTTTACTAAAGTTGTTTTCCCAGCTCCTGAAGCACCTATAATCGCATAGCGTTTGCCTTTTTTAAATTCATAGGAAAAATGATCAAATAATATTTTATTTTCAATTTCATAATGTAATTGGCTAATAGAAATGGTCGAAATGTTATCACAATCAATTGTCCTTGTTTTATGGAAAATTTCATGATTTGTCTCATATAAATTTTCTTGGATATTATCAATAATGGACTTGCTACTGCTGATTAAATTTTTATTGTAAAGAATAGATTGTAATGGAGCAAAAACACCGTTTAATAATTGAATACTTGCTACTAGTAATCCAATAGTCAGTAAGTTATTTCTTACAAAAAAGATACCAGCAACCATACAGGATAGTTGAGAGCCAAAACTTAGTAAAATTCCAGTAGTTGAAGCTAAGTCTTTTAAGAATTGATATGTTTTTCTGGACTCTTCAAATTCTAAACTGATTTCCTGAATTTTTTCTTGGGTCCAGCTTTGAATATTTAATAACTTAATTTGTTCAAAACCATTAATAAAGTTTGTCATTTTTGACAAATAGTGATTATTTTGTAGAGAATAATTATTTGTTGATTTAGTCATTAACTTTCCAGGAATTTGTGATAGAAAAATCGTTAGACTCGACAATAAAAGAAAGACTAATGCTAATCGCCATTCTATATAAATAATAGCAACCACACTCATGATAAGGCTCCCTAAATTTGCAATTAGAGAGATTTTAGGGATTAATAAATTTTCTTGAATAAGGTCACTGTTTTTGGTGATATTATTTAAGAAATCTGAATGGTTACGGTTGTCAATTTGGTTAAATTCACGCGATAAATAATGTAATAAGAGACGCCTTTTTAGATCTAAAATAACTTTTTTTACATATTGGTTTTTAAGATAGGAATAGGAACAAGAAATCAAGAACCACAGTAAAATCGAACTTACACAAATAGTGATATGAAAGAGTAATCCACTATTTGAATTAGATATACTATCAAGTATTCTTCCTAATTGGAGAGAGAAGAATGTCATTAAAAGAGCACTTGTCAGACTTAATAAAATAAGCAAGAAATATAGTAATTTATATTGTTTCATAATCTGGTTCATATCTTACTCCTTAAGTAACTCTGATGAGAGTATTATAATCCAAATATGAAAATCAGAAACAAACCTCCCGTATTTGGGACGCACTGAATAGTTTACACTAAGTATAAAAAAATTATAAAATAATTATTTTTTAAAATAAGAGGAGAACTCATATTTTTATTTATACTCAATGAAAATCAAAGAGCAAACTAGTAAACTAGCCGCAGGTTGCTCAAAACACTGTTTTAAGGTTGAAATGGAACTGACGTAGTCAGTATCCTAAATTAGAACGACTGGAATTGGGCTAAAAATTTCAAAACAAATTGTTGATTTGCATCAGGGCTCTATTTCGTTTGCTAGTGTCCAAAATGAATTCTTTGAAAGTATCATTTCACTTCCGATTTTCAACATTACCAATTAGATAAAAAAATGGAGAAGAACCATTAGAGTCTTCTCCATTTTATTCATCTTTTCTTCCACTTATACCCTGTCTAGAAAAAATAATACACTATTATTATTTTACATTAACAATATCACTGTTCAACAGGTAAGAAATTCCCTACAATAATCCCTACAATTCTAGGATCTTCATCATACGAAAGAAAAATATCTCGATATTTTGGATTGATAGAAACTAACCGTAAACCCTGTTCTTCCTGGTAAACTCTTTTAATGTATGTCTGATTATTACAGACTACTGCATATACTGCACCATCATAATCAAATCCTGTCTCACGAATGAGAGCCACAGAGCCATTTTGATATTTGGGCTCCATTGAGTCACCAGAAATCCATGAGGCGAAATCATGGGCTAGTTCTTTATCAAAATAAACAGTATCATAGTTCTGATCGTTATAAACCGATGAACCGATACCAGCAGACATTTTTTCGTAAACATGGTATTCGTATAGTTTTTCTGATATCGAAACAACTTTCTTACATTGTTCTTTTTGAACTAGACTTCTAACATAACTAAGTGCTTGATCTTTTCCTTCATCTGATAAAGCATTGTATATCCTGACGATTTCTATCTCCGTAAAATAACCTTTTGGCACTTTTAGAATTTGCTCCAAAAGCTTTACTTTTTCTCTAGACGGTTGTTTTACTCCACGCTCCCATGCGGAATAGGCTTGATAGCTGACTCCCAACTGATCTGCAATATCCTTTTGAGTCATTTTTAGCTCTTTTCTACGAGCCTTTAATTTTTCTGGCTGATACATCGTTTCCCTCACATTAATAGTAATTTCAATTCAGCTTTTTGTTTTGCTTCTTTGTCCGTTAGCTTATTTTTATCCCAAACATAAGCTATAGATTTTCCTTTGTCATAAATGAGCCATACTTTTAAATTCTTTCGGCAAGTCTTTATTGTTTTCCAATTCTCTTGATCTAGAAGTTCTGGATACTCTTGACTAGTTACAAAACCTCTTTTGCTCACAGATAGCTCTATCTTATTGATGAGAGAAGTCTGGTAGTTGTTAAACTCCTTTATAATATGTTCTTTGATGCTGTGAAACAAAAGGAGTAGTGTGGCATTTTGTCCATCAATATAAGCATCGATAGCCTGCCTAATGGTATTTTCTTTTTCAGGATAATATTCTCTAAGAAGATCTAAAAGGCGAAAGAACAATGCCTGTTTTGAGACATCGAGGCTATTTTGAATGTGTTGAAAGGTGTCGCAACTATAATAAATCTTTGACAACAAAACAATGTCAGGCATTAATACTACAGCAGAGAAAATATTCGCTTCACGCTCTAGTAGGTTCTCCTGATTATCAATAGATTCAGTAAAATAATTGCCTTCATGCTCTAGGATAAAATGTCCTAGCTCATGACACAGAGTAAAATTCTGCTTTACAATTGGATTATCCTTTTCATAAGAAAAACTAATACCTAATTCATCAATAACAGTTAATCCTTCAATCTTATGATTTGAAAAATGATGACTAATCACTTGAATCTGATATTCCTGAATACAGTGTTGAAAGAAGTAATTAAAATTATAATTTAGTAACGAAATATCATGATCCTTCATGTACTGATATAACACATGTTTTGTAGACTTACTTATTCTTGTATACAATTCATCCAAAGAATGATACCTCCCTTAAGTATAAATTACAAAACTAAACCATTTTGGTTGAGTATATTGTATAAAAAAAGTGGACAGATGTCCACTAATTTTTTTCTAATCGGTAAAGATCGACTCTATGAGAATAGGCTGATCTATTAGGGTATATAACCAAAACTTCTCCAGTACAGTTATTATGCTGTTTTCTCCAGTCTGGTTTATTTAACCATATTACCTTTATATCTGCAGGGAGATCATATAAATTTTTTATTACATCCTTTGGCTCTATTTCTTCTCCTTTATACACCTCTAATTTATCTCTAAATTCAGGTACTTGAATATCATCTGTTGTATATAATTTATCTGCAACATAATTAATAATGATTTTAATCTTGTCCATTCTTTTTGAAAAACCAAATTTTGGATAAGAAATAAGATAGTACAACATTAATAATATCAATAAACGTTCTATACCTGTAATAAACAACTCTATAATACCATTTGGTGCTGAATTATTATTACTATAGAAATAATATAAAAATCTTGACTTATTAAATACGATAACAAATAGATAGAAAAATAAAATTAATAAATTAATCTGTAATTTGAGTCTAATTTCTTTTTTTCTCACATCAAATGTTTTTAGGTTCTTTTCTAATAAGTTTGCTTTTTCTGAATTAATTTTTGTTGATAAGAAGAGTATTTCACTAGAAAAAATCTGATTCACTATTACCATTATTAAAACCACAACAGCCCAATCGCTTTTACTTACAAAGCCAATTAATAATATTGATAAAGAAAGAAATGAACCATTCCACAAATCCAGAGAAAAAAGTTTCAATAAATATCTAATAGAATAGAAAATAAGAAATAAAACTATTCCTAATATTATAATCATTAATCCGCTCTTTAAAAAAGGTTTTAAAAAAATATATATGTCTATAATATTTTTTGAACAAAAAGATTTAATGAAACTACTGAAACTTGATATACAATTAATAATACACTTTGGAATATGAGGAGAAACAACTTTTCTTATACCATTTGTATATATATTTAGGTCAAAAACTATTAACATAAGACCAAAAAGCCACATATTCAACCAATTAAGAAAGTAATATAATTGATTTTTCGCGGGGATTATTCTACTTCTATAAAACTTCCTCAAAAAATCTATTGAATTTTCGTTAACCCAAATTATTGTATCATTTTGGTAAGAACACTTACACCAAAAATAAGAAAATATTTGTGCTAGAGATAGAACAAGTAATGAAAGATATTTATGATTCACTAATGCTAGTATACACATTAGTAAAGGAACGACCAAATCATACTTTGCTGTAATATCTCTACTTTTCTTCAATTTGTCAAAATGAGACATCACCAATTTCAACTCATTATAGTCAAAATTGAACTCAAATTGGAATGTATTTCCTTCTAATTCGAATTTATGTCGATTATCATACTTTTTATAGACAAGATATTTTTCTCTTTTTTTGGGAGGCAATGCTTGGTTTTTTAATATTTCTTGATTTAAGTCTACAATCAAATCTAAATATTTTTCTATGAATAGATTGGTTCTGATGTTACAAACATCGAGTAATTCAACTACATCACGGAGAAAACTATCTTTTAGCTCCACATGAAAAACTCCATTTATGTTATTAATCTTGCTACTAATAAAATTTGAGTCAATTTTTTCAAGCATAGAATATCACTCCCTGTTGCCAAATGCCTTTTTTCTCTTTTCCATAAATTCGATCAACTCTTTTTTGAAAATTTCTTTTTCTTTCTCAGTTAAACCTCTTGAGTTCATACGGAATAACAATTCAATATTATCTAGTTCATCTGATTTTTCTTCTGAGTTTCCAACTAGATAATCAATTGATACATCAAGAATTTGTGCAATTTTAACGAGATTTTCTTGTGTTGGTTTTTTGGCGCCACGCTCCCATGAAGCATATGCCTGTTGGGAGATATTTAGTTTTTCAGCTATTTGAGCTTGTGTTAGTTTTACTTGTTTCCTTAGTGTTTTCAAGCGTTCTGCGAATTCCATATGTGACCTCAAAAAATTATTTTAAAATTTTGCAGAAAATCGTTGACATTTACAACTATTGGTTGTATAATATAACCAACAACTGATAGTTGTATAGCGATTGAAAATAATAACCTTATCTTCAAGGCTAAATCACGATCATTGACAATTAAATAAAAAGTGCGTCTGACAACCAGAGGACTGACTATCAAACTACACTAAACTTCGTACCTTTATTGTAATCTATTTGATAGGTAAAGTCAAGTCCGTTTTATGGTTGAAGTGAAGATAGAAAACAAATATTTGTGGGCTTCCACGCATTTCGGACTTTAGCACTTTTCCGAATAGTAAAGTGAACTGGCTTCGCCAAAGGGCGTAAGAGAATCCCTTGGGTATGATCAAGACTACCTAAAGAGATTGGCTGGGAAAGCGATGGTAATTGACGCAAAGCACCTTGCTAAACGTTGCCACCGTGAAGGAGGGATCCTTCAACCAAATAACTTTTCTTTACTGCTGTCTATCTACTAGGATAGACCTACTCTCAAGCTACTAAGTTCTTCCTTTTTTCACTTAGTAGCTTTTTTACTTATTACAATAAAGGAGAAAAATATGACAAACTTTTTTCGCACTACAATGTAAACGACTCTATGATAACTATGAATTTACCTATGGTATGTTTAGTGAATCCGATAAACTTCAAGCTAAACTCTATGCTCAAGCTCAAATTGATTTAGACCATCTGGCTCAAGATGCTCGTAGAAATGGCTATGCTCATGGGGATATTCAATTCTATAGTCGTATGTTTAAACGAAAACTATTTACCCACTATTACTCAAGAGTGAAGCAACTAGCTTAACTCTTTTTATTTTACTCTCAGAAAGGAAAATCTTATGATCTCAGAAACACTTAAAATGAAACCAGAATTTGTTGGCCCTGCTTACTACGAACGTTTGGGAAATGCTCCTAAATTTATTTTTGGAAAAGAAGGCAAATACCAACGCCACATTCTAAACAGCGCAGAGCACGGTGCCTTTCATGTCATTACACCAGCCTCTACAACGGTCATTCCAGAAGATTCTATAGTAGAAGTGGTTAACCCAATCTTTTTCCCAGACACTGCTCTAAATGGTAATACTGTTGCACCTTATCTCAATGTCTTTGCGGAAAAATTGGTACTTAAAAAATAAGAATTAAAAGGAGAAAATCACATGGCTAAAATTGGATTAAACTACGGAGAAAAACTACAGATTGCTGACAAGACCTATCGTGTCATTACAGACGGGTTAGATGTCCCAGCTGTCCTTGGAAAACTGACTTTCCGAGGCATTGAAGGCCCTGATATCATCTTTGAAGTGGATCGCTCACAACGTAATCCTGATGGATCATTTGTTCAGGTCAATACTGGAGAAATCCGTGGGATTGTGGTAGGGATTCATTCTTCTGTCCAGCACGAAACCCTCTTTTTCACCATCGCAGATATGTCTGAGTCTGAAATTGAAGACCTGGGTATTAAATACCGAGAAGAAGTTGAACTAGAAGATATTGTTATCACTCATACCCACGTCAATCGTAATGATATCTATAAGCTCTTTGCTTCTAAAATCAAGAAAAAAGCTGGAGGCGCACCGACTAAAGAAAACAAACCAGTAGAAAATAAGAAAGAAAACTAGGAGGTGATGCAGGATGAAACTCTTTACCTATCGGGGAAAAAGAGTTCGAGTTTTTCATCGTAAGCTAAAGGGAATCACATGGTTTATCTGGTGGTTTCCTTTTTTGTTGGCTATTAGTTATTACAGCTACGTACATCTAGAAGAATTAAAAGTCCATCCCTTACCTCAAGGATATTTTCTAGGAGCTGGGCTTTTCTTTTCTTTACTCCTTGCTTGTTTTATCAATCGAATTTGCTACAGGAAGGTGCTCTTTTTTCAAAAACTCAACAGCCTTCGAATTCTTTCTCGCTTTTTGTTAGAGAATAACCTCTATCTCGTTAAAAAGGTCAAGCGTGAAAACAAGATTATTGAAAAAATCGCCTTGCCTCAAGTGTATATCAAACAGTCTCGCTACAAGATTGAAGTGAGTTTCATTCTAGAAGGTAATAAATTTCAAGATCGCTTTCTCAACCTTGGAGCCACTCTTGAAGTCATGTTTAACGGGGACTTTCGTAATAAAACCTTTGATAATCGCTTTATCAAGTATGAAATTGCTATTAACCGAATTGATAGCCGAATCACCATCGATGAAGTAAAAGTCAAGGGCTCAAAACTCCAGCTCATGAAAGATGTATCTTGGGATTATATTGAAGAACCTCATCTTCTCATCGGTGGTGGAACTGGTGGAGGGAAAACCGTTGTTCTCATGACCATAATCTATGCACTAGCTAAAGTCGGCTTTGTCGATATCTGTGATCCAAAGAATTCGGATCTAGCTGGATTAAGAAAAATTCCAGTCTTTCATGGTCGAGTCTATACAAGTAAAGAAGCTATCATTAACTGTTTTAAAGACAATGTAGAGTTCATGGAAAAACGCTATGAACGGATGTCTACTTCGCCAAAATTTCAAGCTGGAAAGAACTTTACTCACTATGACATGAAACCAAAATTCATTCTCGTGGACGAGTGGGCAGCTCTTATGGCCAAGATTGACCGTGACTATAGCCAACAGTCAGAACTGATGGAATATCTCTCACAATTAGTTCTAGAAGGTCGTCAAGCTGGTATCTTTATCATCTTTGCTATGCAACGGCCCGATGGAGAATTTATCAAAACGGCTCTTCGGGATAACTTTATGAAGCGTCTTTCCGTCGGTCATTTGGAATCAACAGGCTATGACATGATGTTTGGAGATGCCAATAAAACCAAAGAGTTTAAAAAGCTAGATGAAATTAATGGAGTCAAGGTCAAAGGACGGGGCTATATCGCAAACAACGGTGAGCTGGCTGGGGAATTTTTCTCTCCTTATGTACCGCTTGATCAAGGTTTTTCCTTCTATGATGCCTACTCTAACATTCCCATCATGGAGTTTGAAGGAGAAGAATTCTCAGTATTTGAAGAATATAAACCAACGGTTGAAACAATTGATCCTATAGAGGAAGAGGAGGCTATAGAAAACGAATCAAACAAGAGACCACTCAAAGAATTCGCAGACGAACAAAATCTTAAAATGCCAACCTTACGCAAGATTATCTATCTCTTAACAGAACAAGGGATCATCTTTGAACGGACTGTATCCGCTATTCTAGTGGATCCTTTTCAAGAAAAACTTCTTCTTGAAATCCTCGCTCAATTTGAAGAGGGAGGACGCAAGTCTTATCCAAAAGCAGTTGAAGCGACGATTGTTCATCATGGGCTAGGACAAGGGCAAGGGCAAGCCTGACCGCAGGTCAGGCGCAGACCGTAGCCCGAAGTTTCTAGGCCATGATGAAACTTCAACCCCCGTTTTCTAATAGGGGGGTTACATTTGGCAAAAACGCCAAGTCCACCCCTCCTCATTCCTTGTGGGAGTTGGGTTTTCAATTTTTATGAAGTGTGTCACTTTCGTCAAAAAAGTGTGTCACTTCGTTAGAAAGAGGTGTTGCAATGAATGGACAAAATTAGTCCTTTTCATATTAAGAATTTCAGAAAACAAACAGGACTTAGTCAAAAAGCATTTGCACAAGCTGTTGATCTTCCTACACGAACCTACCGCTCTTATGAAACAGGCGAAAGAGGGCTAACGATTGATAAGTTTAGGGAACTAAAAGAAAGACTCGGTTACTATCAAGACTGCGATAAAAACAGACTTCGGGCTCAGATAGACTATCTACGATTGACCTTTCCGAGATTAAAGGATTTAGACGCTTTCTGTGAAAACTTCCTTCACTGTCACCTAAGCGAATTTACAGACCAAGAAACCCGTCTCATGAACTATACCCACTTGTGGCAACGAGGAAATATCTGGATTTTTGATTTCTTTGATAAGTCTGTGACTAATGACTACCAAACTTGTCTTCAACTATCCGGTCAAGGATGTCGTGAGCTGGAATTGCTTCTAGAAGACAAGGGGATCACTTGGCAGATCTTTCTTCAAAATATTCTTTATTCCTATGAAGATGTTCGGGTAAAGCGTCTCGATATCGCTTTAGATGAACTCTATAAGGGTTATGGTCACGAGGACGAACAAATTCAAATTCCCAAATTGATTGATAAACTCTATTCCAAAGAAATTGTTCTAGATACGATCAAGAAATGGAATATCACGGGTGGTGGATCTTTCACAGATAATGAAGACATGGAAGCTAATCACGGCTTGTCCATTTATTTTGGAAGTCGTCAAAGTCAACTCTACTTCAACTTTTATGAAAAGCGCTATGAAATAGCTCGAATGGAAAACATCTCCTTGGACGAATCCTTGGAGATTTTTGGTATCTGGAATCGCTATGAACTCCGCTTTTCAGATCAGAAAGCTCAAGGCATTGTGGAGGAATACATCAATGGTGTAGATCTCGGAGAAATCGCAAGAGGTATCGTCAATAAAGAAATCCAAGTCTATGATGGAGTTACTCGTTTCGGAGCCTATAAACCTGATGAAAAATGGCAACGGCTCTTTGGGGGTGTCGAACCCTTAAAACTCTCAACCAACCCACAACCATACAGTATTGAGCGAACGATTCGCTGGCTTACCTATCAAGTTGCTAACTCTCTTGCACTAGTCACTGAAGCAGACAAGATCCTCCAAACAGAATACATGAAGATGATTCAGAACAGCGGAGAGATTACTGATCGAGGAAAAGCCATGTTACGACTTCTCAAAGCCAATAAACACTATGAACACTAGAAAGGAAAAACTATATGGAATACAAAGTTCAAATCAATTCACTAGAAAACTTTAAAGCCTGGTCCGGTGGACTAACGACCTTAAACACCGTCCGTGAACGTGGTGGAGTAGATACCCTAACTGTCATTTGTGAAGATATCTTCTCTGGTGATACGCCAACAGAAGGACAAATCAATGACTGGCTCTGGTTTGATTCAGATTTTATCTACCAAGCTCTAGGATACGATGATCTGCTTGAGGCTTCTTGAGATGTTAAAGAAGATTTATCAAGCAGACTTTCTGCTTCTTCCAGAACACGAATTCTGGAATATGTATATCCTCTTACGAAAAGGCAAGGACTTCTACTACGAATGTGCTGGCAGGTGCACAGAAGATCTTCCAGATAGTAGAGGGTTCTATAACTATGAACATGCCTGTTTCACACTAGATGGTCAAGTGTTGAGCGTAAATAAGAAAATGCGCCCCTCACTGATTGCTTATATTCAAAAGACCATCAAAGAAAACCAAGAAACATTTAGAAAGGAAATTGAAATGGCCACTAAAACTATTTTTGAAAAGAAAGTCTCTCAAGTCACGAATGAACTGGGAGAATTACTTAAAAAGAAAGATCACAGAGAGGCTTGGACCAAAGCTGGAGAATTAAATAGTCTCCTAAAAAAAGAAGAAGCCAAAGACCTAAAGCCTGACTTGATCGAACAACTCCAAACTGAGTTGCGAGGCTACTATTACATTAACGGCGAGATCGAAAAAGCCAATAAGCGACTCTATGCAAAGGGCTCAAAGCTCATTGAACTTGCTGCTCTCTAAAAGGAGGATCTATGGATAAAGCCAAACGATACTTGCTTCAAGCAAAAGAATACCTCTCACACTTTAAAAAGGTGGAGAAAAAAGGAGGTCCACCAAAACTAAAAGTCACCAATAAAAAGACCGTCAATATCGCAGTCATAGGAGGAATTTCTTTCCTCCTTTTTGTTGGTCTCTTGGGATCTATTCGTGCTATCACACTATCAAATAAAGTAGGAGCACTACAAGCTCAAGTGGAGGCTACTAAAAAACAAAAGGCACAGCCAATGGAGTCTAGTAGAAAATATGACTACAAACTCCAGTACTACTTGAATGACTACGTCTATGCCTATTTCACTCTTCCACAAGAAGGAGATAAACAACAAGCTCAAGTAGACTACCTAAATAGCTTTTACAACTTCATTCCTGATGTGAAAGCCCAAGGTCAAGTTCGAAATCCTAGTGAACTCCTCTATTCTCAGTTAGTGACTGTAGAAGGGAAAGTTGCGACCTATAAGATTAAATACAAGGAAATTATCCGTCGGGATAATAACACAGAAGAAAAAGAAATTGTGACAGGTTTCAATATTCCATTTGATGAAAAAGATGGGAAATACTATATCTCCGGCCTTCCTTGGTTCTCTGCTATTGAATCTTCACAAGCTGGCCACTTTAGCGAAGACGATCAGCTACAACTAACCGCTAATGATCACTTTTCAGATGGTCAGCGTAAGAAGGTTGAAAAGTTCCTCAAAGTCTTCTTTACCAACTATACTACTAACCAAGACAACCTCAATCTGATTGCTAAGGATGTAGATATTATAGCCAATACCACCTTCAAAACGATTGATTATACCTATCTTAAAAAAGATGGTCAGAATCTAATCGCTTATGTCCAAGCAACCTTTGAGGTCGGGGGAACCACTCACTCGGAAAACTTCACCTTTACTCTCTCAGAAAAAGAAAAGACCTACTATGTCACAAAACTAGAGCACACAATTCCACTGAATTATGCAAATGATAAAGAATAGGAGAACTCTATGAATACAGACAATCTACGAACCTTCCTCCAGGGCGATGGAATTTGGATCCTGACAGCCATTGCCGTGCTCTTAGCGATCAAGGCTTGGCGAAACAGCTCTTGGCTTCAACTCTTCTCTGTCGTTGGTTTCTATGCCGTTATTGTTTCTATTGCGAAAGGACAAGATATCCTAAAAGCAGTCGGCTGGTTCCTGCGACTCTTCGGTATTGAATCAGGACTTTAAGTATGAATGAAGAAAGACTGTATGATTACAGTAAGGGTTTAAATGCTCCTTATTGGATCCAAGAAATCAAGACAAAAAAGGGCACTCGACTATGGTACTTTGCGACACCGATGCAGTTGTCCTTTTTCATTGTTTTTATCATCGTCTTTGTGGCCATGTTACTCTTTGGAGGATTTATCTTTGTGCCACTCGCAAAAATCACTCACTCAATTTCTCTCTTGCTCTATTGGTATCTCCCTTACAAATTGGCCAAGTTCTATACTGAGTACGAGCCTCACGGTAAAAAGATGCACGTCTTTATTGGAGATTACCTGATTTACTTCTGGGACTTTAAGCTAAACAAAAAAGCTATCTACCATGAAGATCGAATAGAGCCTGTAGAAGAAATTGTCTTTGAAAAAACAAATCTATAGAAAAGGAGGACCTATGAGTATTACTTTAACTTATCCTATTAGGGAAACACATGAAAATCTAGCTCTCAAAAAAGATCAAACTGTTGTTGCGTATTATCGTATTCCTAACACTCCCATCACCATTACAGATGATGAGAAAAAGGGTAAACATAAAATCACTGTTGCTCAAATGATGAAAAAGCTCCAGAAAAACAAGTTCTTTGAAATATCTCTAATCCCTAAAGACTATCTCTTAGAAGAGAAAATGCGGGACTTTTCAGATGCTCTCGCAGATGATAGTCGTGAACTAGGAGAAGAACTTCTTCTCTACACAGTGGATCGTCTAACAGATGAAATGGAGATCCCTTATCAGTTTGACTGGGTCGTGGGCGTGACCTTACGCAAACAAAATCATGGAGCTACCGTCAAAGATTTAGCCTATGAGAGCTTTAATGAGTTCACAGAAAAGATCGCAAAGGGTCTTGGCTATGAATATGAATTAAGTCCCACTTGGTATGAAGACTATAAAAGTGATGAATTCACTATTTTCCAAGCCTTCTCCGTCCTTCGGGCAAAACGGTTATCCAATGAAGAACTCTTTTATTACCAGCGGATGCAATACCTCCGCTATATCCCTCACTACAAGAAGGAGGTACTGGCCAATCGTGCTCAATTCAATATCACTGATACCTTAATCAAAGTCTTAAAAGGCGGCTTCCTCAAGCTAGAAAGCCCTTATGGATCTTCCTTTGTGACTATTCTTCCTGTAGGTAAATTTCCTGTTCAATTCAATGGCTTTCACCTAGGTGAATTTATCCAACGTTTGAATTTTCCCGTAGAACTACGAATCAAAGCGGAGTTCATTGATACTGGTAAAATCAAGGGTCGAATGGGACGGTCAAATACACGTTACAGAAACATCATGGAGGAGGCAGAAAATACCGATACTGTCCAACAAGACGAGATCATTATGGGATCCATCTCCTTAAAAGACTTAATGAAGAAAGTCGGAAACAAGGAAGACATCATAGAATATGGAGCCTATCTTATCGTCTCTGCTTCTAGTGTCAATCAGCTTCGTCAAAGACGGCAAGTGGTTTTAAACTACTTTGACGATATGGGAGTCGAAATTAGCGAAGCCTCTCAAGACGGACCTTATCTCTTTCAAGCTCTACTCTATGGAGAAAATCTTCAAAAGAAAACTCGCACCTGGACACATATGGTCACAGCTCGTGGATTTTCAGAACTCATGCCCTTCACCAATACTTCTTCTGGAAACCGTATCGGTTGGTATATCGGCCGAGTAGACAACTGGACAGGACGTTGGGATAACATTGCGAAAGCCATCGATTCTTCAAAGAACATTGTCCTCTATAATGCGACAGTCGGAAATAAAGAAGATATCGCTGGAAAGATTACCAAGAACCCACACATCATCATCACGGGGGCAACAGGTCAAGGAAAATCCTTCCTTGCACAGATCATTTTTTTAAGTGTGGCTTTGCAGAATGTCAAAACACTTTATATCGACCCTAAACGTGAACTTAGAAATCACTATCAAGAAGTGATCAACTCACCTGAATTCGCACGACTCTACCCTGAACGAAAGAGACAGATTGAGAACTTTAACTTTGTGACACTGGATAGCTCGCTTCCATCTAACCACGGAGTTTTAGATCCTATTGTCGTACTAGATAAAGAACAAGCTGTAGAGGTCGCAAAAAATATGCTTGAGTTTCTACTACAAGCCGTAGATGATGTCACAATGGACCAGAAAACAGCGATTACAGAAGCTATTAATGCGATTGTAGAGAAACGAGTCGCTGGTGAGAAAGTCGGCTTTAAACACGTCCTAAAAGTACTTAGAGACTCCACTTCCTCTGAAATTGCATCGGTTGGACGTTACCTGACCTCAATTGTCACAAACTCTATCTTGGAACTAGCCTTTTCAGATGGTACCACTCAAGGACTTAACTATGAATCACGAGTGACCATTCTAGAGGTCAATAACCTCAAACTACCAAAGGACGATTCCACAAAAATTTCAGATCATGAACGCAATTCTATTGCCCTCATGTTTGCGCTTGGTGCCTTCTGTACCCACTTTGGAGAACGAAATGAAAATGAAGACACCATTGAGTTCTTTGACGAAGCTTGGATTCTTATGAAGTCCGCAGAAGGAAAAGCCGTTATCAAAAATATGCGTCGGATTGGACGCTCCAAAAACAATACCTTGGCATTGATTACTCAATCTGTACATGATGCAGAAAACGACGATGATACAACGGGGTTTGGGACCATCTTTGCCTTTTATGAAAAGTCTGAACGGGAAGATATCTTAAGACACGTCAATCTAGAAGTCACTGAAAGCAATCTCGAATGGATTGACAATATGATCTCTGGCCAATGCCTGTACTATGACGTGTATGGCAATCTCAACATGATTTCCGTACACAACATCTTTGAAGATATTGATATGCTTCTAAAACCAATGAAAGCTACGGTATCATCAAGTCTTGAAAATAAATACGCTAGTTAGGAGGTGAATCCATGCAAGAAGCTTTTGACAAACTAAGAGGAGTCGATATCTTCTCTCTCAAGTCCTATATGGAGCCTACTGGATTCGCTTCCTTTAACGGGGCTTGGGTTCTGATTAATGAGCTTTTCGTCAACTTCTTCTTTTTCATTCTAAACGCAGTGGTGGGCTTCTTTTCTTTGCTGATTCGAATTCTTGAAAAAATTGATCTCTACTCTAGCTATAAGAACTATGTATTTAATGGAGCGATGAATATCTGGAAAGGATTTATCGGTTCAAATGGAAGTGGAGTTTCCAAGCAATCTCTCGTTTCAATGTTGCTTCTAATCCTAGCTTTCTATCTCTTTTACCAGTTTTTCTTTTCGAAAGGAGCTTTTTCAAGGACTCTACTTCATGTTTTTCTGGTACTCATCCTTGGCTTTGGTTATTTTGGAACCATCGCAGGGACGTCTGGTGGCCTTTATCTGCTTGATACCATCAATAACGTTTCTAAAGATGTCACTAAAAACATCACGAATATCAAGGTGGAATATGGCAATAATAAATCCATTAAAATTGGTGATTCCATGGCAGATAGCTATATTGCGGAAACCTCTTATAAAGCCTACGTCTTTGTCAATACAGGTCAAGAAAATGGAAAATACAAGAACAGTCAAGATGGGAAACAAGAAACTTTTGACGATAGTAAGGTATTAGGAACAGGCGATAAGAATGGAAACTTTAAAGCAGTTAAGTCTAAAGATCGCAATAAATATCTAGATGAACTAGGAAATGGAGCCAATGATGATGGTGAAAAGAACCGTTGGGTTTCGGCAATGCCAGATTTCATCTTTACTCGTATGTTTTATGTGATCTTCAAAATCTGTGAAGCCTTTGTATTAGCGATCCCCGTTATCTTGATTCAGATGTTAAATGTCATTGCTCAGACACTCGTTCTGATGATGATCCTGCTCTTTCCAATTGTGCTATTGATGTCCTTCGTACCAAGAATGCAAGATTTGATTTTTGGAGTTCTGAAAGTCATGTTTGGTGGGCTGCTTTTTCCAGCTATCACGAGTTTATTAACGCTTTTAGTATTCTATATTGAAAAAATGATCGAAAACATTGTCATTACAGGTTTTGATGGCATCCTTAAAACACTTCCGTCTTTGATTATCTTTGGCCTTGTCTTTAAACTACTCATTTCAGTTGTCTCAAAAGGACTTGTATACTTCCTTCTATGGAAATACAAAGCTGAACTGATTCAATTCATTCTTGGATCTAAAGCACGTATGGTTGCGAATGATATTGGAAACAAAGTTGAAAAAGGGGTCACAAAGACCAGAGAGGTGGCTTCACAAGTACCATCGAGAAGTCTTTCATCTGCTCAACACCTTGGGAACTTTGCCTTAGCAGGTGCTGGTTTCGGAGCTGGAATGGTGATGAATGCCAAGAGTCACTTCCAAAATGTCGGATCTTTCTTTACCAATAAGGAAACAGAGCACCAACCTATTGAAGTGCTCCCAACAGAAACACTTGAGACTCCAATAAGTCCAGATGCTCCAGAACTAAGCATTCCGAAAATAAAGCCAACGCCACAAGGGGTTAAACCAGTTGAAGAAAAAACACCATCAACTCCTTCAATGGAATCCCCAATCACAGTAGAGCCAACACCAAGTTCAAACGAGGAATTTCAAACTCTTAAAGAAGAGTGGATTTCTCCATTTAAACAACTCCGCATTAATAGTATTGAGCACAAATTAGAGGAATATAAAGATCCTCAAGCCATGTACAAAGCCCAAGGATCCAATGCCTTCACTCGTGCTTATAGAAAAACCATGACACGAGATGATAAATTGAGAGCCAATATTGAACGAAGAGACCGATTAACAGAACGCTTAAAACAACTTAGAGGAGAATAATATGAATACCAAGATACGCTCAAGAACTGCTTTTCCAAGAGTTCTTGAAGAAACTCTTTATCAAGCCTACCAAGAAGGAAAACGCTCAGTCGATTTCCTTCTTTTGTTTCCAGTCTCAGAACAAGAAAGAGACCAAATCATCCTACAGACTAAGTCCTATTCAGTCGTTTTAGATGCGAAATGGCGTTTTGGGACTGTTTTGTTCACTGCTTATATAAGACATTGATTAGAAAGGAGATTCGATGAAAAAACTAAAATGGTTTCTATTAGCTAGTCTCATTCCTCTCTTTCTACCAGTCCTCATTATCATTATCCTTATGGGGGCTGTCGGAGGTGGTGGAACGAATGGCTCCCCCCAATCCCAAAATGGAGTGACTTATGCGGATCATTGGTCAGATGGAGATCCTTATACCCATAACTTACTTGTCCATCGCTTCGGTATAACAGCAGAGCAATTAGACGGCTTTTTAGATACTTTAGGAATCTCCTATGATAAGAACCGAATTAATGGGAAAAAGCTCCTCGAATGGGAAGCTAAATCTAATCTTGATGTCCGTGGAATCGTTGCGATCGCACTGAATGAAAGTTCCCTTGGAACTGCTGGAGTTGCCACTAATCCTGGAGCTAATATGTTTGGTTTTGGGGCCTATGACTCCAATCCAGAATACGCAAATCATTTCAATGATGAGGTTGCTGTTGTCGGACTAACCCAACAAACCATCATTGGAAATAAAAACCAAACCTTCAAAATTCAAGATGACAAGGCTAAGAAATTTGCGAATGGAACACTCAATCCATCAACTGATGGTGGAGTCTATTTCACAGATACTACAGGATCGGGAAAAAGACGTGCAGAAACCATGCAAAAACTGGATGCCTTCATTGATGAACATGGAGGAACACCAAAAGCTCCTGAACAAACTACAGGAAAAACTAGAGATGGTGGAGGAGTCACTTCAAATGATATACCGGTAGGTTACAGTCTGACAACAGCTATTGACACTACTGGCTACATCACAAGCACTTATCCATGGGGACAATGTACCTGGTATGTCTTCAACCGTGGAAAACAAGTTGGAGTCAACTTTGATCCATTTATGGGAAATGGTGGACAATGGATGAATAAGCCAGGTTTCACAACAACTCATACTCCAACAGAACACTCTGCAGTTTCATTTAGCCCTGGACAAGCTGGAGCTGATCCAATATACGGACACATTTCATTTGTGGAGCAAGTCAAATCAGACGGTTCAATTCTCGTCTCAGAATGTAATGTTAAGGGATTAGGAATTATTAGTTACCGTACTTTTGACGCAGAAACTGCCAAACAATTTACATATGTTTTAGGACATTAGGAAGGAATAGATATAGATGATTCAAGTTGTGGATAAAAATGATTTAATGGAATTGATTGGATATTCTGAAACACAAGCTAGTAAATTAATACGAAAAGCTAAGAGCCAGCTTGTACAAGAAGGATTTGAATGGTATAAGAACAAACGTATTGGACGTGTACCAATTATCACAGTTGAATCCATTCTTGGTTTTCAAATACAATTAAAAAATGATATAATTGAGGGGAACCTTCAAAGCGCTGTCATGACTGAAGGAGAAAAATAGCATGGCGGTAATTAAACAGGACGATGGACTGTGGCTAGTTGATATTAGTGATGGTAAAAGTTCCTTAACTGGCAAACGTATACGACATCGTAAATCTAATTTTTTAACGAAAAAAGAAGCAGAGGAATATGAGGCTTATTACCGTATCCATAAGCTAAATCAGATACAGAATACAAAAAAACTTACCATTTCCTCTCTTTATGTAATGTTAAAAGAAGAAGATGAGCTTCGTGGAAATAAAAAAGGTACAGTAGATACCCAGAACTCATACTATACCCAATATGTATCGCGATTCTTTGAATATGCTGATATGTCTTCAGTTACCATTCAAGATGTAAAAAAATATCGAGATTGGCTAATTGAACAGCCAAGTGTAAAAGGTGGGACACTTACACCAATGCATATCAACCAACAAATGATTTTTGTTCATAAGTTGTTTGATATTGCCATTTCGAAAGGATATAGACAGGATAATCCATGTGATGCTATTCGGAAACTTCCAGAAAAGCATAAAGAAATGTCTTATTATACTCCTGAACAATTCAAGGAGTTTGAATCTTATTTTGAAGAAAGTGAGTATCCTTTTAAACTTCTGTATCGTGTACTCATGTTTACGGGAATTCGTATGGGGGAGGCACTTGCTTTAACTTGGAGAGATGTTTTTCTTAACGAGGGATATATTAAAATCCGTAAGTCAGCCTATTATCGCAATGGGAAAATACATATTGGATCTGTAAAGACGACTCAATCAAATAGAGAAATCTATATCCATAAAGCTTTTGTGGATGAGTTGAAGACCTGGAAGTCAGTACAAAGTAAGAGGCTGTCTAAGCTAACTGATTCAACAGATGATTTGCAGATTTTCCAATTTTCAGGGGAACCTATGACTGCTCCAAATGTCTCTAACTTTAGAGCAGCATTCAAGAAACGATTGCCAGAAGACTTCAAATTGATTCGAAACCATGATTTTAGGCATTCACATGTAGCCTTTTTGATAAATCAGGGATTGAGGAGAGGAGAAGGAAAGGATTACATCTTTTTCACACTGATGAAAAGACTAGGGCATAGTTCTATCAATACAACAATAAATGTCTACTCACATTTGTTCCCATCACAACAAAAAGAAGTCGCTAACGCATTTGACGATTTTTAAAAAAATGGGCAGAAGTGGGCAGTAAAAATTAAGCAACAGGGTCTAAACCCTTGATACGAAAGGAATATAGAAAATCTTATGATGAATATGCAAAATATGATGAAGCAAGCTCAAAAATTGCAAAAGCAAATGGAGCAAAGCCAAGCGGAATTAGCCGCAACTCAATTTGTAGGGAAATCTGCTCAAGACTTGGTTGTTGCAACTCTTACAGGTGATAAGAAGGTTGTCTCCATCGATTTCAACGCCGCAGTGGTCGACCCAGAAGATACAGAAACGCTTTCTGATATGACGGTTCAAGCCATCAATGCTGCCATTGAAGAAATTGATGCGGCAACTAAGAAAAAACTCGGTGCTTTCGCAGGGAAATTACCATTTTAAGCTAAGGAAGTTTTCATTAACTCAAAAGAGGCTCAGTTTTGAGCCTTTTTCAGATTGAAGACGAAGTCATATTAAAAACTTTCCTTGGGTGAGTACGGACGTTAGGTGAAATTATCCAGTGGATGATTTCAGCAATCCAGGAAGTTCCAAGACTAATTATTGAGCCTAAGGTCTCAATAATTCCGAGTGCCTGAAACGTTATTGTTTCAGGCACTTTTCTCACGGCGGAAAGTTTTAGTATTTTCTTTCTTTGAAACACTAACGATATATTTTTAGGTTTATGTCAGCAATTTTATTCTTTTCTTAATTCAATGACTTGATCGTATCGACTTTCATTATCAATATGGTGAGCGATTTCTAACACCATCATCGGTAGTGAGAAAATCAAGTCTCGAACCATCTGGCTATTTTCTGAATCAAGAGCTGCAGTTACCTCATCTGCTAATAAAATATCCTTTTTACGAAGTAGGAAGCGGGCTAGTTCAATTCGGACACGTTGTCCGCCTGAAATATTTTCTCCGTTATTAGTGATTACAAAATCAAGCCCATCAGTTAATTCATGGTCGAGTTTGACTTGTCTTAAAACAGTCTCTAATTCTTGATCTGAAAACTCTTGTCCCAAACTGAGATTGTAGCGAATAGTATCATTAAAGAGGAAAGGATGCTGGCTGATAATGCCTACCTGACGAACAAAGTGACTTGTTTTAACTCCATCCCTTGTACGACAAGTAATCATTCCGGCATCCGGCTTTTCTTCTCCTGTGATCATTCGAAAGAGGGTTGATTTCCCACAGCCACTTGGCCCTTTGATGAGGACTTTTTCGCCTTGTCGAATGGCTAGATTAAGATCGCGAATAATCTCTCTACCATTATAAGATTTACTTAAATGAGAAATTTCTAGTTCTTCTACTTGAGAGATCGAATGATTGTTCGTTTCACTATCATCTGCTCGATTTAAAATTCCGAAAATCTTTTCTGCCGTTGTTTTGGCTCCTTGTACTTCAACCACATCATACATGATATTTTGGATAGGTCCTACCAGTTGACCAGCAGCAATATACATAGCAACCAGGCTAGCCACTGAAACATGATGACCCTGCATAGCAAGGAAGAACCCTAATACCAAGGGGAGTACTTGGCTCAGAAAGACCATAAAACCATTACAAAAGAAAACAATATTATGGGTAAAAACAAACTTTTGAATGGCTCGCTGATAACGTAGGTTGATATTCCAAACGCGTTGAGAATTTTCAGGCAAGGCTTGATTCATTCGCAAGGTTTGAGCTCCTCGAATGCTATCAGAGATTTGGTTATGAACAGCTGTTCTTCCCTGAGACATTTCATCCCCTGAATTCTTTAGCTTATTATTCATCAAGAATTGTGGAATGGGACGTAAGATCGTGAAGAAAACAAAGATAGAACCCAATAAAACATTTTGGGTAATAATATAGATCGCCGTAATCAGTGCTCCAAATCCCCAGCATGAAATAGACATATAGCGTTCAAAAAAGTTATCTCCTAGAAATTCCATATCCTGTGTCAGCATGGTAATCTTTTCATCTTCACTATATTCTCTGTCTTCCATTAACTTATGAAATAATGCCATTCGGATATTCATGTGAATTTCACGTCGAAAGACATTATTTGCATGATTACAAAATAACATAAGACTATACAAAGCGAAATAGACAGAAAAACCAAAGAGGGCAAATTTCCAAATAGAGGAATAGGTAAGGTTATTTTGATCTATCGATAGTGCTTTGGCAACAACCAAAGGTTGCCCTAATGCGAGACCCCCATTTGCCAGTGCTCCAATAATGGTTAGGTATTTTGTTTTTTTATCAAGATATTTAAAGATATTAATCATAAATCTCTCCTAGAAAATAGAACCCTATGGTTGAGAAATATCAGATGTAATCATTAAATCTTATTACATATTATTCTTTGTGATATATTTTACATGCTCATTATACATCTAAGAATAAGTCTGGTCAATGAATATTCAAAAAATTAGAAATGATTAAATCTTTAATAACTAATATTTTAAGTTAAGACTTTGAATATGCTCTACTTGTCTGTCGGATGAAAATTTGCTTTAGTCAATCTTTACAGAAATGAAATAAAAAGCACCCCCAAAGAAAGATATGAAAACATCTAACTCTAGGAGTACTGCTCAGTTTTGAGCCTTTTTTTATTCATCAAAAAATCCGGATAAGTCCAAGCCTCCGAAGGGGTTGGTGAAGAAGTTCTCTTGCTCTTCAAGGAGGGTGCGGCCTTGATCAAATTCGAGGAATTGTTGGTAGACAAGGGCTGTCATGCGGGCATCCTCTAAGCTATCGTGTGATTTTCCTGCAACTCCCAAAAATTCTGCAACGGTGTGGAGTTGGAGATTTTTAATGCCGTGGAGGTCAGATGGACGACGTTCGAAAGCCTCGTCAAAGACATCGACAGCGTACTGGTCTTCTAGATCCAAGCCATTTTCAAGTAGGATGGGTAGGTCGCTCTTTTTGGCATTGTATCCGATCAAGGGCCGGTCTCCTACAAAGGCCTTGAATTCGCTGAGGACCTGTTCTAGTTGTGGGGCATTTTGGATCTTGTCCTGGGTAATGCCAGTCAGGCCGTTAATAAAGCTTTTTAGGGGCTTATCGGTGTAGACGTAGGAGTCGTAGTGATCGACTTCTTTACCGTTCGTAAAACGTACGGCAGACACCTGGATGATCTGATAGGCGCCTTCGTATTGGTTAAATTCGAGATCAAAGGCGATATAATCTTCTAATGCTTTCATGGGAAATCTCCTGTGGTAGAAAAGAAAAGGGACTGGTAGGATCCAGCCCCGGATTATCGACGGAAAACGCGTGCCCAGAAACCTTTGCTTTCTTGCTCTTGAACTTTTTCGTTGGCTTGTTCGAGTTCAAGTTTCAAGGTATCGCGGTCGTTCATTGCTTGTAAAGTCAATTGTTGTTGTTGGTCCAATTGCTTGTCTTTTTCAGCAATTTGAACGTCTTTCACGCGCAACTGTTCATCTTTCTTAGCGAGTTGCTCGTCTTTGGCTTTGAGTTGCTCGTAGAGACGGACGATTTCAGCATTTTTTTCATCTACCAAAATTTCCATCAATTCGCGTTGCTTCACATCATCGCTGACTGGCTCATCTTCAAAAATAGTTTTTTTGTAGATTTCTTCGAGCTTAATCAAGCCACTACGGGTTACAACGGTAACCCCTTTTTCGTTTTTTTGGGTATCTTCTGGAGCCAGCGCCTTGACACGGTTATTGACCGCCTGGCGGCTGACTCCTAAAATTTCAGCAATTTCGCTGACAGTTTTTTCAATCGCCATAACTTCCTCTAATATCTTTTTCTATGAAATACTCTATTAGATAGTAACATAAGTAGGCTAAGCTGTCAAATGAAGCAAAGAAAGGCTAAGCCTTGATACCACGATTAGTGGACCTCTGTCATTTCAGGAAGATGGAGGCTTGATTGTGCTAAGTCAATGGTGAGTTGGTAATCGGTTTGATCACGCACAGTGATTTCAAAGTCCGTTGTGTAAAGGACCAGGCGAAGGGTCGCTCCTTTTTCGAGCTTGTAGATGGTTGGTTGGAGATCAAAGTCAAATTCCATCCACTCGCCTGGCGTCACGTCCTCAACCTCTAAGAGATCATGACGATTTTGGAGGTTGAGATAACCTTTCGAAATGACTCGTTGGCCCGCTTCCTTAAATGGCAACTCGGTCAAGTTGTCTAGCATATGGTAGCGACCGTTATCCAGTGTACGGACCGATAAGACTGCAGGATAGGGTTGGAGGTATTTCTTGCTTCCAAGCTCTAAGAGTTGGGCTGAGAGAAGGCCTTTATTGGTGCTGGAGTGAAGTCGTAGGTGAAGGCGAGCTTTCCCGTTGAGGTGCAGGTCTTCTTCGATTGGAAGATCGATGGTTACCTGTTGGGCCTTGTCTTGGTAGAGGTCCGTTAAGAAGGTCGGATAAGCCTTACCATAGCGCTCGTAATCTTTTGTCTCGTAGCGGTTTTGGATGACTTTTTCACCATCTCCGAGTAGGAAGGTTCGCTGACTTGTTTGATTGCCAAAATCATCCAAGGAAGTCCAACTTTGTTCTCCTGTATTGTCCTGCCAAATGACAGTTGGCAACTCATAGCTTGAATCGTAGCCCAGCAATTTTTTAGAGAGGAGGGCGTTCATGCTCTCACGGAAGTCAATGGACTGCCAGTTGTTGAGGTAGACATGGGCACCATTGTGATAGAAGAGGTGTTTCTTGATGTTTGCTGGAAGGGCCTGGAACATGTTAAAGACGTGAAGCGGTTTGACGTTCCAGTCTTGGGAGCCATGGGTAAAGACCACCTCTGCTTGGACTCGATCAGCATGTAGGAGATAATTGCGATCGTGCCAGAATTGATTGTAGTCTCCGGAAGCGCGGTCCAGCTCTTTTTTGACGCGATCAAGATCGGCTTGGTGGGCCGCATTGTGGTGTAAATAATCCCCACCTAAAAGGTTGCGTGAATAGGTCAATTCGGCAAGGGAATCAAAATCTTCACCTGGATAGCCGCCAGGACTTGTCACGAGACCATTTTCGCGGTAGTAGTTGTACCAAGAAGAGATCCCAGCCTCTGCTATGATGACTTCTAGACCGTCCACACCTGTGGTCGCAAGGCCGTTAGACATGGTTCCAAGGTAAGAGATCCCGGTGGTTGCGACCTTTCCATTAGACCAATCAGCTTTGACTTGGCGTTTGCGTGTGTGATCTGTAAAGGCCCGGCAACGGCCATTGAGCCAGTCGATAACGTTCTTGTAGGCTTCGATTTGTTGGTAATTTCCATTGGTCATCAAGCCTTGCGAATCTTTTGTCCCCACTCCAGATACGTAGAGATTAGCGTAGCCGCGTGGAAGGAGGTAGTCGTTGAGGGTATAGCTGGAATTGATATGGGTGAGAGTTTCTTCAGCTTCATCGACTAGCTCAGCTGAACCGACAGGATCCACCAATTCTAATTGAGGTACTTCTACTTGAATGGTATGAGGTTCTTTGACCTCGAGGTCGACATTCATATTGTAGAGGGCCTTGTCGCTGGCCTTATCGTTGGTCCCTTGGTGATAAGGACTTGCGGTCATAACAGCTGGAATCTTGCCTTCATAGCGAGGACGGATAATGCTGACCTTGACCAAGTCTGGCAGACCATCTTTGTCGGTATCGACCCGACTTTCCACATAGACGACCTCGCGGATGGCATCATGGCTCGTAAAGGTTGCGAGGCTCTTGCCGTTAAAATAGTGATACTGGTTATCTTCAGGAATCAAGCCATCGCTGACCAACTGATCGATGAGTAAATTTCCTTTTACTGTTCGAGTATTGAGAAGGTGATAGAGGTTTTCTACCAAGTTTCCATACTCAATCGGAAATTGGACTTCTTTCAAGAAGCTATCCGTATCTTCAAAATCAATAAAATAGCGGAAACCGAGTAATTGGAGGGCTACTGTGTAAAAAATGTTCGGAGACCATTCGCAGTCAGATTGGATATACGTTAAAAAGTCTGTTTTAGAATCCACCACTAGGTTAGAGAGGGGATAATCTGTATCTTTATAGGTGAAGTAAACCTTGCGGACAAACCATTCAAACAGTTCTTTTTCTGGGAGGTGGGTGGGAAGGTCAAACCCAATTTCTTTTAGTTCCTTAAGAATGTCTTTTTGGTCAACAGATAGATAGCTATATTGATTGTATTTCATAGACTGCTCCTTTTATCAGTTTCTTTTTTCTTTACTTCTTATATTATACTTGATAAAATAGTATTTGTCTAAAGACCTTTCGTCTATAAGGAGAAGGAATATTGAAAAAAATATCTTTTGAACAAGTTGCAAGAAGACGGACCTTATTGTTTGGGGTTCTTGCCGTCATTTTTGGGATTCTCATTTTTCGAAACGGCGTTGGTTTCACCAAATTTTCCTTGGATCTATTAGCCATTTACTTTTTAGTTGATGGACTAGGAAGCTTTCTTCTTCGCTTTTTGTTACGTAGCAAGTCTATTTCCTATAGCCACTCTATTTGGTTTATTTTTCTTTCACTTGCGTTGATCTGGTTGAATCGACTGAGTAGTCTGCCCGTAAACTTAGTTGTGATTTGTTTAGGGGCATATCAGTTGGGGAGTGCCATTGTCTATGGGATCACATTTTGGCTTTATAAGGCCAATCGGGTAAAAGGAGGCTGGCTCTATTTATGGGATGCGCTTTTAAACGGTGGGCTTGGTCTAGCAACTGTCTTGGAACCTGGTTCAGATGGGCACTTCCAATTTATCCTCTTGGGGGCTTATCTGGTCTTGTTGGGGATTTCTAATATTCGAGATGGTATTTTATTTGACAAAGACCAACAAGGCCAAGAGTTAAAACGTCGCTTTCGTATTAGCCTACCGGTTATCTTTGCAGCCTTTATCCCTGCTAAGGAGTTAAAACGGTTTAACCAGTTTCTTCAAAAAGGGAGCTCGGCGGGACACACAGGCCCTTATCGATTGGTGAAAAAAGAAGAAGAGGCAAGGGAATTAGAAATTTTGGTTCATACTTCTGACAGCAACTTATTTGGAGCGATTGGGCATGTAGATATTTGTTATCAGGGGAAGGTCATTTCTTACGGAAGTTACGATCCCTTTTCAGAGCGTCTATTTGGGACGATTGGGGATGGCGTACTGTTTAAAGTGGATAAGGAACCATACATCGAACTATGTAAAAAAGAGAGTCAAAAGACGCTGTTTGGCTACAGCCTATCCCTTACCGAAGAAGAGAATCAGGCAGTAGAGAAGCGTCTAGCTGAAATTGATCAGTTGTTAGAACCTTGGGATCCACCTAGGAGGTTACTGGAAGACGGTCAGCCGACCTACGCTTACAAATTGAAATATGATTTAGGGGCTGAGCTATATAAATTTACTTCTTCGCGTTTTAAATCTTACTTTGTTCTGTCTACTAATTGCTGCCTGTTAGCAGATTCCATTGTGGGACAGGCAGGAACGGCTGTATTAGATGTGCGTGGAGTGATTGCACCAGGGACCTATCAGGATTACTTAGAATACGAATTTGAAGCTCCAAACGGGCGGGTCCATACACGAACAGTATACTAAAAAAAGAAAGACAGATTTTTATTTTTGAAAAATCTGTCTTTTTTGCACAAGATTTCTTGTAAAAAGCCAGAAAATCTTTTACAATAAAAAGTGCTTGGAGGAAAGTATGACAGCAAATCAGATCGTAAGAGTGATCCCAGTCTTGAAAGTGAATAACCGAAATGTCAATCAACGCTTTTATGAAGAGACATTGGGAATGAAAGTATTAGTGGAAGAAGGAGCTCTCCTATCTTTAGGAGATGCCTCAAAAGTAGAGAAAATTGTCTTAGAAGAGTCACCGAGTATGCGTTCGCGTAAGGTCGAAGGTCCAAAGAAATTGGGTCGCATCGTGGTGAAAGTGGCACAAGCTCAAGAAATTGATTATTTGTTGGCCCGCCAGCCAGAAACAAGCGCCCTTTACCAAGGAGCTAATGGTCGCGCCTTTGAAGTTGTGTCTCCTCAAGGAGATACCATTTTCGTGCATGCTGAAGAAAATCTTGAAAGCCTAGAACCGTTGGAGAAAGCGCCTCTTGTTGACGTGCCAGAAGATTTCAAAGGTTTGACCAGCTTTGATGTGGACTTTCTTGAGGTCAATGTGGCCGATTTTGCTGAGGCTGAGAAGTTCTATAGCAACTTGCCAGCTTTGGCCCACTTTATCCATTTGCAGGAAGCTCAAGGAGAAGATCTCCAAGTGGAGAACAAGGTGACTTGGGATTTGAGCATGATCAAGGTCGAATTGGCATCTTTTGATGTGGAAGTCGTGAAAGAACGCTTGGGAGAAACTGTCGATTTTGTGCACCGTAAGGGAACTTTCTTGATTGCCAAAGATCCAAGTCAGATTGAACTCTGGTTTGAAGCCAATCAAGATCAGGTCCATATTTCTTATGAAGAATAAGAATGGAGTGATGAGCGTGAATGCAATCATCGAAAAAATTACCGAACAAATCCAAGAAGGCATCTATCCAGGTGCCTCTCTTGCGCTTTACCGCAAGGGTCAGTGGAGTGAGCACTATCTGGGACTAGCGGATCCTGAAAAAGGAGAGTCAGTAGTGGCTGACCTGGTCTATGATTTGGCCAGTGTCAGTAAGGTCGTCGGAGTCGCTACCATCTGTGCTTTTTTGTATGCGAAAGGGGAGCTTCCGCTCGATCGTCCCTTTAAAGAGTTTTACCCGCGTTTTGCTCATGAGAAGACGACCATCCGGGAACTCTTGACCCATACTTCTGGGCTGGATCCTTTTATCCCCAACCGGGATCAATTGGATGCGAGACAGTTGAAAACAGCTCTTGAAAATTTGCAGTTGAAAGAAGACAAGAGTTTTCATTACACCGACGTCAATTTTCTTCTGCTGGGCTTTTGGTTAGAAGACAGGTTTCACCAGCCCTTGGATCGTTTATTTGAAGAGCTGATCTTTACACCTTGGAAGATGACAGAGACACGGTTTGGACCGGTCGAAAAGGCGGTGCCAACGGTCCGTGGCCTTGCTTCTGGAAGTGTTCATGATCCCAAAGCGAGAGTATTGGGCTGTCATGCGGGAAGTGCTGGACTTTTTTCAACTGTTGCTGATCTAGAGCGCTTCTTAGAGCATTATCTGAAGGATGATTTTGCGCGTGACTTGTCTCAGAATTTTGCGCGTGAAGAGGGCAAGACCCGCGCTCTCGGATGGAATCTAGAGGGTGACTGGTTGGATCATACGGGCTATACTGGAACCTTCATCATGTACAATCGAAAGAGGCAGGAAGCTGTGATCTTTTTGTCTAACCGGACCTATGAGAAGGACGAACGGGCCCAATGGATCTTAGACCGCAACTCTTTGATGGACTTGATCAAACAAGAATGTGAAAAATAGAAATGGATGGCTGGGATGACGGATCCCGGCCTTTTCTTGTCTGTCCATAAGAAGGAGCTCTTCTGGGTGATTCATTTTTGGACTCCGTCTTAGGTTGGATTTCCTTCAAAAGCATCGCTTTTTTGGCTGATTTATATTAAAATAGTAATGACCTTAGTAGAGCGAGATGAATATGCATAAAGAGATAGGCGTCGGAAAGGCGCATAGTAAAATTATCTTAATTGGAGAGCATGCGGTGGTTTATGGTTATCCGGCTATTGCCCTGCCACTCCATCATATCGAAGTGATCTGCCAGATCATCCCGGCAGACAGTCCATGGATTTTGTTTGAAGATGACACATTGTCCATGGCGGTTTTTGCGTCTCTTGAGCACCTCGGGATTCGTGAGGCCCGGATTCGCTGTCGGATTCAGTCTATGGTACCGGAAAAACGGGGGATGGGGTCCTCTGCGGCGGTCAGTATCGCAGCTATTCGTGCAGTTTTTGACTATTATCAAGAGGAGCTGGACGATGAGACCTTAGAAATCCTGGTCAATCGAGCAGAAACCATTGCCCATATGAATCCAAGCGGTCTGGATGCCAAGACTTGTCTGAGCGATCAAGCCATTAAATTCATCCGGAATGTCGGCTTTTACCCGCTGGAGCTGGGTATAAAAGCGAGTTTGGTGATTGCGGATACGGGGATTCACGGCAATACCCGTGAGGCGATTCAAAAGGTTGAAGCCAAAGGGCAGGAAGTTTTATCCCATTTCCATGAGATTGGTCAGTTGACCCAGCAGGTGGAAGAGGCTCTAAAAATGAATGATCTAATGAGCCTAGGACAGGCTCTGACTACTTGTCATGACCACTTGAGAGCCGTAGGGGTCAGCTGTGAAAAAGCAGACCACCTGGTCGCCGTTGCCCTTGAAAATGGGGCCTTAGGTGCTAAAATGAGCGGAGGCGGCCTTGGAGGCTGTGTGATTGCCCTCGTCAAGGATTCTCGTGAAGCAGCAACCATTGCCCATGCATTAGAAAAAGAAGGAGCGCACCATACATGGATCGAAAACCTGTAAAGGCTAAGTCCTATGCCAATATCGCGATTATCAAATACTGGGGAAAAGAAGATGCCAAACAGATGGTCCCTTCGACCAGTTCGATTTCGTTGACCTTAGAGAATATGTATACAGAGACGAGTCTCTCTCCCTTACCAGCAGATGCGACTGCGCATGAATTTTACATCGATGGGGAATTCCAAAATCCAGCTGAGCAAGCCAAAATTGGAGCTGTGATTGATAGCTTGAAGCCAGCAGATGAAGCAGGATTTGTTCGGGTGGATACCAGCAACAACATGCCAACTGCAGCCGGTTTGTCCTCTAGCTCAAGCGGCCTCTCTGCTCTCGTCAAGGCTTGCAATCAGTACTATGATTTGGGCTTGAGTCAGGAGGAATTAGCTCAAAAAGCCAAGTTTGCTTCGGGTTCTTCTTCACGTTCTTTCTTTGGACCCTTAGCAGCTTGGGACAAAGAAAGTGGAGAAATTTATAAGGTCAAAACAGACCTAAAACTGGCTATGATCATGCTGGTCCTCAATGACAAGCAAAAGCCCGTTTCCAGCCGGGAAGGGATGAAACGTTGCATGGAGACCTCGACTAATTTCAAAGAATGGATCGAAGAGTCTCGACAAGATTACAAGGACATGCTGGACTATCTAGCTGGCAATGATTTTGAACGGGTCGGTCAGCTGACAGAGCGCAATGCCCTTGCTATGCATGCGACGACTAGAACAGCCACTCCAGCCTTTAGCTACTTGACAGAAGAAAGCCACAAAGCTATGGAATTTGTCCGTGAGCTTCGAGCTGCAGGCCATGCTTGTTACTTCACCATGGATGCAGGGCCAAACGTTAAGGTTCTCTGTTTAGAAGAAGACTTGGATCAGCTGGTGCCTTTATTTGACGCCCGCTATCGGACCATCGTATCTAAGACAAAGGACCCTCAAGATGAAGACTAAGTATCAGGTACAGACTGGAGGCAAGCTCTATCTAGCTGGAGAATACGCAGTGCTAACGCCTGGCTATGGAGCCGTGATTCAGTTTATTCCCATTTATCTGTCAGCTACTATCCAAGAATCTAGAAGCTATCAGCTAGCCTCAGATCTCTTTGGTTACCAGGTGGATTTGACCCCAAATAAGGACTACGCCTTGATTCAAGAGACCATTCGGCTCATGGAAGAGTGGCTGAAAGATCAGGGAATAGCCCCTAAACCGTTTGATCTTCACCTTAGAGGGACGTTGGGCGAAGAGGGGAAAAAGTATGGGATTGGTTCCAGCGGAAGTGTGGTCTTGCTCGTGATCAAGGCCATGGCTGCTCTGTATGAACTAGACTTAAGTCCAGATCTGCTCTTTCGACTAGCAGCAGTGGTCTTGGTGCAAAGAGGGGACAATGGTTCCATGGGCGATTTGGCTTGTATCGCCTTCGAGGACTTGATTTATTACCAATCCTTTGATCGGGCTTGGTTGCATGAAGTCTTGACTTCTCAGCCTCTTTCACAAGTTTTAGACCTGGATTGGGACTACCAGATCTGCTCGATCCAGCCAGCCATCTCTTATGATTTTCTGGTTGGTTGGACCAAGGAACCAGCGATTTCAAGTGATTTGATCCGCCAGGTCAAGGGAGCGATTAATGAAGTCTTTCTCAAAGAAAGTCAGAGCGCAGTGAAGATTCTTGAAAAAGGTCTCCGTGAAGGGAACAAAAAAGAAATTGAGACCAGTATCAAACGTGCCGATAAGAACCTAAAGTCTTTGAACCCTTTGATCTATACCCCAGCTCTAAAAGAGCTGCAAGAAGCGACAGAGGGCCTTTCTGTCTGTGCCAAATCCAGTGGTGCTGGAGGAGGCGACTGTGGAATCGCCCTTATTTTTGACCCAGTTGAGACTCAGACCTTGATAGAGCGCTGGAAGGAAAAGAATATTGAAGTCATTTACCAAGAAAGGATGGGAGATTCGTGAGCGAAAATCGAAAAGACCAGCATATTCGCTATGCCTTGGAGCAAAGCTCCTCCTATAATAGCTTTGATGAGATCGAGCTGATTCACCGATCCCTCCCCCTTGTGGATCTAGCGGAGATTGATTTGACAACCCATTTCGCAGGGCGTGATTGGGAGGTCCCTTTTTATATCAATGCTATGACAGGCGGGAGTAAACGGGCCAAAGAGATCAATCAAAAGTTGGCAGCAGTAGCCGAAGCCTGTGGGATTCTCTTTGTGACTGGCTCTTACAGCGCAGGGCTGAAGGATCCGAACGATCAATCGTATGCGGTCAAAAAAGACCATCCTCATCTTCTTTTAGCAACCAACATTGGCATCGATAAAGAGCCAGATTTGGGCTTGCGGACAGTGGAAGAGCTACACCCCCTCTTTCTTCAAGTCCATGTGAATCTGATGCAAGAGTTGCTCATGCCCGAAGGGGAGCGGATTTTCCACACTTGGAAAGACCATCTCAAGAGCTATGGGCAGGGCTTTCCAGTGCCTGTAGTCCTGAAGGAAGTTGGCTTTGGTATGGATCCCAAAACAGTTCAGGCAGCGCTAGATGCTGGGATCAAAACCGTCGATATTTCTGGTCGTGGTGGCACTAGTTTTGCCTATATTGAGAATCGTCGTGGTGGCAATCGCGCTTATCTGGATGATTGGGGACAATCAACTGCGCAGTGTCTCTTACAGTTACAGGATCAGATAGATCAGGTTGAGGTCCTAGCAAGTGGGGGCATTCGTCATCCCCTTGATATGGTCAAGGCCTTGGTCCTTGGAGCACGTGGCGTAGGACTTTCCCGCGTTTTTCTTGAGATGGTAGAGACTAAGAGTATTGAAGAAGTAATCGTCCTTGTCCAAGGCTGGAAAGAAGACCTCAGATTGCTCCTTTGTGCGCTCGGTTGTCAGAACCTGAAAGAGCTCCGTGAAGTCGACTATCTCCTCTATGGAAAATTGTGGCAAGCGAATCAACAGAGAAAATGAAGAAAAATCATTTTAGAAACTTTCCTTAGGTGAGTACGGACGTCAGCGAACTTCTACGAAGTTCCATGACTTAGTTTTGAACCTAAGGTTTCAAAACTCCCGAGTGCCTGAAACAAAAACGTTTCAGGCACTTTTCTCACAGCGGAAAGTTTTCGTATATTATGATTCATTTTGAAAATTAGAACTCTTTTATAGTTCTTTGAAGAATCACTTAACTTATTTTACTTAAAAATTAGTTCCTATTCGTTTAGGATTGGCAAAATAAGCCAATTCTTTCTTTTTTTTAAAAAGTGTTCTCCTCAAAAATTCTGATAGTTTACGAATTGTTTACGGTTGCTGGAATCGCTTGCAAAATAGGCTTGTAAAAGAGTATACTAAATAAGGAAAAACATTTTTAAAAAGGAGTTTAGGATGAAGAAGCACTATTTTCGATCAGCTGTAGCAGCCTTGCTTCCGCTTTTGTTGATTGCTCAACCTGTTGAGGCTTGTACAGGGTTCATCATCGGGAAGAAACTGACGGCCGACGGTTCGACCTTGGTAGGTCGTACCGAAGATTTAGAGCCCAACCATAATAAAAATTTTGTGGTCAGAGAGCGTGTCTACAATAAAAAAGGAGCCATCTTTGAGGATGCTGCCAACGGTTTTCAATATCCCTTGCCAGAGATTAGCTATAAGTATACAGCGGTTCCAGATGTCACCCCTGATCAGGGAATTTTTGACGAAGCAGGATTCAATGAATATGGGGTTTCCATTTCTGCCACTGTATCTGCTTCAGCAAATGACAAGATCCAAAAAGTGGATCCCTACGTCAAGGATGGCCTCGCAGAATCGGGCTTGACCAGTATCGTTCTCCCTAGTGTGAAAACCGCAAGAGAAGGGGTTGAACTCATTGCTAAGATCGTCGAAGAAAAAGGCGCTGCAGAAGGAAATATTGTGACCATTGCCGATAAAGAAGGCGTCTGGTATATGGAAATCCTATCTGGCCATCAATATGCAGCGATTCTCTTCCCAGAGGATCGATTTGCGGTCTTTCCAAATACCTTCTTCTTAGGGCATGTCGATCTATCAGATACCGAACGCACGATCGCTTCAAAAGATCTTGAAAAAGTCGCCAAAAAAGCCAATAGCTATAAGGAAGTGGATGAAAAATTCCACGTTTCTCAATCCTATAATCCGCCTTTGCAAGAAGCAGATCGCTCTCGGGTTTGGTCGGGAATCAAATCGCTAGACCCAAGCTCTCCTGTTAAATATGACGATGCGTCCTTTGACCTTCTTCATACAACCGATCGAAAATTAACCCTCCGCGATGCCATGAATCTCCAACGCAATCGTTTGGAAGGAACCAAATATAAACCACAGGATCAAATGGAGTTGGATGGAAAAGGCATTCCGAAAAAAGGAGAGTTTGATGCGGTTTATAAATACCCTATTTCCAATCCAAATGTCATGGAGGCCCATATTTTCCAACTGAAAGATGATGTCCCAGCAAGTGCAGGTGGAGGCACCATGTGGCTGTCGATGGGTAGTCCACGAAATGCTCCATACCTACCCTACTATGGCAATATTCTCAACACCTATCAAGCCTACCAAGAATTAGGGGATCATTACAATGATCGCTCTTGGTATTGGACCATTTCAAGAATCAATGACCTTGTGGCCAAGTATCCAGATTTATTCGAAGATGGGGCGATTCGTACTGAAATGGAACGATTGGAGTCTCAGTGGATGGTCGAACAAGATCTGAGTGATCAGGAACAAATCGCCCTTGCTTCTCAGCCTGAAGAAGCTAGTAAGAAGGCAACAGAGGAAAGCTTGGCGAGAGCTGAGAAAACCTTCGAACGCTTGCAAGAAATCAGAAAAGAAGCAGAACAAAAGGTAGCAGATGAACACGGAAAAAGTGCCCTGCAGGATCTAGATGACGAAGAAGATGCTGCTTATGAAGAGAAGATTGATCTCGTTGATTTTGACTATGATTACATTCTAGCAGCAGGCTTGTTCGGGGCAACCCTTCTAGCGATTGTGATCTACCTGATTCGCTCAAAGAAACAAAAGGGAGGAAAACAAGATGACTAAAATTCAAAGAGCCTCGATCTATCTTTTTCTACTGTTGGCAGGAATTGGCTTGGAGTTTGAACTCGGTCATCTTTCTCAACAAGAATTTAGCCAGTCTGCAGGCAGAGACTTGGTCTTAAACTTGTCTGTTTTAGCTGCTATTATTATCCCGCTCTATCTCTTTTCAAAACGATTGGCCAAGCAGTTGTCTGTTCCAACCTATCTCTTATGGATTGCCATGTTTGGAGGAGCCTTCGTAGCAGGCTGGTTGAGCTTTTCAGGCAATAGCTTGATTGATATTATGAATAGCCATGTGATCAAGGATGCCACTGTCTTTAACAAGTGGACGGATGCTTTGACGGCCCCGTTTTCAGAGGAATTCTTTAAGGCTCTAGTTGCCTTTTGGGTTGTCTTGATGGTTGGCAAGAAAGATCTAAAAGCGATTCTAATTGCAGGCTTGGGCTCTGGCTTTGGTTTTCAAATCATTGAGGATTTAGGGTACGTTGCCCGCCAAACCAAAACCAGCCAATTAGCTGCGGTTACTGAGGCCATTAACCGGATCTCTGGTGGATTAGCTTCACATGCCCTCTATACAGCTGTTGTATCCGTTGGTGTCTTCCTCTTGTTGTCTCAAGTGACTCAGAAAAAGGAAAAAATCTTTGGGCTCTGGTGTGTTCTCTCGACAGTAGCCAATCACTTCTTATGGAACTCTCCGTTTTATGAAACAGACCATCGGATTAATCTTCTCGTCGGACTACTCTTTGCCGTCCAAGTAGGGACCTTTATCGAAGTGGCGCTCTATACCAAGAAACATCCCGAGTTGCCATTTTTAAAACAATAAGAAATATTTTTCAAACACAAAAGAACTAAGACGTGGGTCTTAGTTCTCAAAGTGAAGATAAAATCATCTTAGAAACTTTCCTTAGGTGAAGACGGACGTCAGCGAACTTCGAAGAAGTTCCATGACTAATTATTGAGCCTAAGGTCTCAATAATTCCGAGTGCTAGAAACAAAAGTGTTTCTAGCACTTTTCTCACGGCGGAAAGTTTCATTATATTCTCGATTCATTTAAAAAATTAGAACTTATTTTTATTTCTTTGCAGGATCACTTGACTTAATTTGCTAAAGAATTAGCTTGTCTTAGTTCTTTATTTTCTCAATTCTTGTAAGAGTGTTTGTGCCTTTTCTAAGTTAAAGGGTTTGTTTTCAAGGAGTTGGTTGACCAATCGGGGAACTTCCTCTTCCTTTGCTCCTGCTAGAAGGGCTAGGGAGCGTGCTTGGAGTTTCATATGTCCTGCTTGGATCCCTGTGGTGACAAGGGCTTTGAGGGCTGCGAAATTCTGCGCCAAACCGAGCGAAGCGATGATACCTGCTAATTCAATAGCAGAAGGCTCTCCTAGCAAGCGGTGGCTGACTTGAACCGTTGGGTTGAGGCCAATCGAGCCTCCTTTTGTCGCAACCGGCATTGGCAGGGTGATCTCTCCATAGAGTTTTTTCTCTTTCGGCTGACTTGTCCAGTGACTCAAGCCCTTGTAAGAACCACTTTGTGCAGCATAGGCATGGGCTCCTGCTTCGATGGCCCGCCAGTCATTGCCTGTCGCAAGGACCAGGGCATCAATCCCGTTAAAAATTCCCTTGTTATGTGTGGCTGCACGGTAAGGATCCACTTGAGCCAGTTGGCTGGCTAACTCCATCCGGTGGGCAATCTCAGTGGCTTCCTCAGGATTTCGACTCAGTGCTTTAAAATCGATGGCACACCGTGCACTCACTAAAGAGCGAGTAGCCAAGTTGGATAAAATTGCCATCAAGGCCTGACCACCAGAGAGTTCCTGGATACGATCGGTCAGAGCTTCTAACATGGTATTGAGCATATTGGCCCCCATGGCTTCTTTGGGATCGACAGCCAAGTAGACAATAAGAAAGTCCCCCTTGTTTTCGACCCAAAGATCTCTCGCTCCACCTCCACGCTTGACGATAGAAGGATAGGCTTCATTAGCCAGCTGAAGAAGAGCTTCCTTATCTTCTAGGATGCGCTTGCTAGCAACTTCCATGTCTTCAACATCCGTCAGAGCAATCTCGCCAATCATTTGGCGCTGGTGCACCTGGGTGGTGAAGCCGCCCGAACGTTGGATGAGCTTGGCTGCAAAGCTGGCAGCCGCGACCACGGATGGTTCTTCTGTGACCATGGGAAGGACATAGTCACGACCATTGATCAGGAAATAAGGAGCAAGGCTAAAAGGCAAGTCAAAAGTCGACAAGACATTTTCCGTCAATTGATCTGCAATAGAAAGTGGGAGTCCCTTTTGTTCTTTTAAGATCTGTGCTTCATCCCAAGTTAAGAGGCCTTCCTTCAGTAAGGCCTCTATGCGTTCTGTGGGAGAAAGTTTTGCAAAACCTGGTAATCGTGCCATTATTTTTCTACTTTCTGGTAAGTGCGCTGGTGTTCCTTGATCTCTGTCAAAGCAAAAGTTTGATGCGTAGCAGGCTCAAACACTTGATTACCACTAGGATCCAGATCTACTTCCTCATAAAAGAGTCGCTCGTAGTCAGCAACACTAAGAACCGTACGTTGGTCCAGTTTTTCCATGCGTTTGTGATCTAAGAGTTGCTCAAAACCAGGAACAAGGTTGGCACTAAAGATCTCAGAAACCGCTCCACTTCCATAACTAAAGAGGGCGATTCGGTCCCCAGCTTTGAGTTGGGGGTCATTTTCCAGTAGTGACAGCAAGCCTAGGAAAAGAGATCCAGTGTAGATATTTCCCACGCGTTGGCTGTATAGAATCGATTGATCAAAGTTGTATTGTAATTGATCTTTTTTCTCTTCTGGTACTGACTTATCCAGGATTTTTTTCAAGCCCTTGAGAGCTAATTTCGGATAAGGCAAGTGGAAGCAGACAGCTGCAAAGTCTGTCAAGGCAAGGCCAGTCCGTTTCTGGTATTCCGCCCAAGTTGTTTTCAGAGAATCTAGATATTGTTGCGTTGAATAAATCCCATTCACAAAGGGAGTTGTCGCATAATTTGGACGCCAAAAATCCATGACATCGCGTGTTTGGGCAACATTGTCATCGTTAAAAGATAGAATACGAGGATTTTGGCTGATCAGCATGGCAACAGCTCCAGCCCCCTGTGTTGGTTCTCCAGGAGTTCCAATTCCGTATTTAGCGATGTCACTGGCAATGACCAAAACCTTACTCTGTGGGAATTTTTCAACATGGAGTTTAGCATAATCCAAGGCAGCAGTCGCAGCATAGCAGGCTTCTTTCATCTCAAAAGAGCGGGCGAAAGGCTGGATGTCTAGTAAGCCATGAACAAACACAGCAGCAGCTTTACTCTGGTCAATTCCAGATTCTGTCGCAAGAATCACCATGTCGATCGCTTCTTTATCTTCGTCTGTTAAAATATCCTCTGCTGCAGTAGCAGCCAATGTGACGATGTCTTCTGTGATCGGTGCAACACTTTGTTCTTTTAAGAGAAGACCCTTGCTCAGTTTTTCGGGATCAGTATCACGAGCAGCAGCCAAATCTTCTAAACGCAAGACATAAGGGCTCGTCGCAAAACCAATCTTATCAATCCCAATTGTCATTCTTAACCTCTTTTTTATTTGATATCTACTAGTATATTTCGTTACTATTTTACCATATTTAAGGGTAAAACTCCCTTGAAAAAGCTAGATCAGCAAGGAAATCATTCTCGGGACCGATTTTGCAATGTTTCAAAGAAAAAATAGAAAATCTATAAAAAAAGCCATCCTTAGATGGCTTTTCAACTCTTATCCTTGCTTATCTTTTTTAGGATTGCTCATGATTCGTATGAAGAGTTCTTTGCATTTGTCTCTTAGAACTTTTTCATAGAAGACGATTAAAGCGATGTACACAATCAGAAAGTTCAAGGTCAGATAGAACAAGTCAAATGAATTACGGGCATAGTAAGTCGCTGATTGATAGGAGGGGAAGGCTCCTAGGATCATCCAAGGAAGATACTTGATATACTTGTTTACCATCATACAGCACCTCGCATCCTTTAAAGGATTTGTTATTTCACTATCATTGTACTCCTTTTAAACAAAAATACAAGCGATTACATAGATAAGTTTTGAAAAACCAATGCTAGTTGGCATTGGTCATTTTTCTTTTTTGATGGCGTTGGTAAGAATGGTAGAGTTTCAAGACAACGGAGCCACTAGCCATCCCGATGGAGATCACCAAGGCCAGAATAACCACTAGGGTCACGCTGGTTACTGCTTGGCGATATTGGCCACTGACAAAGAAGGAAGTGGTCCGATAGGAAATATATCCAGGAACCAAGGGCGCGAGAATGGACAACATAAAGACCACGACAGGCGTCTTGAGAATGATACTTAAAATCTGACTGATACAGGAGCCGACAATGGCTGCGATAAAGGTAGCAACGATGACATTGGTAGGCCCTTTTAGGATATAGTAAAGTAGCCAGATGCCCATGCCTAGGATTCCTCCAGGAATCAACATGGAGCGCTGCACATTTAGGACGATTAAAAAGGTGATGATGGCAATCAAACTGGCCACCGCTTGGATTAAAAATTCAGTTAGGTTCATGATTTTATTTCATAAGGACGAGGGCAACGGTTGTACCGGCACCAAGTGCAAGAGTAATGAGGAGAGTCTCAAAGAGTTTGCTCATCCCAGAGTTGAGGTGGTAATTCATCAGATCGCGGACGGCATTGGTCATAGCGATTCCAGGAACGAAGGGCATGACACAGCCTGCGATAATGAGATCGGTATTGGAAGGAAAACCACTATAGCGCGTCCAGATATGGGCCAAAAAACCAAAGACAAAGGCGACCGCAAAGGCAGTGACAAAAGGAATGCGAACGTATTTCTCAACGACAAGAGAAAAAGCAAAGGCAAAGACAGTCGCAATACCCGCTCCAATCGCATCATAGAAATTTCCTCCAAACATGATGGAGAAGAAAGGCGCACTAAGAGTTGCCGCAATGGTCAACTGGAGATTGGTATAAGGAACGCGCTTCATTTTCAACTCGCTCAGGGCTTTGTAGGCTTGCTCGAGATCTATCTCTCCAGAGACGAGTTGACGGGAGATCTGATTGACGTCACAGACCTTTTCGATATTGTAATTGGTCCGCAAGATCCGTTTCATGCGCGTGACATTGGCATTCTCGATTGAAAAGAAAATAGCGACTGGCATCGCTAAAACATTGCAATCGACGATTCCTTGTGAATGGGCGATCCGGATCATGGTATCTTCGACCCGGTGAATCTCAGAACCGCTCTCGATCAGGAGGGTTCCAGCTAACATCAGGACGTCGATCACTTGGTTGATCTGTTTTGACTCTTCCATAATTTCCTTCTTACTAAATAATCTGTTTCTATTATAGCAAAAAAGGACGAGAGACAGAACTAAAATCTGACAATTCTAGTTTGTTTCTTATCCTTTCTGAATTCGTTTAGAATAGCTATTGTTTAGGCTTATCATTCGCTAACTCGGGTGGTGGTGCTGCACGGTGCTATCCTGGACGAGAAGGGTTGCTAAAAAGATCAGTGCAATCAGGATAAAGAGCCAAATAATAGCGAAAATAAATGTTAAAAACATAGGATCACCCCTTCTATCTTATTTACAGCTCTACTATAACACTTGGAGAAAGCGCTGTCAAACTCTATATAGTAGGCTCTTAAACTCTTTCAAAATTCAGAATACTCTTGCGATGGGGATGAAAAAACCAGCCGTTTCCGACTGGGTTTTAAGACCTATTTGAATCTTAGTTCAAGGCATCATCCATTGAAAGAACTTCGTGGAAGACACGTTGTGTCAATTCAGTTTTTTGTTCTGGAGTGAGGTATTTAGTGTTTACACAGTATCCAGAGATACGAACGATAACGTCTTCACCTGACATGATCTTTTCGTAAACATCGTTCAAGTCCATAACGTTCAAGTTACAGTGTTGTCCACCGTTTTCGAAGTATCCATCAAGGATGGTTACCAAGTTATCAACTTGTTCGTCACGAGTTTTACCAAGAGCACGTGGTGATACTTGAGTAGTGAGTGAGATACCATCAGCTGCGTAACCAAAGTCAAGGCTAGCAAGTGAGTTCAAGTTTTGCAACCATCCACCTTTAGCTTTGTTAGATGGGTTAGCACCTGGTGAGAAGAATTCCAATTTAGACAAGTTCACAGAACCATCTTCGTTGAGGTATACCCCTTTGTGGACTGGTGAGTTACCAGTTTGTTTAGAGTAAGCAACGTTAGAAGTGATGGTAAGAAGTGAAACAGTTGCTTCAGCGTTCTTGTAAAGTTTGTGGCTGCGAAGACGAGTAGTGTAAGCTTCGATCAACCATTCTGCCAATTCGTTAGAACGTGGGTCATCTTCACCCCAACGTGGGTATTCACCGATTGTTTCGTAATCGTAGATGTAGCCATCTTCGTCACGGATTGGTTTAACAGTAGCGTATTTGATTGCTGACAAAGTATCAACAGTGTTAGCGAATCCACAGATACCGAATCCCATGTTAGCGCGTTGGTGAGTTGGCAAGAAGGCCATTTGAACAGCTTCGTAGTTGTACTTATCAGTCATGTAGTGGATGATGTTCAAAGCATCTACGTAAGTGTCTGTCAACCAGTCAAGAGATTTTTCGAAGTTTGCTTTAACAGATTCGAATTCAAGAACTTCGTCACGGATTGGATCGATGTCAAATACTTTATAGTCTTTATGAACATCGTCGTAACCACCGTTCAAACCAGTAAGAAGAGCTTTAAGAACGTTAACACGAGCACCGAAGTATTGGATGTTGTGGCGTTGTTCTTCGTTTTCTGGGTCAAGTGGAGATACACAACATGAGATACAGCTCATTTCACCGTATCCGTCTTTCGCCATTGTTGTTACACCTTCGTATTGGATAGAAGAGTGTTTATGGCTCATGTGCATACAGTAGCGACGGAAGTTGTATGGCAATTTGTCAGTCCAAAGAACTGTCAAGTTTGGTTCTGGAGAGTTACCGATGTTGTCCAAAGTGTTCAAGAAACGGTAGTCCATCTTAGTAACACGGTGACGACCGTCGTTACCCATACCAGCCATTGATGTTGTGATGAAGGTTGGGTCACCTGAGTACAATTCGTCGTAAGCTTTTGTACGAGCAAATTTAACAGTACGCAATTTCATAACGAAATCATCAACGAATTCTTGGATTTCTGATTCAGTGTAAGTACCACGAGCCAAGTCACGTTCAGCGTAGATATCCAAAACGATTGGCACACGTCCAAGAGAAGTAGCAGCACCGTTGATCACACGGCAGACAGCCATGAAGGCGATGTTTGTCCATTGGATCGCTTCTTTTGTATCGAAGGCAGGACGACGTACGTCTACACCATAAAGGTCACCCAATTTAACAACTTCTTGAAGTGCTTGGTATTGAAGGTTTACTTCTTCACGAAGACGGATTGATTCTTCATCGATTTCAGTAATAGAGTTCCAGTCGTTTGCTTTTTCAGCCATCAAGTAGTCAGCACCGTAAAGAGCCAAACGAGCATAAACCCCGATGATACGTCCACGAGAGTAAGCGTCTGGAAGACCAGTTACAGTGTGAGCGTGACGAGCGCGACGGATGTTAGAAGTGTAAGCACGGAAGATACCATCGTTTACAGTTGTAACGTATTTTGTGAAGATTTCATGAACTGCTGGATCTGGTTCGTATCCATTTTCTTTCAAAGTAGTTTCCGCCATACGGATACCACCACGAGGCATGAAGTTCAATTTGAACAACTCATCATTTTGGATACCGAAGATGACTTCGTTTTCTTTGTCGATATATCCAGCTGCGATATCAGCGATAGATGTTGGACGGTTATCGTATGGGAAACGAGTTTCTTCGTAATGAGCTTTTGTTTCTTCAACAATCTTCTTGATGTGAAGAGAACGTTCAGTTGGACCAGCTAGGAAGCTTTCATCTCCATCATAAGGTGTGTAGTTAGCTTGAACGAAGCGAGAAACGCTTGCTTTTTCTTTCCAATCTTCACCTTTGAAGCCTTCCCAGGCTTTGTCAAAAATATCTTGTGCTTCAACGACTGTTTTAACAACCATTTTTATTTTCCTCTATTGTCTTTCTAGCAACTATATCTGTTGCACTTACAATAGTAGTATACCATACAGAAACCGGTTACACAAAGACAAATTGCGAAAAATAGCAGATTCTTTTATAATACAGTTTCAACTCTTCTGTGATACTGTACTACATTTTTGAAAATGAACACGAATTTCCATCAATTTTCATGTTTTTAGGAAGGGACGATTTTTGCAATTCTAAAATTTTCTTCTTATAATAGAAAAAAAGGAGGGTAAAAAATGCTGATATTTCCATTGGTGAATGATACGAGTCGCAAGATTATTCATATTGATATGGATGCATTTTTTGCTGCCGTCGAAGAAAGAGACAACCCTAGTTTAAAGGGGAAGCCTGTCGTAATTGGCCAGGACCCTCGTCAATCGGGAGGGAGAGGTGTGGTCTCGACCTGTAACTATGAAGCACGGAAATATGGGATTCATTCGGCCATGAGTTCCAAAGAAGCGCTGGACCTTTGTCCTCAAGCGATTTTTATCTCTGGAAATTATGAAAAATACCGAGAAGTGGGCGAGCAGGTTCGTGAGATTTTCAAGCGCTATACAGATCTGATCGAGCCTATGAGTATTGATGAAGCCTATCTAGATGTGACGGAAAATAAAATCCAGAGCAAATCAGCTGTCAAAATCGCTCGCTTGATTCAGCATGCGATCTGGGAAGAGCTGCATCTCACAGCTTCAGCGGGTGTCTCTTATAATAAGTTTTTGGCCAAGATGGCAAGTGACTACCAAAAACCCCGTGGCCTAACGGTGGTCTTGCCGGAGGATGCTGAGGATTTCCTGAGCCAGATGGACATTGCCAAATTTCACGGGGTAGGAAAGAAGACAGTGGAGCGGCTGCATGAGATGGGGGTCTATACTGGCGCGGATCTTTTAGCTATCCCGGAGATGACCTTGATCGATCGATTTGGGCGCTTTGGCTATGATCTCTTTCGTAAGGCGCGAGGGATTCACAATAGCCCTGTCAAGAGCCATCGCATCCGCAAGTCGATCGGAAAAGAGCGGACCTACCGCAAGCTCCTTTATGCTGAAGATGATATTTTAGAAGAAATTGCCAATCTGTCCAGTAAGGTAGCCCAATCGCTGGAAAAACACGGCAAGCAAGGAAAGACCTTGGTTTTAAAAGTGCGCTATGGAGACTTCACCACCCTGACCAAGCGAATGACATTGACGGAGCCAACACGAGAGGCTGAGCGGATCAATCGTTCCGCTCGCCAAATTTTTCAAGAAATCGAATCGACAAATACTGGAATCCGCCTCTTGGGTGTCACCATGACCAATTTCGTGGATCATACCGAGTTGCCTTTAGTGGAAGAAAAAGAAAACGACTAGTTTGTTCACTAGTCGCCTAAGATTGATGACAAAGTCATCTTAGAAACTTTCCTTAGGTGAGTACGGACGTCAGCGAACTTCTACGAAGTTCCATGACTTAGTTTTGAACCTAAAGTTTCAAAACTCCCGAGTGCTAGAAACCATAGTGTTTCTAGCACTTTTCTCACGGCGGAAAGTTTCAGCTGTATTTGAATGAGCCTTAAAAAATATATTATTTTAATTTTTGGGGTATCAATTAGGTTGTTTGACATCAAAAAAGGCTGCAATTTCTTCTTCAGTCAGTCCGATCATAGGAGAGATGGTGTGGAGATTATCTTCAGTCAGTCGATAGACAGTCGGTTCATCAGGCTCAGCCTTCTTTACAACAGTCCCTTCCTTGCTTCGTGCGGATTCGACTGTAGCAGAAGCTGTGGCAACAGCTGGAGAAGAGTCTTTGGTTGCCTCACCTCCATCCAGGTCCTTGAAGCGCTCCACCAAGTAGGTCTTGCGCGCAGTACCGGTATTTTTAGTAGCGTAATCAAAGGCGCTGTATTCCCCTAAGAGGATCAGTTTGCTCTTAGAGCGCGTGATGGCGGTATAGATCAAATTACGCTGCAACATCCGGTGGCTTTGATTGGTAATAGGTAGAATCACTACCGGAAACTCGCTTCCTTGCGATTTGTGAATACTCATTGCATAGGCTAAGCGAATCTTGTACCATTCATTGCGCGGGTAGACGATTTCATTGCCATCAAATTGGATGGTCAATTCATCTTGCTTGGATTCTGTATATTTTCCTGGGAGAAGATCGGTGATGTAGCCGATATCTCCGTTAAAGACATTGCTTTCTGCATCATTGACCAGATGGATGACCTTATCCCCATCGCGGTATTGGCAGTCTGGCGAGTCAAAGACGACCTGATCTTTGACAGCTGGATTGAGAAGGTCTTGCATGAGCGTATTGATATTGTCAATGCCGGCCTGGCCCTTGTACATGGGTGCCAAGACTTGGATATCTCGAGCAGGGATTTGACTGCGAAGGGCAGCGGAAGTGATTTGTTCGATCATCTTAGGGATGTGTTCACTTCCGGCTTCGAAATAAGAGCGGTCAGCTTTTCGTTCTGTGAAATCTTGAGGAAGCTTGCCTTGGCGAATGTCTCCGGCTAGTGAGACAATGGTCGAGTCCTCACTCTGACGGAAAATATGCTCCAGTTTGGTCTGAGGGATGCTTGGGATCTGCAAGAGATCAGCCAAGACCTGACCAGGGCTGACAGATGGTAATTGGTCGGCATCTCCCACAATCAAGAGTTTGGTATCTGTTGCAATATTGCTAAGTAATTGATTAGCCAACCAGGTATCGACCATGGAAAATTCGTCCACAATGATAAAGTCTGCGTCTAAATAGTCCTCTAAGTGGCTGGTGTCATCATCTCCTGTCATCCCCAAATGGCGGTGAATGGTGGCGCTCGGAAGTCCTGTCAGCTCATTCATGCGTCTAGCTGCCCGTCCTGTTGGGGCAGCCAAGAGGATCGGGAGGTCTTGTTTCTTGCGAAGATCCAACTGGTGGAGTTGGGCATAGACGCTGATCATCCCATTGATAACAGTTGTCTTTCCTGTCCCAGGACCCCCTGTGAGGATAAAGACCTTGTTTTGGATAGCTTGGTGAATCGCCTCTTTTTGAATCGCATCGTAGCGAATCCCCAAATCTTTTTCAACCTCCTCAATCGCCTGGTTGATTTTCTCAGGGTCAAATGAAGTCGACTTTCCTTTTTCCAACAATCGACCGATATGACTGCGAATCCCTTCTTCCGCAAAGAAAAGGCTATTGTCAAAGATCTTGGTATCCACATTTTGGACCTTGTCTTCCTCGATGAGGTGGCCTAATTCTTGGGCGACAGTAGAAGGATCCAATTCTACTGGACGCGCTGATTCCAAAAGGTCAATGCTATAGCGCAGGAGGTCTTTGGCTTCAATATAGGTATTTCCAGTCTCGATAGAGTAGCTGAAGAGACTGTGAATCAGGCCCGCGCGGAACCGCTCAGGGGCGTCACTTGCAATCCCCAATTCTTCGGCTAGTTGGTCCGCGATTTTAAAGCCCATGCCTTGGATATCTTCCACCAATCGGTAGGGCTGTTGCTCCACGATCTGGAGGGTTTCTTCTTTATAAAAATCTTGGATCTGAAAGGCCAATTTATTGGGAATGCCATAGTTGGCTAGTTGGGCGAGAATGCGCTCCGTTCCGTAATTCTGACGGAGTTTTTCCACAAAAGCCAGGCGGTTTTTCTTGGAGAGGCCTGTGATTTCTTCTAATTTTTCAGGGGCCTCCAAAATTTTGTCAATGGTATCGTCCCCATAGAGGTCCACGATTTTTTGGGCTGTTTTGAGACCAATTCCTTTGAAGTGATCGCTGGAAAAATATTTCACCAAGCCCTTGCTAGAGGGTTTGGCACGCTCATAGCGACTGATTTTGAGCTGTTCTCCGTATTTAGGATGATGGACCAGCTCCCCCCAGAAGGTGTAGTCTTCGCCTTCCATGATATCTGCCATAGTACCCGTCACAATAATCTCAAAATCATCAAAGTCTTCGGCATCGGTATCGCTGATATCGAGCAAGAGGATTCGAAAAAAACTGCTAGGATTTTCAAAAATAATGCGCTCAATAGTACCAGAAAAATAATATTCCATCATTTCTTTCCTTTTTATAAAGCAAGGCTGGGACATACTTGTCTCAGCCTCAGTCTGTTGATCTATACTAATAAGTTTTGAAAGGGTAGATAGGCCATAGTCTAAAGACGGCTTGCCCCTTGATTTGTTCTTTCTTGAAAGCTCCGACCTGACGGCTATCTTTTGAAACGATCCGGTCATCTCCAAGTAAGAGATATTCATCGTCAAGCAACTTCAAAGTAAATTTAGGATTGCCATCCTTGTCCACTGTAAAGGCTTGAGCTGTATTGGCCAGTTGGCGGAAGAGTTCTCCGTTTTCTTCAAAGCCTTTTCCAGTGTAGGTCGATTGCAATTTATCTTTTTTGAAACGAGCGATATAGTTTTTCAAATAAGGCTCATTAGTCTTTTTCCCATTGATGTAGAGGGTATCGTTATCATATTGGATGGTATCTCCAGGAAGACCGATGACCCGCTTGACGATGTCCTTGGTTTTACCGTCGTCATCTTTTTCACTGGCAACAACAATGTCGAAACGATCGATTGAGAGGTGGTTGACCACAAGGAGGTACTCGCTATCGGCCAGGGTCGGATCCATCGAATGGCCATCTACCTTGACCGGAGCCCAGAGGTAAATGCGAGAGGCGATGATGAGACCAACAATGATACTGAAGAGGCCCCATTCTTTAAGGAATCTCACCACAGGTGAGCTCGATGTATGTTTTGAACTTCTTTTTGACATGACTTATCTTTCTAGTAATTTCTTTGCTTTTTCTGTGTTTTTAAAATGGAGTTTGGCACAATAATCCAGAGCTTTCATCCCGTAGGTCTGAAGTAATTTAGCGGCCACTTGGTCTGATTTAGCTCCTGCTCCACTAGGAAGATTAAAACCCAGTTCCTTGCCCAGATCTTCCAGATTTTGAAGGAAGAGATTGCGGGCGATGATGGAGCTAACTGCCACAGCTAGATACTTGCTTTCGGCTTTTTCTTCCAACTCAATGGCTTGCGTGACCTGATTTTTTTCAGCTTTTACGTATTTTTGGTAGTTTTTAGCAGTTGTAAAGGCATCAATCACAATTCGCTCTACTTGGACTCCTTTATTTAACAGAAGGTAGATGGCCTGATTGTGCAGGGCTACTTTGACCGAAACAGCATTGTAACCAGAAGCGATCACTTCATTGTACTTCTTTGGAGACAATAAGAGTGCTTGGTGCTGGATATTTTCCTCAAGGAGAGGAGCCAATTGCTGAATTTTTCGATCATCCAAGGTCTTCGAATCCCCAACACCAAGCTTTTTGAGCCAGTCGTGCTGGTCAGGTGTGACAAAGGATGCGACGACGGTGAGTCCACCAAAATAAGAGCCGTTTCCGACCTCATCGGTTCCGATCATGGCTAGATCTTGTCGTGCGGATGAAGTAGAACGCTTAGGGTTCCCATTATCTTGCCCGAAAAAGGCCAGGTAAGGAGTGAGGTCATTGCCCTGGAGCAGGACCTTTCCAGACTTGTAGATCGAAACGGTCGCTCCCTCTAGTCGAAAGAAATAATCCATATGAGGGTTCTTGCTTTGAGTGAGAGAACTGCGATAGGTATGGACAAAATCAAGGATTTGCTCCTGTGTTGGAGTGAGTGTCATACTTTCCATAACCACTATTGTACCACAAATTCAGGGAGAGAGGGAGCAAAAAGAAAGAAAGAATCCACTGGAAAATCCCTGTGAAGAGGGGCTTTGCTACTGACAAAGCTAGCCTTTTTTGGTATAATACCGTGAGGTGATTTTTATGGCGAGTTTAAATAGATATAAATTTACATTTGGAAACAAAGCGCTCACTTTAACAACCAACCATGATAATTTGTTTATGGAAGAAGTCGAACGTGTTGCGAAAGAAAAATACCAAGCAATTAAGGAACAAATGCCAGAGGCCGATGATGAAACCATCGCCATCTTATTGGCAGTAAATAGTTTGTCCATGCAGCTGAATCGCGAGATTGAGTTTGACGACAAAGAAACAGAATTAGATGATTTTCGTCGCAAAGCTTTAGACGACTTAAAGGATAAATCATCTAAATAAGAGGAGATACATGTTAACTTTCTTAATCTTATTGATTTTGGCATGGAGCTTTTATATTGGCTATGCAAGAGGCATCATCCTCCAGTCCTATTACTTTCTAGTGACCTTGGTGGCCCTCTTGATTGCAGGTGGTAGCTACAAGGGACTGGCTAAGGTTTTGTCTCTATGGGTTCCTTTTTCGAGTCCCACCCAGCAATCGGTGAATTATTTTTATGCCAACCGCTACCTGTTTCAATTAGATGACATCTTTTATGCAGGGTTAGCTTATGTGTTGATTTTTGTGCTGGTTTATTTGATCGGCCGCGTGATTGGAATCTTTATGCACTTGGTTCCCCAGCCAGAAAAATTGGAGGATCGCAAGTATCAAATTGGAGCGGGTGTGATCGCCGTCGTGATAACCCTCTTGGTGATCCAGATGGGCTTGACTATTCTCTCAACAGTTCCCATGGCTTCCATCCAAAATAGACTAAATGCAAGTGGATTGATCCGCTTTATCATCCTTCATACCCCGATCAGTTCCAGCCTGTTCCACAACTTGTGGGTGACTGCGATTATCGGAGCTTAAGGAGTAAAAATGAAGAAAGGAGTGAGACAAGTCCGACTCAAGGAAGGACGCTCACTTTTTTTGTAGGAGAAACATGAATAAAAAAATCTTAGATACTCTGGAGTTTGATAAGGTCAAGCAACTCTTTGAACCCTATCTACAGACAGAACAAGGGGAGATGGAGCTAGCAGTCCTTACTCCAACCGATAAAAAAGAAACTATCGAAACGGCCTTTATTGAGCTAGAAGATATGGAGCAGATCCTCTTGGAAGAGCCTCGCTTTGCCGTGTCGACCATTCAAGATGTCCGTCCAGTGGCCAAGCGTTTGGAGATGGAAGCGGCCCTCAATATCGATGAATTATTAGCGCTAAAAGCAGTCCTTCGGGTGACACATGAGCTCAAGGATTTCTACGAAAACTTGGAAAATGTTCGTCTGGAAAGGCTCCATCGCCTCTTTGACAACTTGGTGGATCTTCCTCGCCTACAAGGTGGGCTTCAAGCTATCAACGAAGGAGGCTTTGTCGAGTCTTTTGCTAGCGAAAAATTGGCCAAAATTCGTCGCCGCATCCAAGAGAATGAACACCAGGTCAGAGAGATTCTACAAGACCTGTTGAAAAGCAAGGCCGATATGTTGGCGGATGCTGTGATTGCTAGCCGGAATGGACGCAATGTTCTACCGGTAAAAAACACCTATCGCAACCGGATTGCAGGGGTGGTCCACGATATCTCAGCCAGTGGGAATACCGTTTATATCGAACCTCGTGCAGTGGTCAATCTCAATGAAGAAATCGCCAACCACCGGGCAGATGAACGGTATGAAATCATTCAGATTCTGGAGGAATTGTCTGACAGCCTGCGCCCCCATGCGGCAGAGATTGCTAACAACGCCTGGATTATCGGTCACTTGGACTTGATCAAGGGCAAGTATCGGTTTATGCGTGATTTCAAGGCAGTGGTACCAGAGGTTAGCAGTAATCGCTCTATTCAGCTCTTGCAACTACGTCATCCCTTGATTGAAAATGCCGTCGCGAATGACCTGCATTTTACCGAGGACTTGACTGAAATCGTGATTACCGGTCCCAATACAGGGGGGAAAACCATCATGCTAAAAACGCTGGGACTAGCGCAAATTATGGCCCAGTCTGGTCTTCCCATCCTAGCGGATCCAGGTAGTCGTGTGGGCATCTTCTCACAGGTCTTTGCAGATATTGGAGATGAACAATCGATCGAGCAGAGCTTGTCGACCTTCTCCAGTCATATGACCAATATCGTATCTATCTTACATCAGGTAGATACCGCCTCCTTGATCCTTCTGGATGAGTTAGGAGCTGGAACCGATCCTCAAGAAGGGGCTGGCCTTGCTATTGCCATCCTAGAAGACCTGCGCTTACGCGGGATTAAGACCATGGCGACGACCCACTATCCAGAGCTCAAGGCTTATGGAATTGAGACTGCAGGAGTGCAAAATGCCAGTATGGAATTTGACACAGCGAGTCTGCGTCCGACCTATCGCTTCATGCAAGGAGTTCCTGGTCGCTCCAATGCCTTTGAGATCGCCCGCCGTTTGGGCTTGTCTGAGACCATTATCCAGGATGCCATGAAGATGACCAATACGGATAACGATGTCAATCAGATTATTGAAAAATTGGAGGCGCAGACCTTAGAAAGTCGCAAGCGCTTAGATACCATTCAAGAGGTCGAGCAAGAAAATCTCAAATTCAATCGCGCTCTTCGAAAACTCTATAACGAACTGACCCGAGAGAGAGAAACAGAGCTCAATAAGGCAAGAGAAGAGGCCAAGGAAATTGTGGACATGGCCCTCTCAGAGAGTGACCGTATCCTTCAAGGTCTTCACGCCAAATCCCAGTTGAAACCACATGAGATCATTGAGGCCAAGGCTCAGTTGAAAAAACTAGCGCCTGAAACCGTTGACCTTTCTAAAAACAAGGTCTTGAAAAAAGCTAAAAAAGCGCGTGCTCCTAAGGTAGGTGATGAAATCTTGGTTATCAGCTATGGCCAACGCGGAACCCTGGTCAAGCAACTCAAAGATGGCCGCTGGGAGGCGCAAGTCGGCTTGATCAAGATGACCTTGGAAGAAAAAGGATTCAACCTCATCAAGGCTGAAAAAGAAGCGGCTCAACCTAAGAAACGCCAGGTGAATGTCGTCAAACGTTCGAACACGAGTGGGCCAAGAGTGCGTCTGGACCTCCGTGGAAAACGCTATGAAGAGGCTATGCAAGAGCTCGATGGCTTTATCGATCAGGCCCTGCTCAACAACATGGCCCAAGTCGATATCATCCACGGGATCGGGACGGGAGTTATCCGTGAAGGGGTGACCAAGTACCTCCGTCGCAACAAACATGTCAAAAGTTTTGAATATGCCCCCCAAAATGCGGGTGGAAGTGGCGCAACCATTGTCACGTTTAAAGGCTAATCGAATCCTAGCTGTTTATCAGCTAGGATTTTTAAAATCTGACATAATGAAAATGATTGAAAGTTGTTGAAAAGGATTCACTTTTAAATCTGATTTTCAGTAGGTCCTCCCTTTTAAAAGTGCTATAATAGAGGCAATGAATGATTTGGGAGGATACGCATGCGTAAACGTGAAAGTGCAGATTCGTGTACAACGATTCTAGTCGGAAAAAATGCTAGCTATGATGGTTCGACCATTGTAGCACGAACAGAGGATTCTCAAAATGGCGTTTTTACGCCCAAGAAATTGATCGTGGTCAAACCAGAAGATCAACCGCGTCATTACAAGTCGGTTTTATCAACTTTTGAAATCGACTTACCAGATAATCCAGTTCGCTATACAGTGGTTCCAGATGCCATTCCTAAAGACGGGATCTGGGGAGAAGCTGGGATCAATGTCTATAATGTAGCCATGAGTGAGACAGAGACCATTACGACCAATAGCCGTGTGCTAGGGGCAGATCCTCTTGTAGAGAGTGGCATCGGTGAGGAAGACATGCTGACCTTGGTCTTGCCTTATGTTAAGACCGCCCGCGAAGGGGTCTTGCGTCTCGGGAAGATTTTAGAAGAGTATGGAACTTATGAGTCTAACGGGATTGCGATTTCAGATGTGAATGAAATCTGGTGGTTGGAAACCATCGGAGGTCACCACTGGATGGCGCGCCGTGTTCCAGATGATGCCTATGTGACCAACCCAAACCAACTGGGAAGTGATTATTTTGAATTTGGAAATCCAGATGAGTTTCTTTGTGACCCGGATCTTGAACGTTTTGTCACAGAGCACCATTTGATTCTGGATCAAGAAGGGAAAGGTTTTAATCCACGCTATGCCTTTGGTAGCCAAAAAGACAAGGACCGTCACTACAATACACCGCGGGCTTGGGCCATCCAGCGTTTCCTCAATCCTGAAATCAAGCAGGATCCACGGAGCTTTGAGATTCCTTGGTGTCAAAAACCTTATCGCAAGGTAACGATTGAAGATGTCAAATATGTCTTGAGCAACCATTACCAAGACACCATCTACGATCCTTATGGCCCTGAAGGCGATCACGTGACTCAGCGGACCTTCCGGACGATCGGGATCAACCGGACCAGCCAGACAGCGATTCTGCAATTGCGTCCCAATAAACCACAAGAAACGACAGGCATCCAATGGATTTCTTATGGTTCTATGCCTTACAATACAGCCGTTCCTTTCTTTACCCAAGTGGATACGACGCCAGACTACTTTGCCAATACGACGGCTAAGGTAACAACGGATTCCTTCTACTGGGCCAACCGGATTATTGCGGGACTAGCAGATCCTCACTATGCTCACCATGTTGGTGATTTGGATGATTACCAAGAAACGACAATGGCCTGGGGACATGCGCGCATCAATAAGGTCGATCGTGCACTTGCAGCAGGTGAAACTGTTGATTTTGAAGCGGAAAACCAAGCTATGAGTGATCAAATCCAGGAAGCGACAGATCAACTCTTGGACAAGATTTTGCTCGATGCTAGCAACCTCATGACCAATCACTTCTCCTTGAGTGATTAAAAACTGTGTATTTTCAGGTAGTTTACAAGATATTTTCAGAAACGATTGACAAACTTTTGAGAATCGATTAAAATAGAGAAAATTATATACGACCGAATGAAGTTTGCAGGAGCGTGAGTGACTGTGAATGGACGGAACTCTGGAGAGACCAGAAATGGCACCGAAGGGGCAAGGTAGAGGATACATCTACTCAAACTCTCAGGTAAAAGGACAGAGCGAAAGATAGGGGAAGTCCCCTATTTTAAGCAGGACCAGAGTACATGTTTGACATGTGCTCTTTCTTTTTCTCTTTTCTGTCGAGCGGTCGATGAAAAAGGAGACAGAAAATGGATCATGTATTGCAGTTTTTTCAGCAGCTCTATAATCTAGTGTGGAGCGCCCCACTTTTAGTGCTTTTAGTAGGGACAGGGATCTACCTAACCCTTCGTTTGGGTTTGCTTCAGATACGCTACCTTCCAAAAGCTTTTCGCCTGATCTTTACAGAAGATGAGGGACACGGGGATATCTCGAGCTTAGGAGCCCTTGCGACAGCTCTAGCAGCTACTGTAGGGACAGGGAATATTGTAGGGGTGGCTACAGCGATTCAGACGGGTGGCCCAGGTGCCCTCTTTTGGATGTGGATGGCAGCCTTCTTTGGAATGGCGACCAAGTATGCAGAAGGGCTCTTAGCCATTCGTTATCGGACCAAGGATGACAACGGTCATATCTCAGGTGGTCCGATGTACTACATTCTTCACGGGATGGGAGAGAAGTGGCGACCATTGGCTATTTTCTTTGCGGTTGCAGGAGTGCTGGTGGCCCTCTTTGGAATCGGAACCATGACCCAGGTTAATTCCATTACGGGATCCCTTCAAGCTAGTTTTGGGACAGCTCCAGAAGTGGCTAGTGTAGTGATTGCTCTGGTGGTTTCGACCATCATCTTTGGAGGGATTCACTGGATTTCCAAAGTCTCTGAAAAAGTGGTTCCTTTTATGGCTGCTGCTTATATCTTTGCGACTGTCACGATCATTGCCTTGCATCTGGACCAATTGCTTCCAGCCTTAAAAGCAGTCTTTTCTGGTGCTTTTACAGGAACTGCAGCCATGGGAGGTTTTGCAGGAGTAACGGTCAAAATGGCTATCCAAAAAGGGGTGGCGCGTGGAGTTTTCTCCAATGAATCGGGTCTCGGATCTGCACCCATTGCAGCAGCGGCTGCGAAGACCAATGAACCTGTCGAGCAGGGCTTGATCTCGATGACAGGAACCTTTATTGATACCATTATCATCTGTAGTTTGACAGGACTTTCGCTCTTGGTTTTAGGTGAGTGGATGGCGAAGGGCAGCACGAGTACCTTGACTCAGGATACGTTTACAGGTGTCTTTGGCCCAGTTGGAGGTATTATCTTAACGCTGTGCTTGGTGCTGTTTGCGACAACGACCATTCTTGGATGGTCTTACTACGGAGAACGGTGTTTCGAATTCCTATTTGGTGTCAAACATATCAACCTCTACCGGGCTTTCTTTGTCTTAATGGTTGGACTAGGTGGTTTCCTAAAATTAGATCTGGTCTGGGTGATTGCGGATATCGTTAATGGGCTCATGGCTCTGCCCAACTTGATTGCCCTACTAGCTCTGTCACCTGTCATTATCAAAGAAAGTAAACGCTACTTTAAGAAATAAGAAAACCCAGATCGCGAGGTCTGGGTTTTATTGTCTATTTGAGATAGGATCTTTTAATAGCGTTTTTCCTTTGGCCAGCTGCTCATTTCGGCGATGGCACGGAGCCCTCCAACGAAGAACTCTCCTAGGAGTCCAATCCCAGTTGCTTTCGGGAAGATAAGTGCTAGGATGACTCCAAGTACAATACCGATTGCGATTCTTTTCATAAGGTTGGTTTTATTCCAAGTGGTAATCAGTCGATGAATCATGTAAGGCCTCTTTAAAAAATAATTAAGGAATATTATACGATAGTTAGGGGGTAAAAGCAATGAAATTTTTAAAAAATAGCCTTATTTCCGAATATTTGATATAATCATACTATTCTTTGTTAGAAAGGCCCGAATAAATGAGTCAAGCTTTCCAACGTTATTTCAGTAAAATAGACTGGACAAAGATTTTTGATGACCTAATTTCAAAATGCATCTCCCTGATTTTTGTCTTTCTCTTATTTTTTATCGCTAAAAAGGTCATCCATAGCCTGGTCAAGCGGATATTAACCCCTTCTTTTAAGTATACGGTGCAGGATGAAGCCCGTAAAAAAACCATTCTCCGTTTAGTAGAGAGTCTCTTGAACTACTGCTTGTATTTTATCTTGATTTACTGGATCTTGTCGATCCTCGGTCTTCCAGTCTCTAGTCTATTGGCTGGTGCTGGGATTGCTGGGGTGGCTATCGGGATGGGAGCCCAGGGCTTCCTTTCCGATTTGGTCAATGGTTTCTTTATCCTTTTAGAACGCCAGCTGGATGTGGGGGACAATGTCCGACTTACCAATGGTTCTATTAATATTGCCGGCATCGTTAGCAGTGTGGGAATTCGGACAACTCAAGTACGTGATTTTGACGGGACTCTCCACTTTGTCCCAAACCGCAATATCACTGTCGTCAGCAACCTCTCGCGCGGCGATATGCGCGTGCTGGTAGATATTCCGCTAGATGCGAATACCGATCTCGATAAGATCTATCAGGTCATCGCTCAGGTCAATCAGTCTCAACAAGACAAACACCCAGAAGTGTTGACAGGCCCTACCATTTTAGGCCCACAGATTGAAAAAAATGGTCGTTATTCCTTCCGCATTGCGATGACTGCGCAAAATGGAACCCAGACGACTGTCTATCATACATACTATAAACTCTATCATGATGCCTTGATGGAAGCAGGGATTAACCTACCGACAGGAAAGAACGGGATCATGTAAAAAAGAGAGTGGGACAGAAATCGGTCATTCGTTAGAATTCGATTTCGTCGTCCCACCTCCGCACAGTTGAGTAGGGCTGTAAAAGCTGATGAAATCAGCGTAGTAGAGTCCACTCAACCACTGCGTTTTGCTCGACAATCCAAAGACAATTAAGAGGCTAGGACTTTTGTCCCAGCCTCTTTTTTAATCGATGTTACGATCTTAAGTGGCAGTATTTGTCATCCAAATATTTAATCTGATCCCAAATCTTTCGAGCCTCAGGTGGCAAGATCAATAATTGCTTACGCAATAGGGCAGTGATTTCGAGATCCAATGATTCGATCGGAAGGGCTATGGCTACAGAACTTTTTGCCCTTTGGATCTTGTTAATGCAGTGTTGGATATGCTGGCAAGCAGTACAAGTCTGTGCTTGACGGCTTGCTGCAATCTCCTGACGCATATCAGAAAGCAGTTGCATCAATTCAGACTTAAGGAATTCGATCGTATCTGATTTTTCTTGAGCTAAAAGAAACATAAGCACACCTCCTTTTGCTATAGTTTAATACTAATTTATTAAAAATGCAAGGGGGTAAAGTAAAAAAAATAAAATTTTTTTAGAAAAAGATACAGAAAAAGAGAGGACTTACATCTCACCGCTACAGAAGGTCAAGCCCCTTGTCTTAAAAATGGCTTTTCTCCCTTGGTCGGGTTGACTTGATAGAGGTTGGTAGCTACAAAAAAACTCCTGAAACATACTGGTTTCAGGAGTTGAGAGGCTTTGACCCGAAGGTCTCAAAGAAAAATATCGATTGATTATACAAGACCTTGTGCAATCATCGCATTTGCGACATTTTCAAAGGCAGCGATGTTGGCACCTGCAAGGTAATCTTTACCAAGACCGTAAGTTTCTGCAGTTGTTTTAGCAGTATTGAAGATGTTGGTCATGATGTCTTTCAAACGTCCGTCCACTTCTTCGCGTGTCCATGAAAGACGTTGGCTGTTTTGGCTCATTTCAAGAGCAGATACAGCAACCCCACCAGCATTGGCTGCTTTAGCAGGTCCGTAAAGAATACCATTTTCTTTGTATACGTTGATGGCATCGATGTTACTTGGCATGTTTGCTCCTTCAGAGACAACTTTCACACCTTGAGCGACCAAACGTTTTGCAGCATCGCCATCGATTTCGTTTTGAGTTGCACATGGAAGAGCGATGTCATAGTTACCAGCATAAGTCCATACAGAACCTTCGTAGTAAGTAGCAGTTGGTTTTTCAGCAGCGTATTCAGTCAAACGTGCACGACGTTTTTCTTTGACGTCTGTAAGAAGGTCGAAGTCAATACCGTTTTCGTCGATCACGTAACCGTTTGAGTCAGATACAGAGATAACAGTTGCACCAAGTTCAGTTGCTTTTTGAAGAGCGTATTGAGCAACGTTACCAGAACCTGAGATCACGACTTTCTTACCAGCAAAGCTGTCGCCGTTGGCTTTGAGCATTTCTTCAGTGTAGTAAACCAAACCATAACCAGTTGCTTCTGGACGGATCAAGCTACCACCGAAACCAAGAGGTTTACCAGTCAAGACACCAGCATCAAATTGGCGAAGGCGTTTGTATTGACCGTAAAGGTATCCGATTTCACGTCCACCAACCCCGATATCACCAGCTGGGACATCAAGAGAAGGACCGATGTGTTTTTGCAATTCAGTCATGAAGCTTTGGCAGAAACGCATCACTTCAGCGTCTGTTTTTCCTTTAGGATCGAAGTCAGATCCACCTTTACCACCGCCGATAGGAAGACCAGTCAAGACGTTTTTGAAGATTTGTTCGAATCCGAGGAATTTCAAGATCCCTTGGTTAACAGTTGGGTGGAAACGAAGTCCGCCTTTGTAAGGACCTACAGCAGAGTTGAATTGAACACGGTAACCACGGTTTACTTGGATATTTCCTTCACGGTCAACCCAAGGAACACGGAAGGAAATCACGCGTTCAGGTTCTGTAATACGAGCTAAAATGTTTTCTTCGATGTATTCAGGGTGTTTTTCGAATACAGGTTCCAAAGTGCTGAGGAACTCTTCAACAGCTTGAAGGAATTCAGCTTCGTGGCCGTTACGAGCTTTTACAGTTTCGAAAGTGCTTTGGATATATTCTTTAGCAGTTGTCATGTTAATTCTCCTTTGTGAATGAAACGAAAACCAGCAAACCCGCTAGGGGAGTGGCTTTGAGACAGTTGACAAACAATGTCATGTTTTATTACATGGATCATTATAGCAGACTTTTTTTGGCTTGTAAAGAAAAAAGTTGAATTTTCTGAAAATTTTATCGCGACTAGGAAAGTCCGAATGTTTGGAAGAATTTTTAGCTTTGATTGTCCGGAAGCTTCCAAGTGATGGTATAATGAAAGAAGAAAATAGAGAGCATCCCGAACGATTCTGTTGGTGGTGTTTCAAAAAAGGAGTACAAGATGGTATCGACAAAGACGCAAATTGCTGGTTTTGAATTTGACAACTGCTTGATGAATGCGGCAGGTGTAGCCTGTATGACCACTGAGGAATTAGAAGAAGTGAAGAACTCAGCTGCTGGGACCTTTGTGACCAAGACAGCGACCTTAGAATTCCGTGCTGGTAATCCAGAGCCACGCTACCAAGATGTGCCGCTTGGTTCGATCAATTCGATGGGACTACCTAACCAAGGGTTGGACTATTATTTGAATTACTTATTGGAGTTGCAAGAAACGGATCCTGACCGGACCTTCTTCTTATCTCTCGTCGGCATGTCTCCTGAAGAAACTCATACCATCTTGAAAAAGGTGCAAGACAGTGACTTTAAAGGCTTGACAGAGTTGAACCTATCTTGTCCCAATGTCCCTGGGAAACCTCAGATCGCCTATGATTTTGATACGACAGATCGGATCTTGTCTGAGGTCTTTGCCTATTTCACAAAACCTCTAGGGATCAAGTTGCCCCCTTATTTTGATATCGTTCATTTTGATCAAGCAGCAGCGATCTTTAACAAATACCCGCTCAAGTTTGTCAACTGCGTCAATTCGATCGGAAATGGCCTCTACATCGAGGATGAATCCGTGGTGATCCGTCCGAAGAACGGCTTTGGTGGGATTGGTGGTGAATACATCAAGCCAACGGCTCTCGCCAATGTCCATGCCTTTTACCAACGTCTGAACCCAGAAATTCAGATTGTGGGGACAGGTGGTGTCTTGACTGGTCGCGATGCTTTTGAGCATATCCTTTGTGGGGCTAGTATGGTGCAAATCGGAACGACGCTGCATAAAGAAGGAGTAGGAGCTTTTGACCGCATCACTGCGGAACTCAAAGCCATCATGGAAGAAAAAGGCTACCAAAGTCTAGAAGACTTCCGTGGGAAATTGCACTACATTGACTAATCTTTCGAAAAAAACTTCCTCAAGTGGAAACTTGGGGAAGTTTTTTATGAGAGTGGGACAGAAATCGGTAATTCGTTAGAATTCAATTTCGTCGTCCCACCTCCGCACAGTTGAGTAGGGCTGTAAAAGCTGATGAAATCAGCGTAGTAGAGCCCACTCAACCACTGCGTCTTGCTCGACAATCCAAAAATAATTGAGAGGCTAGGACTTTTGACCCAACCTCATTCTGTTCCTAGTTTTAGGAATTTTCCATTTTTATAGAGAGAAAAAGGTGTACAATGGAGGTGAAAAGGAAGGTGATTTCTATGGAAGAAAGGGATGTGATTCAAGAAGCAAGAACGACGATCACCCTTCTTCAAACAGCCTTTTCTAAAGGATTCACCCCCAGTCCAGATGCCTTTCGATTTCGAGAAAATCTAGATCAGATGTTGAAAGGTTTACGAAAGGCTAGGCGGGTAGACAATCGTCTGTTGATTGAGTTAGAAAAGTTTTATCAGACTGCCAGTCTATTGATTGGTCTGGGTGGGCTAGCTTTGAACGAAGAGACCTTTCAAACTTGGCGAGCTTATGATCACTGGCATTACGAGGTTGTGAAGCCTCAGTTACAGGTCTACGGACCGACGGTGCTTTTGTAGTTGATGTGCCTGGTGCTTGTCTACAGATATTCAGAGGAGGTGTTGGTCATGGTAGTCCTTCATGATTTTCTACATCAGTTAATCCTATCGTTTTGGAACTTTTATTACTCGCTCTTTTTCTTATTTGAAAAATAAGAAGGATTGAATCCCTTTTACATATAGTAGAAGGGATTTTTGATGCAGAATCCTTGAAAATCTGAGGCTCTTGGATTATGATGGAGCTAATAGATAAGAAGTGTTCCTTTTAGGGAATGCGGAAAGCGAGGAAGAAAGATGGCAGAGATTTATTTAGCAGGTGGCTGTTTTTGGGGCTTGGAGGAGTATTTTTCACGGATCCCCGGTGTAGAAGAGACGACGGTGGGCTATGCCAATGGCCAGGTAGAAACGACCAACTACCAACTGATCAAGGAAACGGATCATGCAGAGACCGTTCAGGTCATCTATGATCCAGATAAAATCAGCCTACGAGCGATTCTGCTCTACTATTTCCGGGTGATTGATCCCTTGTCCATTAACAAGCAGGGAAATGATCGAGGCCGCCAATATCGGACGGGTGTTTATTATACAGACGAAGCAGACCGTGAAGTGATCGCCCAAGTGTTTGCGGAAGAAGAGAAGCAACTGGGCCACAAAATCGCGGTTGAGTTGGAACCCTTGCGCCACTATATCCTAGCTGAGGATTACCACCAAGACTATCTCAAGAAGAATCCTGGAGGCTATTGCCATATCGATGTGACGGATGCTGAGCAGCCCTTGATTGATCCAGCAGCTTATCAGAAGCCAGATCAAGAAATCCTAAAGGCGAAACTGACAGCAGAGCAGTACCAAGTCACTCAAGAAAGCGCGACGGAACGTCCTTTCCACAATGCCTATGATCAGACCTTTGAAGAGGGGATCTATGTGGATATTACGACTGGGGAACCTCTCTTCTTTGCCAAGGATAAGTTTGCTTCTGGCTGTGGATGGCCAAGTTTCTCTCGTCCCATTGCCAAAGATGTTATCCACTATTACCAAGATCAAAGCCACGGTATGGAGCGGATCGAAGTTCGTTCCCGCTCAGGCAATGCCCATCTAGGACATGTCTTCACAGATGGACCAAAAGACCAAGGAGGTCTTCGCTATTGTATCAATTCGGCCTCTCTGCGCTTTATTCCAAAAGATGAAATGGAGCAAGAAGGTTATGGATATTTGTTAAAAGCTTTGAGATAATAGAAAAAGCATCTTAGAAACTTTCCTTAGGTGAGTACGGACGTCAGCGAACTTCGAAGAAGTTCCATGACTTAGTTTTGAACCTAAAGTTTCAAAACTCCCGAGTGCCTGAAACATCACTGTTTCAGGCACTTTTCTCACAGCGGAAAGTTTCAGTAGATGTTTGTATCAGTTGAAAATCGTGATGATGTTTTCTGCAATACCCCTTGGGTTGCCTTAGGTAAGAAAAAAATCCACATTCTAAGAGACAGAAGCCACTTTTATAAATAAGGAGCATGATTTTCAAGTTAGGGTGCTTTTTAAGGAAAATATGAAAAGGTTTTCGTTATTCTAACAAAATATGTGTTAAAATTAGTATAATATTTAATTTGTAGAGATGTACTGGTGATGAAAGATTTAAAAAAAGAGATTGGGAAAAAAATAAAATCTACACGACTAGATAGAAAATATACACAAGCAGATATTTGCGATGATGAATCTGAATTGACTATTCGGCAATTAGCCCGAATTGAGAATGGTCAGGCTATGCCAACTGTACCCAAATTAATATATTTAGCGAAAAAACTGAATGTCGAGGTTCAGTATATTGTTGATATTGACAAAATTGAAATACCAAAAGATTATCTAAGGTTAAAGAAAGAATTGGTAGATAGTCCGACCTATGCGGATCGAGAACGAATTGAGCGGAAACTAGCGATTTTAGAAGAAATTGGGGAATGTTACTACGATCGTCTTCCAGAGGATGAACAATTACTTATAGATGTGATTCAAGCGCGTCTAGATATTTATAATAGTTCTGATGTGAGATATGGTCTTGCTCTTTTAGAAGAATACTTTCAACAAATCTTAAAGAAAACAATTTATACGGTTAATGATTTGTTAATTATTGAACTCTACTTTTTTTGCTGTGCTGTAGGATTAGAAGATAAAAGGTATTTTCAGGAGTTGGCTGATAAAGTAATGCTTGACATAGATTATGGGGACAAGGAATACCTGACACAGTTGGAAAAAATATTGCTTGTTTTGCTAGCTCAGTTGGAAGAAAAATATACGCTTAAATATATTCAAACTTTCGAAGATGTAATTGATAAGACGAGACATGTTTATTACAAACCTATTATTTATATGTTTAAAGCAAAATATATGCTCCATGTGGAAAAGAACAAGGAGAAATCTGAGGAGTTGTATGGAAAGGCAATTACATTTGCTGAATTATTGGATGATGAAGTGCTTGTACAAAGATTATTAGAAGAAAAAAAGAACGATTTTTAGCAACCCGACGTTTAAGTCATGTTGCTTTTTTCATTTTATGTTAGACTGAAATCATAACAAAGGCAAAGATATCAGAAAACTTTATTTCCTACAGTAGAATATATAACTGTTTGTTGAATCGGTATATTTTGGATGTTGTAGGACGATTTTTTAGTTGATTCATTTCCCAAACATTCATTTTAGAGAAAAGGAGTTTATGATGAAAAATAGAAATTTGTGGCGAATGATTTTTACGCTTTCAGCTATGGTAACTCTGATTGGATTAGGATTTACTGCCTATAATCATTTTATATTCCATCAACCTTTTATGAATCGGACGACAAAAGGGTTACTTTCGGCCTTTTTCCTAAGTCTTGTCATGGTTGCAATCAGCTTGTCCAAATCAAACGATAAGAAGTGATGATCGATCATTTACATGAATCCATCAACTGTGCAGGAGCAGGACGATGAAGCGTTTCTAAACAATAGCGCTTCTGTCCTGCTCTCTTTTTTCTCTTCTTAAAAATTGTGATACAATGAAGAGAAAGTATTTCAATGACAGCTCAATTTGTTGGCGGATCATTGGAGAAACTAGGTACGAAGAAGAGGTAGGAATGTTAGAGAAGTTGGAGAGTGTGAAAGGGACCATCAAAACGATGGGGAAAGAGCTATCGGCGGCCTTTGATTGGGCTTTTGATCGTCTCTTTTCAAAGATTCAGCTGACCAATGAACAGTTTGTCTATGTGCTCTTGTCAGTCGTTTTTATCGTGGCCAATGCTATCTTGTGGGTGCAAAAGTTCCAAGGCTTTCCGATCACCGCAACCGAACGGCCAGAGGTTGTGTACAAGGCCAAGACACCGGCTGATCAGATTCCTCATACAGCTCGGATCATGGCCAATGGAGATCAGCTCTATCATGATCTGGTCTATATGAGTGCACAAAAAGAAGATGGGACCTATGATTTTCATGAAAATTATGAGTATGTCAAACCCTGGCTACAAAAGGCGGATCTGGCCTTAGGCGATTTTGAGGGAACCATTAACCCGAATTACTATTTGTCAGGTTATCCTCTCTTTAATGCGCCGAGCGAAGTCGTACCAGCCATCAAGGATGCTGGTTATGATGTCATGGATTTGGGACATAACCACATCCTGGATTCAGGTCTAGAAGGGGTCTATTCGACAGCCAAAGCCTTTGAAGATGCAGGCATCACCCCTGTCGGTGTCTACACGCATGAAAAGAGAGGCCAGGCCCCCTTGGTGATCAAGGAAGTGAATGGCATCAAGATTGCTATTCTAGCCTACGCTTATGGGTTTAATGGAATGGAAACGACCCTTACTCCAGAGGAGCAAGCAGATGTCTTGTCTGATCTGGATGAAGAGCGGATGAAGGCGGAGATCCAAAAGGTAGAGCAAGAGGCCGATATCACCATTGTCATGCCCCAAATGGGAATTGAGTACCAATTGGAGCCGACAGAAGAGCAAAAAGAGCTCTACCACAAGATGGTTTCTTGGGGAGCTGATATCGTCTTTGGTGGGCATCCCCATGTTGTGGAGCCTGCTGAAGTGGTCAATAAAGATGGTCAAAACAAGCTCATCATCTACTCGATGGGGAATTTCCTGTCCAATCAGCGTCTGGAAACGATGGGAGATGTGGAGACTGCCCAATGGACAGAGCGAGGAGTCTTGATGGATGTGACCATCGAAAAGGTTGGTCGCAAGACACGGATTAAGACGGCTACTGCTCATCCAACCTGGGTCAGTCGGACTCCGAAGGGCACCTATTCTCCTGAAGGCTATGACTTGTACAAGTACCAGACCTATATTTTGGAAGATTTTATCCAGGGTGGCAAATACCGCGACAAGCTGGATGAGGAGACCAAGGAGAGAGTGGACACGGCTTACCGAGAAATGAAGGAACATGTTCACTTGGACTGGCCTCAGAGTGGAAAGGAATAGAGCATGGAAGGAAATGTGAACTGGATCCCGCTTGGGATCCTAGGATTGATCGTGGTGATTTGGGCAACCAAATTTCTTACGGCTATCCGCCTCAAGCAAAAACTGAAGAAGGCTTGGGATGGAGCGCCTTTCTTTCGCAAGAAAGACACAGAAGAAAGTTTGATAGATAGTCTGACTTATCCAGCTAAGGGACAGACGATCGATAGCCAAGTGGATGATCAGACCTGGCATGATTTGGCTTTGGATGCGGTCTTTGATCAGCTCAACTATACCCAATCGAGCCTTGGAGCAGAGGCTCTCTATCAAAAAATGCGCCTGCTGGAATTCCAGCCTCAGGACCAGCTTCATGACTTAGAAGCCTTCTTTGAAGAGCATCCTGATTTGCGCCTCAAGGTCCAGGTCATTTTCAACCAACTGGGCAAGAAGAACCACAACATGGCGCGGAGCATTGTCGCAAATCCCGGCAAGCATTATGCAGGTTTGCCCCTCTATCTAGCCTTGGCCTGCCTTCCCATTGTCTGTCTCTTTGCCATCCCCTTTGAGCCAGTCGGTGCCATTACCCTCTTGGTGATCAGTGTGGTCTTTAATATTGTCTTTTCGAGTTTGCGCAATTGGTCCAATAAAATCCGTCTGGATAATGTTAGCTATCTGGTCCGCATCTTTGCTTCGGCAGAACGCTTGAGCCATCTAGCCTTGCCACAACAAGAAGAACTAAAGCAAGCGGTCAAACCCTTTAAGAAAACGCGGATCCTTGCCAGTGTCTTGCAGAGTCCAACGGGGACCTCTGAGATGGAAATTGTTCTCCTCTACCTCAACGTTCTCTTTTTACTCCCGCAGATCGCTCAGGTCTATATTTACAATCAGGTGAAAGCTCATCAAAAAGAGGCCCAGAAACTTCTGGATCTCCTTGGAGAGATGGAAGTCGCCATTAGTCTCTTGCGCCATAAGCGGGATCTAGAAGTGGTCTGCCAGCCAGTCTTTACAGAGACGGGTGGCATTGAGGGCGAGACGCTCTATCATCCCTTGCTGTCAAATCCGATTGCGAATGATGTGCATTTTCAAAAAAATATGGTCATCAGTGGGGACAATGCGTCCGGGAAATCGACCTATTTGAAAACTGTCGCCATCAATGCCATTCTGGCTCAAGGGTTAGGCTTTGCCTATGGCGAAAGATTAGCCCTTCCCTATGGTCATGTCCTAACGGCTATGGATGTGAGCGATGATATTGAAGTTGGAGATAGCTACTTTATCACTGAGAGTAAAGCTATTTTACGTATGATTCAGCATCTGAAAAAGCCTGGTTTTCACTATTTCTTTATTGACGAGCTCTTTAAGGGGACCAATACTATCGAGCGGATCGGATCAGGCCTTGGGATTGTCCGCTGGTTGGCTGCCCAAAACTGCCTCTACATGATCTCCAGTCATGATATTGAGCTGGTCGCAGCCTCTGGTGAGGTCAATGATAATTACCATTTTGATAGTCGCTATGTGGATGGCAAGATCGTCTTTGACTACCAGATCAAGCCAGGGTCAGCCGTGACTAAGAATGCGGTCAATACCCTAGAAAGCTTACATTATCCAGAGGAGATTACGCAAACAGCCAAGGACTTGATTGACCAGTATGAAGAGACGGGGCATTGGTCTTTGAAAGAAATTGAAAAAGAATGAGAAATGAACGAAGGAGTTTGTAAATGATCGGTTTAGGGACCCTCTATAATGCCTTAGGGGTCGTATTTGGTGGGCTTTTAGGATTGCTCATCGGTCAACGTTTGTCAGAAGATTTTCATGAGACCCTTCTGAAAGTGACAGGAGTTGCTGTTTTTGTCTTGGGCATTGCAGGGACCTTGGAAAAGATGCTGGTGGTGCATGGAAGTCATGTGAAAAGTCACGGAAGTATGATGTTGATTCTGAGTCTAGTGATCGGGACCGTTATCGGGGAACTCTTGAAGATTGAGGAGGGCTTTGAGCGCCTGGGAAGCTGGCTGAAGGAAAAGACGGGCAACCAAAGCGATACCAGCTTTGTCGATGCCTTTATGACCACGGCCTTGACCATTTGTATCGGGGCTATGGCGGTGGTCGGAGCTGTCCAGGATGGCTTGACAGGCGACACCTCGACCTTGTTGGCCAAGGCTATTCTCGATATGGTTATCGTTCTGGTCTTGACCGTTTCAAAAGGGAAGGGCGCAATCTTTGCGGTGGTACCACTTGTGATCCTTCAGGGCTTGATAACGCTTTTGGCCCATTTGATCGCACCGATCATGACTCCACAAGCCCTTTCGAATCTGTCCCTAGTTGGCTCCAGCCTCATTCTCTGTGTAGGGATCAATCTTATCTGGGGCAAACGAATCAAGGTCGCCAATCTCCTTCCAGCAGTTCTGATTGCCATTATTTGGGCTTTTGTTGGTTAAAAAATAGAAGCTAAGCAGGAGCTTCAGATTTAAGACAAAGTCATATCAAAAACTTTCCTTAGGTGAGTACGGACGTCAGCGAACTTCGAAGAAGTTCCATGACTAAATCAAGATACAAAGGGCGTCTGCGGATAAAGTCAAAATAGGAAGTTTAACGAAGAATCTTTAGATTCTAGGAGAACTTATCTTTTTGACACAATCCGCAGCCCGTGTTCAATTTGTTTTGGCCCCCTTCGCTTTTCGTTTTTGGGGCTCAGGCTAAAACAGTTTCCTAAACTGTTTTACTCCCAAAACTTCCGAGTGCTAGAAACAATCGTGTTTCTAGCACTTTTCTCACAGCGGAAAGTTTTTGTATTTTCTTGATTCATTCTAAAAATAGGAACTCATTTTTACTTACTTTTAGAATCGATTAACTTATTTTACTTTAAAATAGTTTGTCTCATTCTAAAGCTAACCGGTAAAGACTGGTTATTTTTTTTTGCTTGCCCTTGTAGTCTTGTTAGAAAAATGGAGGTGCTCCTAAAAGAAAGGAATTCTTTTAAATGTGATAAAATAAGAAACAGGAGTGAAGATTGGATTCATTTCGAAGGTGAAGGGTGAGTGAGTTATGATCAAACTAATTGCAACAGATATGGATGGAACCTTATTAGATGAGCGAGGTGAGGTGGATCTTCCGCGTCTGGAAAGGCTATTGGACCACTTGGATCAAAAAGGGATTCGCTTTGTCATTGCGACGGGAAATGAATTCCATCGCATGCGCCAGCTCTTGGGTCCTTTGGTCAAACGGGTGACCCTAGTCGTAGCCAATGGAGCTCGGATTTTTGAGGATGACCAGATGATTCTTGGGAAATTCTGGGATCGAGAGCTAGTAGAAGCGGTTCTTACTTATTTTAAGGGGCGGGAAATTTCGGACCAGCTGGTTGTGTCAGCTGTTAATGGTGGCTTTGCTAAGGAAGGCACAGTCTTTACAGAAGTTGAGAAATTCATGCAGCCGGAAGTGATTGAAGCCTTGTACAAGCGGATGAAATTTGTCCCGGAATTGACAGCAGATCTATTTGATCAGGTGCTTAAAATGAGTTTGGTGGTTGGCTTGGATCGTCTTGATCAAGTGTGTCGGGAAGTCCAGCAAGCTTTTGGAGATCAGCTGATGGCGGTTTCGAGCGGTTTTGGCAGCATGGATCTCTTACAAGCAGGCATTCACAAGGCCTGGGGTCTGGCTCAATTAATGGAGATGTGGCAGCTTGATGCCAGCCAGGTCATGGCCTTTGGGGATAGCGGAAACGACATCGAAATGCTTGAAATGGCAGGTCACTCCTATGCTGTGGCTAATGCAGAAGAAGCTGTCAAAGCTGTCTCCAATCATCTAGCGCCTAGCCATCAAGAAGGTGGTGTCTACCAGGTGATCGAAGAGTATCTAGGATTGACCCCCTGGGAACAAGTGAAAGGAAAGAATTAGATGGCGGTACAACTGTTAGAAGACTGGCTCTTAAAGGAGCAGGAGAAAATCATAACAACCTATCGGGAACTTAATCAAGCCCCTCTGAAGGAGCCTGGTTTGATCTTTATCGGAGACTCCATCGTGGAGTATTTCCCCATTCATGAACTATTACAAAGTCCCAAACACATGGTCAATCGAGGAGTGCGAGGCTATAAGACGGATCTCCTTCGTGAGCATCTAGACGCCCATGTCTTTGGAACGGCGGTGGATCAGATCTTTCTCTTGATCGGGACCAATGATATCGGAAAAGAATTTCCTCAAAAGGAAACCTTAGACAATGTAGAAGCGGTCTTACAAGCAATTATGCGGGACTTTCCGCTGACCCACATCAACCTGATCTCGGTTCTACCGGTGAGTCGAGATGAGCGCTACAAACAAAAGGTCTATGTGCGGACCAATGAAAAAATTCAGGCCCTCAACCAGGCCTATCGCGAATTGGCCCAGGCCTACCACCAGGTCAGCTATATTGATGTGTATTCGTCTTTATTGGATGAAAAGGGGCAGTTGGCAGAAGCCTATACGACAGATGGCCTCCATTTAAGTGTGGCTGGTTACCGCATCCTAGCCCAAGCTCTGCAGGAGATATTATAGAGACAAAAATAGGGAGCGAAAAAAGCCCAATCAGACAAATCTTCAAAGAAAAATTTCAGATCGAAGATAAAGTCTTCTTAAAAACTTTCCTTAGGTGAGTACGGACGTCAGCGAACTTCTTTGAAGTTCCATGACTTAGTTTTGGACCTAAGGTTCCAAAACTCCCGAGTGCTAGAAACAATAGTGTTTCTAGCACTTTTCTCACGGCGGATAGTTTCAGGAAATATTTGAATGGTTCTTATAATTGAAATCAATTCTATTTCTTTTTAGATTTCCTTAGATGATTTTTTGTAAAAACAGATTGTCACCCTTCCTCTATTTCCAAGAGGAAAATTTTTTGTCTTTTTGGTTGACAAATGTAAATCTTAGGAGTAGAATAGCATCATAAGATTTACAAATGTAGATTTAGAAAGGAGAAGCCATGCAAATTTCCAATGCGGAATGGCGCATCATGAAGATTATCTGGATGGAAGGCAAGCAGACCAGCACGGATTTGATCGCCGTCTTGTCCGAGCGCTTTGACTGGTCGAAGTCGACCATCAAGACCCTCTTGACGCGCTTGGTGGAGAAAGGCTGTCTGACCAGAGAAAAATCTGGCAAAGCCTTTGTCTACTCGGCTTTGTTGAAGCAGGACCAGAGTTTAGACTTGGTGGTTGAGGAGGTGAAAGACAAGGTTTGCTCAAAAAGAATTGTCCAGGTGCTTGAAAACTTGATTCAGGAGAGTGACTTTACGCTTGCAGATCTTAATCAGCTGCAGCAGGTCCTGGAAGAAAAGAAAGCAGAGGCTGTCGAAACAGTCCCTTGCAATTGTATGTAATAGAAAGAAGGAAATTCCATGTTTGGATTGTTGATTAGTATTGTTTGTTTACTTTTGGTTGCTTTTATTGCTTGGTGGTTCTTTGCAGAGCATGAAAAGGTAAGCGGCCACGCTCGTCAGAAATCAGGTTATCAAGAAATTGAAGTCGAAGTCATGGGGGGCTATTCGCCTGAAACCATTGTCCTGAAAAAGAATGTTCCAGCCCGGATCATCTTTAATCGCAAGGATCCATCTTCATGTCTGGCTCAAGTGATCTTTCCAGATTTTGGCGTTCATGAAGATTTGCCTTTAGGTGAAAAACATGTCATTGAAATTACGCCAGAAAAAGCGGGCGAATATGGGTATTCATGTGGAATGAACATGATGCATGGTCACATGATTGTGGAATAAAGGAGTAGGTATGGTAGAAAAACAAAAAGCAGTTGTGGAAAACGGAGTGCAAAAGATCCGTATTACAGCAGAAAAAGGCTATAGTCCAAAGGAATTTCAACTTCAAAAAGGGATCCCTGCTGAAATCACCTTCCATCGGGTCAATCCTTCCGGCTGTTACAAGGAAATTTTATTTGAAGATCAGGGGATTTTAGAGCCTTTGGAAGTCGGTGTGGATAAGGTGATATCCTTTACCCCGACAGAAACAGGGGACTTCGAGTTTTCATGTGGAATGAAGATGCAAAAGGGTTCCTACACGGTTGTGGAAAAACGCCGTCGTGTCTTAGGTTTACTGGGTCGCTTTTGGATTACTAGTATCTTTACTCTTCCTTTATTGATCTTGATGATCGGGATGATGGCAGGATTTGTCTCCCATTCAGTCAGTCGCTGGGGGACTTTTCTAGCGACAACGCCGATCATGTTGGTAGCAGGAGTTCCTTTTATCAAGAGTGCCTGGGCCTCATTTAAGAAGCACCATTCCAATATGGATACCTTGGTAGCTCTTGGAACCCTGGTAGCCTATGTCTATAGTGTATTTGCCCTTTTTACTGGTCAGCCAGTATACTTTGAGGCTGCGGGTTTTATCATCTTCTTTATCCTCTTAGGGCAAATCTTTGAAGAACGGATGCGTAACAATGCCTCCGAGGCTGTGGAAAAATTGTTGGATTTGCAGGCAAAAACGGCTCAAGTTCTCCGTGATGGGAACTATGTCGAGGTGGCGGCAGAAGATATCCAAATTGGTGACTTGATTCGGGTCCGTCCTGGGGAAAAGATCGCAGTTGATGGGACGATTGTAGAAGGAAGTACGACCATTGATGAGTCGATGGTGACAGGTGAAAGCTTACCTGTGGAAAAATCAGTTGGTGATGCAGTGATTGGCTCCACTATCAACAGCAATGGGACCATTCTCTTTAAGGCTGAAAAAGTCGGTAGTGAGACCCTCTTATCTCAAATTGTGGACTTTGTCAAAATGGCCCAATCCAGTCGTGCTCCTATTCAAGATCTGACGGATAAGATTTCAGGTATCTTTGTTCCAGTGGTGACGATTTTGGCCATTGCGACTTTCTGGGTTTGGTCCGTGCTTCTGGGCGCGTCGCTTCAAGAGGCCATGCTCTATGCAGTCTCTGTCCTCATTATTGCCTGTCCTTGTGCCCTTGGTTTAGCAACCCCAACAGCCCTGATGGTCGGAACCGGCCGTAGTGCCAAGATGGGGGTTCTGATTAAAAATGGAACAGTTCTTCAAGAAGTGCAAAAGATTCAAACCGTTGTATTTGATAAGACAGGGACTATTACCATTGGCCAACCACTTGTAACCGATGTTGTAGGAGATGAAGCGCGTGTCTTGACACTGGCTGCTAGTCTTGAAACTTTTTCAGAACATCCCCTAGCGCAAGCGGTCTTATCACGAGCAGAAGAAAAAGGTTTGGTGTTATCCCCTGTGGAAAACTTCCAAGCGATTGAAGGAAAAGGGGTCCAAGGTCAGATCGACCAGCAGTTGGTGACCTTGGGAAATGGCAAACTTCATGACGGGACAGCGATGGATCCGGAGCTTGAAAAACGGATGGTAGACTTGCAAGAGCAGGCTAAAACAGTGATCAGTTTGTCTGTGGATGGGCAAGTGATTGGCTTGATTGCCATTCAAGATGCTCCGAAGGCCAGCTCAAAAGAAGCGATCAAAAAGCTCAAAGAACGGGGCTTGAAAACGGTCATGTTAACGGGGGATAATGAACGGGTGGCCCAAGCTATTGCTAAGCAAGTGGGAATTGACACCGTCATTGCTGATGTCCTTCCTCAAGAAAAAGCTAGCGCCATCCAAAAACTGCAAGAAGCTAGCAAGGTCGCCTTTGTCGGAGATGGGATCAATGATGCTCCTGCTCTTTCGATCGCAGATGTGGGGATCGCTATGGGATCTGGAACGGATATTGCGATCGAGTCCGGTGGCATCGTGCTCACGCAAAATGATTTGCTTGGCGTTGTGCGCGCCTTTGACATGAGTCAAAAGACCTTCCGTCGGATCTTACTCAATCTCTTCTGGGCCTCTATCTACAATATCCTTGGGATTCCAATTGCTGCTGGAGTCTTTGTAGGACTGGGATTGACCCTCAATCCAGAACTAGCAGGTCTTGCTATGGCCCTTAGTTCTTTGTCTGTTTTGACTAGCTCTCTGCTCCTCAATGTCGCAAAGATTGATTAAAGAAAATAAAAAGTGGTATAGCATGCAGTATCGCTTAAAATGTAGAAAAACTTTTTAAGTAATATAAGTTAAGTGATTCAACGAAGAAAGAAAAATGAGTTCCAATTTTTAGATTGAATCAAGAAATACCAAAAACTTTCCGCCGTGAGAAAATTGCTTGAAACATTATCATTTCAAGCACTCGGTAGTTTTGAGACCTTAGGCTCAAAACTAAGTCATGGAACTTCGAAGAAGTTCGCTGACGTCCGTACTCACCTAAGGAAAGTTTTTTTAAAAATACTTTGCCTTCAATTTGAGTACTACAGCATTCTGTAGTACTTTTTTATCTTTCCTTACAGCTCTAAGGGAAAAGGGCAGGTAAGAAAATATAGTATAAAACCCTATTGTAGGATAGTTTGTGAAAATTTCTCAAAAAGAGGATCTGTTATGGAATAGGGATTGAGCATCTCTGAGCAGATCCTTATACATGTGAATCTCTTTGTGATAAATTAATACTGTAATCGTTTTGTAAATCGTTTTCATGAGAAAAGTCAGAAAAAACTCATTTTCAAGGCGAGATGATCGCAAAGATGAAGTAGAAGCGCTATGCTGCATTTTAAGGGATCAAAATAGAATTAAAGGAGAGTTAGAATGACTCAAGGAAAAATTACTGCATCTGCAGCAATGCTTAATGTATTGAAAACATGGGGCGTAGATACGATCTACGGTATCCCATCTGGAACACTTAGCTCACTTATGGACGCTTTGGCTGAAGACAAAGATATCCGTTTCTTGCAAGTTCGTCACGAAGAAACTGGTGCTCTTGCAGCGGTTATGCAAGCTAAATTTGGTGGCTCTATCGGGGTTGCAGTTGGTTCAGGTGGACCTGGTGCGACTCACTTGATCAATGGTGTTTACGATGCAGCTATGGATAACACTCCATTCCTTGCTATCCTTGGATCACGTCCAGTTAACGAATTGAACTTGGATGCCTTCCAAGAATTGAACCAAAACCCAATGTACAACGGTATCGCTGTTTACAACAAACGTGTAGCTTACGCAGAACAATTACCAAAAGTAATCGACGAAGCTTGCCGTGCTGCCGTTTCTAAAAAAGGTCCAGCCGTTGTTGAAATTCCAGTAAACTTTGGTTTCCAAGAAATTGACGAAAACTCTTACTACGGATCAGGTTCTTATGAACGTCACTTTATCGCTCCTGCCTTGAACGAAGTGGAAATCGATAAAGCTGTTGAAATCTTGAACAACGCTGAACGTCCAGTGATCTACGCTGGTTTCGGTGGAGTTGGTGCGGGTGATGTCATCACTGAATTGTCACGCAAGATTAAAGCACCAATCATTACAACTGGTAAAAACTTTGAAGCCTTCGAATGGAACTATGAAGGATTGACAGGTTCTGCTTACCGTGTTGGTTGGAAACCAGCCAACGAAGTGGTCTTTGAAGCAGACACAGTTCTTTTCCTTGGTTCAAACTTCCCATTTGCTGAAGTATACGAAGCATTTAAGAACACTGAAAAATTCATCCAAGTGGATATCGACCCTTACAAACTTGGTAAACGTCATGCCCTAGACGCTTCAATCCTTGGTGATGCAGGTCAAGCAGCCAAAGCAATCCTTGATAAAGTGAATCCAGTTGAGTCTACTCCATGGTGGCGTGCAAACGTTAAGAACAACCAAAACTGGCGCGACTACATGAACAAACTCGAAGGCAAAACTGAGGGTGCGCTTCAATTGTACCAAGTATACAATGCCATCAACAAACATGCTGATCAAGACGCTATCTACTCAATCGACGTAGGTGACACTACTCAAACATCTACTCGTCACCTTCACATGACACCTAAGAACATGTGGCGTACATCTCCACTCTTTGCGACAATGGGTATTGCCCTTCCTGGTGGTATCGCTGCTAAGAAAGACAATCCAGATCGCCAAGTATGGAACATCATGGGTGACGGTGCATTCAACATGTGCTACCCAGACGTTATCACAAACGTTCAATACGACCTTCCAGTTATCAACGTTGTCTTCTCAAATGGTAAATATGCCTTCATCAAGGACAAATACGAAGACACAAACAAACACTTGTTTGGTTGTGACTTCCCTAATGCTGACTATGCGAAAATCGCTGAAGCTCAAGGAGCTATTGGATTTACAGTTGACCGTATCGAAGACATCGACGCAGTCGTTGCTGAAGCTGTTAAATTGAACAAAGAAGGTAAGACAGTTGTCATCGATGCTCGCATCACGCAACACCGTCCACTTCCAGTAGAAGTTCTTGAGTTGGATCCAAAACAACACTCAGAAGAAGCAATCAAAGCCTTCAAGGAAAAATACGAAGCAGAAGAACTCGTACCATTCCGCCTCTTCTTGGAAGAAGAAGGGTTGCAATCACGCGCAATCAAATAATTCCTCTCGTGGAAAATCAAATGTAAACTGCGTTATCTTCACCTCGCCGTACTCCAGTACTGTCTGCGGTTCGATGCCTTGTTTATTCATTGATTTTCATAGAGAGAAACTTGAAAAGATCGGAGCAATCCGGTCTTTTTGTGGAGGATAAGAAATGAATTTAAATCAATTAGATATTATCGTTTCAGATGTTACCCAAGTTTGTGCTAGCTTGGAGCGTATTTTGGATAAAAAAGCCGATTATGTTGACGACAGTTTTGCTCAGTTCACGATTGGCAGTCACTGTCTCATGTTATCACAAAATCATTTGGTTCCTTTGGAAAATTTCCAGTCAGGAATCATTCTTCACGTTGAAGTTGAGGATGTAGACCAGAACTACCAACGATTGAAAGAGCTTGGTATCCAGGTTTTGAACGGTCCAGTTGTAACCGATTGGGGAACCGAATCCCTGCTAGTAAGTGGTCCAGCAGGTCTAGTGATTGATTTTTATCGTATGAAGTAGGTAATTCTATTATCAAAAAATTTAAACGTTCTTGGAGTAGAACTTAAAAAGATCGGAGCCATCCGGTCTTTTTTATTAAAGACAAAGTCTTCTTTGAAACTTTCCTTATGTGAATACGGACGTCAGCGAACTTCGAAGAAGTTCCATGACTAAATCAAGATGCAAAGGGCGTCTGCGGATAAAGTCAAAATAGGAAGTTTGACGCAGAATCTTTCGATTCTAGGAGAACTTATCTTTTTGACACAATCCGCAGCCAGTGTTCAATTAGTTTTAAGCCCCTTCGCTTTTCAATTTCTGGGCTCAGGCTAAAACAGTTCCCCGAACTGTTTTACTCTCAAAACTCCCGAGTGCTAGAAACAATAGTGTTTCTAGCACTTTTCTCACGGCGGAAAGTTTCAGTTTATTCTTTACGATTAAAAAAAAGGAATCATTCTTATTTTTCAGAAAAGCCGATATTAAATTAGGTGAAAAACAATTTGTATACATTCTGAAAGATCGGAGCCATCCGGCCTTTTTGTGTTGCACGTGAACAGAAATAACCTTAGAATAGGTTTAGTTTTTCATAGGATCTTGTAGGATTTTTTGGAAAGAGAAGGGTATAATAGAACTATCAAATCAAGTGAGGTAGAGAGATGACCGACAAACTTCAATTTCCAGATGGTTTCCTTTGGGGTGGGGCGACAGCTGCCAACCAGTGTGAGGGAGCTTATAATGAAGATGGCCGTGGCTTGGCCAATGTGGATGTGGTGCCGATTGGGCCTGATCGTCACGCCATTATTACGGGTCAGAAAAAGATGTTTGACTTTGAAGAGGGCTATTTTTATCCGGCTAAGGATGGCATTGATATGTACCATCGCTACAAGGAAGACATTGCTCTCTTTGGGGAAATGGGCTTTAAAACCTATCGTTTGTCCATTGCCTGGTCTCGGATCTTCCCACAAGGAGATGAACTAGAGCCGAATGAGGCAGGTCTACAGTTTTATGAAGATCTTTTTAAGGAATGTCGCAAGTATGGCATTGAGCCCTTGGTGACCATTACCCACTTTGACTGTCCCATGCATTTGATTACCGAGTATGGAGGTTGGCGTAGTCGCAAGATGTTGGAATGTTATGAACGTCTTTGCCGGACCCTCTTCACTCGCTACAAGGGCTTGGTCAAATACTGGCTAACCTTTAATGAAATCAATATGATCCTTCATGCGCCTTTTATGGGAGCGGGTCTCTGCTTTGAAGAAGGGGAGAATGAGGAGCAAGTCAAATACCAGGCGGCTCACCATGAATTGGTCGCTTCAGCCATTGCCACCAAGCTAGCCCATGAGATTGATCCTGACAACAAGGTCGGCTGTATGTTGGCAGCTGGGCAAAACTATCCGCATACCTGTGCTCCGCGGGATGTATGGGCTGGTCTAGAAGAAGATCGTAAGAACTATTTCTTTATCGATGTGCAGGCGCGTGGGGAATACCCTAACTATGCCAAGAAAGAGTGGGAGCGTCAGGGAATCACAGTTGAGATGACGGAGCAGGACCTGCAATTGTTGAAAGAACACACGGTAGACTTTATTTCCTTCTCCTACTATGCCAGTCGGGTCGCTTCAGGGGATCCAGCTGAAAGGGAAAAAACAGCGGGCAATATCTTTGCCTCTCTGAAGAATCCCTACCTAGAAAGCACAGAATGGGGTTGGCAGATTGACCCTCTTGGTCTCCGCATTACCCTCAACACCATCTGGGATCGTTATCAAAAGCCTCTATTTATCGTTGAAAATGGACTAGGGGCAGTTGATACACCAAATGAAGCCGGGGAGATTGAGGATGACTACCGGATTGACTACTTAGCAGCCCACATCAAAGCCATGCGGGAGGCCATCCATGAAGATGGCGTTGTCCTCTGGGGCTATACGACTTGGGGTTGTATTGACCTGGTCTCTGCTGGGACAGGAGAAATGAAGAAGCGCTACGGCTTTATCTATGTCGATCGGGACAACGAAGGCAAGGGAAGCTTGGAGCGCTCCCGTAAGAAATCCTTCTATTGGTACAAAGAAGTCATTGCGACCAATGGAGCTTCTGTTGAATAAAAGTTTTCGGTACTTGCTGGCCGACTCTCTCCTATAAACGAAAAAGCTTAGAATCCCAACCACAAGCTGGGGTTCTAAGCTTTTTGTATGTAGTTTAGCCAAGTCATTACGGATTTACTGGTCGTAATCTAAGACATTGTTCTCGATGACAAACTTAGATTCAGCGGAAATGTTGGCTGCTCCTAGTTGCAACTGAGAACTTCCGTCTGGCTTCATGATGTGCCACTGACCGTCCTTGTGGGCAAAGATGGCCTCAAATGTGACGTTATTGCTCTTGTCTCGAATGGGTAGAACAAATGCTTGATCTGTATTCTCTAAGAGAATCTCTTCTTTTTTTTCAAAGTTATAGATATAAAATTGCCCAGTTCTTTGTCCCAAACCATGTAGTTCATCGACTTTTTGCCAGTTCTCAAATTTTGTCCGAACAAGGGATTCATTATAAATCTTGTTGAAGGTTTCGTTCCGTTTCTTCGTTTCTTCCTCGTCTAGTGTTTTCTGAAACTCTGCAACCTTTTTAGTTGTTTGGATGGTTTGTTTGTTTTGCTCCCTGATTTGTTGTCGGTGGATGACTCGCATCATTCTTGCAGCAACGCCCAGGATGACAAGGATGGATACAAGACTGATTTTAGTTTTAGCATTATTTTTCATAGATGAGTCTCCCTATTGTGTCATTGGTCCTATTATACCCTTTGAAAGAAAGGATCGTCAAGTTCATCTTGTGATGATCTAACATGCAGATCTACCTGGGGACTATAGGCTTTTAGTCAGATTTTCATTGACGAAGGAGCTTTTATTTGATAGGCTAGGGGAATAGAACTGATTTCGCAAGAAAAGAAAAAAGGAGTGAGGCAAGTGGCACGGGTTTTATTAATCGAGGACAATAATGATATCCAAGAAATTTTGTATAGTTTGTTAAGCGAAGACCATGAGGTGCTTCAAGCCTTTTCGGGTACAGAAGGGCTGCGGCTCTTCCAGCAAGAAGCCGTTGATTTGGTTCTTCTGGATATCATGCTTCCAGGGAAGAATGGGGACCAGGTCCTGGAGGAGATCCGTTTGCAGAGTCAGGTGCCGGTTATCATGATGACGGCTCTGGGAGACAAACACCTCATTAGCCAGTATCTCCTTGCAGGTGCCAATGATTATATTGTCAAGCCCTTTAATCTGGACGAAGTGGCGGCTCGGGTGACGGTGCAGTTGCGAAATCAACCGACGGTAGCACAGGAAGCTCAAGCGTCGCAAAAGCTCTCTTTTAAAAATCTGGTTCTGAATCCAGAAATCTTTGAACTGGAGTCTGGCGCACAGACGCTTCGCTTGGGTAAAAAAGAATTTCAAATTTTTGAAACCTTACTGGCGCATCCAAAGAAGATTTTCACCAAGGAAGAATTGTATGAAGCGGTCTGGGAAGAAGTCTATCTGCCTGGAGACAATACCCTCAATGCCCAACTGAGCAATCTTCGAAAGAAAATTGCCCAGCTTGACCCAGATGAGGACTATATTGAAACGGTCTGGGGCTTGGGTGTTCGCTTGAAAGGAGACAAGTAATGTGGGTTTTAGTTCTAATTCTTGTCGTCCTTGTCCTTCTCTTGGGACTGGGTTATGTTCGCTTGCTTTCTGCTTTAAAGGATTTGCAGGAGCAGATTCAACAGAAGCTCCAAAATGGGAGTGGGGTACGGTTAACGTCACGTGTTTCAAAAAAAGAATTGGTTGCCTTGACCAAGCAGGTCAGTGATCTCTTTGATCAGATCGAGCGGACCAATCGGATTGCCTTTCAAGAGAAAAAGACCTTGGATATGGCCATTAGTAATATTGCTCATGATATCCGGACGCCTTTGACCATTGCATCGGGCTATACCCAACAAATCATCAAGGGTGGGATGCAGGAAGAGGAAAAGCTGAAGAAAATTGCTTCCAATCTTCAAGTCGTCTCAAAACGCCTGGAATCTCTCTTGGAATATAGACGCTTGATGGAGGGAGCTATTCAGCCTCGGCTTTCAGACGTCGATCTCAGCCAAGTCCTGACCCAGCAGTTGTTCCAGTATTACGATAGCTTGACTGAGGCGGGGATTGCCTTAGAGGTGGAGCTAGAAGAGCATCTTCATTATGCGACCGATCCTGAGCTTTGGGAGCGCCTCTTGCAAAATATGCTCAGCAATGTCCTCAAACATGGAAAGGAGCAGGCGCGTTTGACCTTGATGTCGGACGCGGACACGATTCGGGTCGAATTGCGCAATATTGTGCAACAACCGATCCAACATTTAGACCAACTGGCTAGTCGATTCTACTCTGAAAATCTGTCGGATACAGAAGAGTCTTCTGGCTTGGGTCTCTACATTATTCAAAATTTTGTAGAGATCTTAGGCGGCGACTTGCAACTGGCGACGGAAGCAGACTGGTTTGTTTTGACCATTACACTAAGAAAAAATGCTTGAGCACCGCTCAAGCATTTTTGTTATAAATCTTTGTGTTTAAAAGTAGCGAGTCCCAAGAATCCGAAAACAAGGATGAATCCAAGGGCAATCGAGAGAGTGTTGTTCGTTGCTGTCGTACTTTGGACCATGGAATATTGAAACTCCAAGTTTAGATAGTGGAGAATGTCAATATCTTTAAAGAAAAGCGCAGGTAGACTTAAGAGGATATTTCCAATGAAGTAGCCAACGAAGGCTAGGGTGATGGATTGGCTAGCATAAAGAAGGAAGGAAATGATACTGACCCAAGCCAGGGTGGCAAGGAACTGAATCAGCACGGTCAGACCAAAATGAGCAAGGAAGTGCTCTGGCATGGTGCCAAGTCCATTGTAGAGGGTCGCGATCAAGAAGACGAGACCATAAGAAACGAGAAATTGGAAGAGGGCAATGGTCAGGACAACGGCGCTTTTGGCAAAGTAGTAGCTGGTGCGCGAAACCCCATAGGCCAGATTATTCTTGTATAAGTTTTGCGTTAAGTCTGTTCCTAGAACCAAGGTGATGACAATAATGGTAAAGAGGATAGTCACACTGATGCTGGAAGAGTAGTTGGTCAAGGCTTTAAAGCCCGTCCAAACTTCGGTTGCTTGGGGTAATTTGGATTCCGTATTGACGCCGACGTGGCCGGTAGCTCCAAAGATGACTCCAGACAGGATGTTGAGAACGAGAATGGCTTCTGTAATCCAAAAACCTTTAGAGCGAAAAAGTCTGTAAAAATCTGCTTGAATGGTATGCAACATGATAAATCTCCTAAATGAAATATGTGGGATAAGTAATGCAAGACGGTGGGTTGACTAGTCTACCAAGTCCGTAAAGAATTTTTCCAGATCTTGGCGGGCATAGTAGATTTCATCCACGTCAATATCTGCTTGAACGAGGGCTTTGACAATGACTTTAATATCGTGAGTCTGGCCGAAGATATGGATTTCTCCATCCTTATCGATGACTTTGATACGGTGATGGAGTTGATCCTGGATCAGTTGACTGGCAAGGGCTAGCTGGCTAGTCTTGAGGATGATGTAATCTTCTCCTTGTTCTTCGAATTCAGCCTTGCTAATTTCTTTAATCAGGCGTCCTTGGTCGACAATACCAAAACGATTGGCAACCAGATAAAGTTCGGACAGGATGTGACTGGAAATGAGGATGGTCATGCCGAGTTCATCGTTGAGGCGCTTGATCATCTGACGGAATTCCTTGATTCCGACAGGATCGAGACCATTGATGGGTTCGTCCAAAATGAGGAAGTCGGGCTTGGCAATGAGCGCAATCGCAATTCCCAACCGTTGTTTCATCCCGAGTGAAAAATCGCGGAATTTCTTCTTACCCGTATTATTCAGGCCGACATAGTTCAAGGTTTCTTTGATGACCTGATCAGGGTTGGGGATATGGCGAGCTTTGCAATAATAGACCAGGTTTTGATAAGCGGTCATATGCTTATGGGCCACAGGACTCTCAATGACGGAACCAACCCGTTTTAGGGCTTGCGTCCACTGGGAGCGATTTGTAGAAGAAAAGAGAGAGACGCTTCCGTCAGTTTCTTGAATCAGCTGGGTGATGACCTTGATGAGGGTGGTTTTCCCAGCCCCGTTTTTACCGATCAGGCCGTAGACGTCGCCTTTGCGAATGGTGAGATTCACATCATTTAAGGCGTATTGATGACCGAACTTTTTACTCAAATGGGAAATTTCTAATACTTTTTCCATGGTTTTCTCCTTCGTCCAAATGACTAGTTGTTTTCTTTACACTCTTAGTATACAGCTTGCTTTTCAAATAACTATCAAGCAATTCTCAAATATTTCTAAAAAAACGACTAACTTTTAAAAAGTTAGCCGTGACTTTAGGACTAAGTTTTCCTAGAGGCTTTCCTTAGGTGAGTACGGACGTCAGCGAACTTCAAAGAAGTTCCAAGACTTAGTTTTGAGTCTAAGGTCTCAAAACTCCCGAGTGCCTGAAATAATTGTGTTTCAGGCACTTTTCTCACAGTGGAAAGCCTCAAGGTATTCATGAGTAACTTAAGAAAATAAACATTTCTTTAAATTTCTTGATTTTTTAAGTTATGTAACATGAAAATATACTTTATCTACATTAAGAGGAACTGTTTTTTTAATGTAGCCTCTTCATTTTAAAATTCAGCAACAAACTCTTTGATGGCTTGCGCGAGTTCATAGGGTTTCTCGGTATTGAGTAGATGACCTCCGTCTGCGATTTCTTGATAGCGACCTTTTGGCAGGAGTTTGGCCAATTTTTTAGAAGAAGATTGATTGGCCCAATCTCTGCTACCACAAACAACCAAGCTAGGAAGAGGGCAAGCTTTAACGGTATCGGTTAAATTGAGCCCTTTTAATTCGGTCAAGATTTGAAGCATCTGTTGTTTATTGGCATCTTGCTTTTCAAAGACATGCTTGGGAAGTAGACGAAAGAGAAGGATCTGGAGCCGATAGAGGGGATTGGTGTTAAGTTTGTATTGTGTTCCTACAAGGACTAAGCCCTTGAGTTGCGGGAAGTCTTGTCTTGAGAGATCAAGAGCGAGCACGCCACCTAGTGAGAGTCCTACCAGAATAAAGGGTTCGCTTTCTTGCTGGAGGCGCTCCATCAACCTTTCTTTGACTTCCTGATAGCTTTCTTTTGGATGGGAGAAAATATCAAAAGTTTTGGAGTGCAAGGGTGAAAGTGCAAATTGGACTCCTTGCCAAGAGAGGACATCTTGCCCTAGTCCATGTAAAAAAATCAGTTTCATCAGGAATCCTTTCTTTGAAAATCGAGTTCGTAGAGACCACGAAGAGCATTGCAGGCATAAATACGATCAGCGTCTGTTAAATCGTTCAGAGTTAAGAGTTTTTCTTCAACTTGCTGGGTCTCAAGAAGATGACGCCGATAAATGCCATCGAGTAAGGGGAGGTGAGCTGGTGGAGTATAGAGTTGTCCCTCTATTTCCAGCACCAGATTGCCAATCGTCGTCTCTAGCAAGGTTCCGTCTGGCAGATGGAAAATTTGCTCGTGATCTGACTGGCCTAGATGGTCTCTCTGACTCGTTTTGAAATAAGTAAATGGCGTCGCTAAATCAAGCTTCTGCTCTGTCAGTTGGGCCTGTAGATAGCTAGCTGGCAAGTCTGTCAGCTCCGTGATTACTAGGTGGAAGGTCCCGTTTTTTTGCAAGGCGATCCGACAACGATAGTCAAGGTTGAGATCTAAATGAGCGAGTTCTTCTTGAAGTTCTTTCAGGAGCTTCGACTCATCATAAGGATATGCAAAGTAGCGACTAGCTTCTCTCAAGCGTGTTACATGTTGGTCGAGGAAAGTCAACTCTCCTTGGTGGATGCAGCCAGTCGTCAGGAGCTCAAAGCGAGGTTCTTGCCGGTAGAGGACAGCCGATTTTTGCTTGGTTTCCTGGTATTCACCTTCCCATTTGCTGTCCCAAGTGATGCCTCCTCCCACGCCATAGATGGCTTGATTCCCCTGCATTTGAAGGGTCCGGATGGCTACATTAAAAATCCGTTTCCCTTTTGGAAGAAGGATGCCGATCGTTCCACAGTAGACACCTCGAGGAGACTTCTCCGTCTTTTGGATGATTTCCATAGTGGAGATCTTCGGTGCTCCTGTAATCGAGCCACAAGGAAAGAGAGCTCGGAAGGTTTGGATCAGGTCGATTTCAGCTCGTAAGCGACTTTCAATGGTCGAGGTCATCTGCCAAACAGTGGAGTATTGCTCGACTTGGCAGAGATGGGTCACCTGCTCACTTCCAATCTCCGAAATCCGGTTCATGTCATTGCGGAGGAGGTCGACGATCATCATGTTTTCTGCTCGATTTTTCGGGTCGGCTTCTAGCCAAGCAGCCTCTTGAAGATCCTCTTGGTTGGTGAGACCACGGTGCGTCGTTCCTTTCATGGGGCGCGTGGTCAGTAGCCGGTCGTCTTGCTCAAAAAAGAGCTCAGGACTGATGGAGAGGATAGAGACATCATCGTGCTGGATGAAGGCATTGTAATGGGCCTTTTGCTCTACCACTAAGCGATTGTAGATGGCCAAAGGATCTGCTTTTAGCTCTTGAGAAAGCTGGACAGTGTAGTTGACCTGGTAGGTATCTCCCTGGCGAATATGGTGATGGATGGTCTCGATGGCTTCTTGATAAGCAGGCGCCTCTACCTCTTCCTTCCAATTGGCTGGAAGATCCACAGCTTCATAGTCCTCTGGAAAAGGAAGGGTTTCGACCTTCTCGTGGATAGTAAAATAGAGGAGATACTCTCCCATAAGAGGGGCTGGATGGACAGCAAACTTCTTCTCAAAAGCAGGAGCAGCCTCATAGCTGACATAGCCAACAGCATAAAAGCCTTGCTCCTGGTAGGCTTCGACTTCTCTAAGAAGATCCTCTACCTGGTCGAGGTTTCTAGTTTTTAATTCCTTTATGGGCTTGGTGAAAAGGTAGCGCAATCCAAGCTCTTTAAAATCAATAATGGTTTGTTTATGCATGCTTTGAGTATATCAAAAATAGAGGAAAAAAGGTAGATAAGGATGTAAGATTCCTTGCTTGGCCTTCCCTTTCATGCTAAAATAACCATAGAAACTGCTTTGGGCAAGGAGTAGGACTATGCAAAAGAATCCCCTCTATAACACCTCTAGTATCAGCTTTTTTCAATACCTCTTTGCGATTGCAGTGATTTTGGTGCATAGTGGTCGCTTGACCTCTTATGAGCCACTGCATTTTGGTCTCAAGAGTATGCTCGGCCGGCTAGCGGTGCCATTTTTTATCGTCTGTGCCAGCTTTTTCCTCAAACACTCCCTAGGGAATTCTAAGAAAATGAAGGCATATCTGGTCAAAATCGTAAAAAACTATTTGTTTTGGAGTTTCGTTTACCTCCCTTATGCCTGGCTCTTTTTCTCTAGTCTCCATCTTCCTGTTTATCTCTTTCCAGCAGGAATCTTGATTGCTCTGGTCTACTTGGGAATGTGCTACCAACTCTGGTATATTCCTGCTTTTTTGCTGGGCTTGTTTTTGGTCAATCAATTGGTCAAACGCCTAGGTATGGTTTGGACGGGGTTGATCACCTTTCTTCTTTACTGCTGGGGCTTGATCGAGACCTATTCGGCTTATCTGGATACCACAAGTCTTCTCAAGGGTTACCAGCTCTACAGCAACCTATTTTTTACAGCGCGAAATGGTCTCTTTTACACGCCCATTTTTATTTATATGGGTTATTATCTGTATGACCATTTTCATGCACAAACTTTTAGAATTCACCGTTGGCAAAAGCTAGCTCTTGCCTTTGGATTGCTCTGTCTAGAAGGGATCATTATTTTTCAACACCAAGGAATTGATAAGAACTTTTTCTTTCTTCTTCCCTTTGTGACCGTTTATTTGGTCAATGCCTGCCTGCGATCGTCCTTTTTGAAAAGCTATGATTTACAGTATTTAAAGCAAATGAGTATAGCCCTTTACTTTTCGCATCCGATCTTTATCGAGTGGGCTCGCTATGGCTTTAGCAGCCTCCCTCTCTCTTATCCAGACAGGGGCAAGCTGATTTTTGTGACTGCCTTGTTTGGTAGTCACCTTTTTGGACTAGCTATGCTGTGGGTACGAGAGAGAAGGGAAAAACAAAAGATTCCTTCAAATGGTGAAGAGTTAGATAAAATAATCAACCAATAGTAGGGTGTACAAAACTCAAGCAGATGTGTTTGAGTTTTTTTGTATGAAGAAAATCAAGGAAGAATAAGAATTGGCAGACTGCTCCTCCTTGTTTATAAATGTTTTATTTTCTTGCCCTTGGATAGAAGAAAGGGGAAATCAGTACCAGATAGTGATTTATAATATAGACATCATTGCAAATAATGTCTATATTATTGAATAGTGATGATTTAATTTGAAAAGCAAAGGATATTTTAAAAAATAAGTGATAAAATTAAAGGGAGGGCCTTTTGGAAGGCTAACAAAAGTAAAGGAGATAAGACATGAAAAAGCTTCGTTCATTATGGAAAGACTTTTTGAAAAAAGGTTTTGCCATTTTAACAATTTTCATGATGCTAGGCCAGCTTGGTCAAGGGGCGATCACAGCCTTTGCCAATGAGCTAGCAGTCGGGGATAATGGGGCCTTGGATGTTACCCTTATGTATGGGGATAAACAGAACCATCCAGATGGGATGTCCTATTACACAGGGGATACCATGTCTGGTTATATCCAGATCACCCCTAAGAATTTGACAACGGATATTAATGAAGTAACGGTGACCTTGAAGGTTCCTGGAAAGTACTTACGAGAAGTTAGTTTCCCTGACTTCAATAGTGCTTCAGAGCATGACAAACCAACGGTTACAAAAGTTGGAGATGATTATCAAGTCACACTTCACTTTAACAATTACCAAAAGTCAGAGGTCCTGACTTTACCATTTATTGGAAAATTTAAAGTCGGTTATGCACCGACCAATTATTCATTGGATATTACGGGTACCTTGAATATCAATGGTCAAGAAGCAAAACTCAATGATATCATTTGGAAACCCAAGTACAATGACTATCGCTTAACCAAGTATATCAACCAAAACTTGAACGAAGCCATGTCCAAGGACTATGCGGAAGCCATGCCTGGTGTTGTCAAAGGGGCTGACGGAAAAAATTATATTGAAACCCCATCATCTGTTCCATTTGCATTTCAATTGGAGGGAATGCAAGGACAGTATGGGGGACAATATCGTCAATTAGAATCAGTAACGCTTACCGATAAGTTGCCAACCTATACAGATAAAAATGGCAATACCCGGACAGCAGTTTTAGATACAGCTAAGTCTGAAGGTTGGGTAGATAATGGAGATGGCACCGTTTCTAAGACGTTTACAGCAGATGCAAACGGTAATCCAGCAGCTTATCACCAAGAATTCATGGCAAAAATCAAGAATACAAGTTACCTTTACTTGAAGTTTCCTGATTTAGTTTTGGAAAAGGACCAGACTCTCAAAGACGTCCTTAGTAAGGATTTGACAAACTCAGGAAGTATTGTGGGAATTCCTGCCAATCGTGGAGAGGGAGAACCGGATATTACAGCTGAAGATTCTCTTATTTTCCGCTTGACCTCTCGTGACCTGGAAGGGGCTGGAAGTTTTGCCAAAAAAGCAGATGGTGATGTCTATGATTCAACTGAATATAAAGCAGCAAACTATAAATGGATCATCGCTTTTGATAATAAAACTCCTTCGACACAAAAGAATTTTGTTTTCTATGATGAGACAGTGGACTCTCGGTTAAAATTCACCAAGATTGATTACGCTCGTCTTATGCAAGGAAATTACGGTATTGGTGAGTATATCAGCAAATATGTGAAACGCATCATCCTTACTTTAGAAGATGGTAGCCAAAAAGAAATTCAGCCGGAAACAGACAAAGATGGCAATGGCTTGATTGATTTAAGCAAGTATGGAACCGTTGTCGGTTGGCGGATGGAAATGAAGGATGATTTTGTCCTAAAATCTGGTCAAGGAATTCGCCTCAATACCTATACAAGCTTCAAAGATCCAGAAAAGACTCGTTACGATGAAAATGATGCGACCAAGAATGAATTCAAGAATACAGGTCGTGTCACTTATCAAACACAATCAAATATTGCTAAAGACCAAACATCAGATTGGACCTTTAAGCTGATTCCTTTGAAGGAAAGCTTTGAGATTTCAAAAACGACGGATTACAATGATGTTCGTTATACTGATGGACAAAATATTCGTTTTGGTTTGATGGCAACCAAAGTAGTTTTAGATCCTGATAAGGATTATGGAGACCTGCGAATCATTGATCTTTATGATCCAAATACCCTTAAAGTCGACTATAAAGATTTTGAGAGAAACCTTGCCTCTAATGAAAAAGGTATGAAATTCTTAAAGAGCTACGATGTCATTGAAAACTACCACAATTCTGGACGGACAGCTCTCATCATGCATTTGGATCAAAAAGAGTTTATTAAAACTTCTCTTCAAGATCTTAATCGCGTGCGTCTACCATTTATCGTGGCCGATCTGAAAGGGAAAGACGATGGTGGGACCTTCACCAATAAAGTTTATGTCGCTGGAAATGGGATCCACGATCTTGAAAATGCCAACCCTGATCGGGTCACGGAAGATGTGTATGATCTGAACGGAAATGGTTCAACAACGGATAAAATTCCATATGCGGAATCAAACTATACGATTGTTGCTGCTGAAGGAATCTATGCACGCAAATATATCGCTAAAAATGATGACCTGTCAGACGCTTCGATTGTGACACGTACCTTCAAACCAGGTGAAACCTTTAACTACAAACTCACCATTAAAAATAATACGGATAAGGCAGTAGAAGACGGAGTCGTCTATGATGTCCTACCAAAAGTAAAAGACGTTAACACACTAGACGGATCTGGTCGGATGACAGAATACACGGTCAGCCTTCGTGGACCAGTGACAGCTCCAGAAGGATGGACGGTCTACTATACAACTGATACAGGCGTTACGACAGATACCATGGCGCAAGCTGCTGACAAAGATATTTGGACGACAGCTGTGGCTGATTACAGTCAAGTAACAGGAATCAAGTTAGTTGCAAATGCTGGTACTACGATTCCTGCGCGTGGAGAAGCAAGCTTTGGTGTCCCAGTTGTAAATCCAAGTGAATTGACTGATGAAGTCAAGGCTTTGATGCAAAAACGCACCAAAGATAATGAAGATAACGGCGGTCGTTCTGGTCTTGTTCAAGCCCATAACCAGTTTGGTTACAAGGCGAAAGGTCATGAAGGAAATCGTGAGTCTAATACCGTAACTGCACAAATCTTCTCGGCTGCTTTCCACGTCAAGAAGGTGGACAAGGATGATCCTAAGAAAGTTCTTGAAGGTGCTGAATTTACCTTAACTGATGCAAATGGCGCGGTTGTTGCGACGGAAACTTCTGATAAAAAAGGGGAACTTTCCTTTAACACCTTAACAGAAGGAACCTATACGCTCAAAGAAACCAAAGCACCTGAAAACTACAAGTTGGATGAAACAGAACATGCCGTGGTTGTTACCTATGATGCGGACAAACAAATCTACCACGTCACGGTGGATGGAAAAGCAGTTGGCTCAAAAGCAGTCCCAGTTGAGATCGCTAATGAAGCAGATATCAAGTATCTCGATCTTGAAGCTTCAAAAGTTTGGGATGACCAAGACAACCAAGAAGGGCTTCGCCCAGAAAGTGTGGAATTCCAACTCTATAAGAATGGCAAAGCTCAAGGAAAACCAGTCACGGTTTCAGCCGCAACAGACTGGAAAGCCCACTTTACGAATCTTCCAGATAAAGACAGTGATGGCAAGCTCAATACTTACACTGTTAAGGAAGTGAAAGTTCCGACTCATTATACGGTCGATACAGAAGAAGCTAGCTTCACAGATGGAAAAGCCACCATCACTAACAAGCGCACTCCTGAGACCACGACGGTTACAGTCAAGAAAGTCTGGGATGATGCACAAAACCAAGATGGTCTTCGCCCATCTACCATCAAAGTTCACCTCTTGGCAAATGGAACAGAGGTCCAAGCTCTTGATCTGACTGGTGAAGGAGATGAATGGACTCATACCTTCTCAGATCTACCAGTCTATAAAGATGGACAAAAAGTTGTCTACACAGTGACAGAAGACAAAGTGGACAATTACACCACTAAGATTGATGGCACTACAATTACCAATACTTACAAACCAGGTAAGACAAGCCTGACTGTTACGAAAAACTGGAAGGATGCCAATAACCAAGATGGCCTTCGTCCAAAAACAATCAAGGTTCAATTGTATGCTGGTGATCAAAAGGTTGGTAAGGCTGTTGAATTGTCAGCAGATAACAAATGGACCCATACCTTCTCAAACTTAGACGAGAAGAAAGCTGGCCAAGTTATCAACTATACAGTCAAAGAAATCGATGTTCCAGAAGGCTACACACAAGCCGTCGAAGCTACGAACCCAGGTCAAGTAGTCGTGACCAATACGCACGAACCAGAAAAGACCAAAGTAGAAGTGAGCAAGAAATGGGAAGATGGAGACGACCAAGATGGTCTCCGTCCAGCCAGCATTCAAGTTCAATTGTACAAAGATGGCCTTCCAACAGACCAAGTATTAGAACTTTCAGCCGCGAATGACTGGAAAGGTGCATTTGAAAACCTTGATGCCAAGGCAGCTGGAAAAGCAATTGCATATACAGTCAAAGAAGTAACTGTCCCAGATGGTTACAAAGTAACGGTAAATGATAAGGACAAGGCCAATGTTGTCTTGACCAATACGCATGAACCAGCTTTGACAGAGATGAAAGTCACGAAGAAATGGGATGATGCCAATGACCAAGATGGTCTCCGTCCAAAATCCATTAAGGTTCAATTGTATGCAAATGATGAAAAAGTTGGAGATCCGGTTGAATTGTCTGCGGATAATAAGTGGACTCACACCTTCAGCAAGTTGCCTGAAAAGAAAGCTGGCCAAGCGATCAGCTATCGTGTGGAAGAAGTAGATCTTCCAAAGGGCTATGAAGCTCGTAACGACGAGGATGGTAAAGGAAATGCTGTGATTACTAACAAGCATGTTCCAAAAGAAACTCCAAAACAACCAACTCCTCCAAGTTCATCTGAACCAAAGAAACCGGGTCAACCTGAACCTAAAAAACCAAGTCAACCAGAGCCGAAGAAACCAGGCAAGATCTTAGGATTCTTACCAAATACGGGTACGACCATCTCTATTATTAGCCTAGTTTTAGCCTTTGTCTTGGCAAGCATTGCAGCTTATATTTTGAAGAAAAAGAAAAAATAAGCTAGTGCTTCCTTTATAAAATGAGACAAACACCAGAAATGGTGTTTGTTCATATTGAAGACAAAGTCATCTTAGAAACTTTCCATAGGTGAGAGCGGACGTCAGCGAACTTCGAAGAAGTTCCATGACTAATTATTGAGCCTAAGGTCTCAATAATTCCGAGTGCTAGAAACATTATTGTTTCTAGCACTTTTCTCACAGAGGAAAGTTTCAGAAGATGGTCGAATAACACTAATAAATAAAACTTTAAAGAAGTTATTAGATTTATATAAAAGAACAGTTTGTTTCTGTTCTCAAGAAACACCAGAAATGGTGTTTGTTTTTTTATAGTGGTCTCTTTTAATCGTCTAGCGATCGTTCTCATGGGCGCTTGCTCTATTTTTCAATTCCCGAACGTTTTCAAGAAAACTTCAGAAAATTCTTGACTTCTGATGAAATAGGCGTATGATTAGTTGTGAACTGTTGAACAATCCTTTTCAAGAGAAACCCTGATGTCGACTAAGGGATATGTGAAAGGTGAAGCGGTTCAAATCAAAAATCTATAGAGCGTTGCGTCCGAAAGTCTAAACAGACACGGCTCTTTAAAAACAAAAGGAGAAGATTATGAAAACAGAACCGATTCATCGTACCAGTATGTGGAAATTTAAGTTAAGTGCTGCCACCATGACTTTGATTCCCGCTGCCGTGGGGATTAACTACGTTGCCAAAGCCTTGGCGGAGGGGTTAAAGTTGCCCGTTTGGCTGGGGTCTTTGGGAACCTTTCTTGCCAGCATGTTGGCTGGGCCGGTTGCCGGTGCCATCAGTGGTTTCATCAACAACGTGATCTATGGGCTGACCTTATCGCCAATTTCAACCGTGTATGCGATTACCAGCATCGGAATTGGGATTGCTGTCGGAGTTTTGCACGCCAATGGGTGGTTCTCGTCAGCGCGACGAGTATTTGTTTCTGCTATTATTATTGCCATCGTTTCAGCTGTCATTTCAACGCCACTCAACGTCATCTTTTGGGGTGGTCAGACCGGTATCGCTTGGGGTGACTCATTGTTTGCGGTAATGGTCGCCAATCATGCACCAGTGTGGCTGGCCTCATTTATCGATGAGTTTGTCTTGGATATTTTGGATAAAGTCTGCGTGGCCTACCTGGCCTTCTTCATCTATCGTCAGCTGCCGAAGCGGATGGTGCACTTCTTTAGCGGTGATAAATGATGACTGATCAAACATTGATTTCTGGAGCGCCACGGGTCAAGCTCAAGTGGTACCAGGTGATCGATCCGATTACTAAGCTCTTGTTCATCGTGGACATGACGTTGTTGAGCTTTGCCAGTATGAATTTATTGCTTCAGGCCGGATTAATTCTTGTCGCAACACTGCTATTGTTATTTTCCAAATTGAGTTCTACCATCTTTAAGGCGCTGGGATTCAGCTTGTTTCTGATTTGCACCATGCTGATCATCCAAGGGTTATTTTACAGTCGGAATCAAACTGTGCTGTTTTCTGTGCTTGGGGTGTCGTTCTACAAAGAAGGCCTGATTTACGCCACCACTCTGGGTTGTCGAGTATTGGTGATTATTTTGACCAGTGGCTTTTTTATGGTGACCACGAGTATTTCAGAAAACGCGGCCTATTTGGAACTGTCCGGATTGTCTTATAAAACCGTCTACGTTCTGATGTCGGTGTGTTATATTTTGCCGGAAATGATGCGCAATATGCGGAAAATCCAGCAGGCACAAAAAGTTCGCGGAACCAATCCGCAAAAAACGTTGATTCAGAAATTAAAGTCAGTCCTGCCGGTTCTAATTCCATTGGTGATTAAGACCTTGGATCAATCGATGGCGCGGTCGATTTCTCTCCAACTGAGAGGTTTTGATAATCTCAACCGGACTGTCAGAACCTCCCAGCGCGTGTATCGCCTGTCGCGGACGCTGCACATTGGTCTGACTGGATTGGCAATTTTATTGATTGGGTGGAAGATATGGACGAAGATAAACGGATTGTAATTGAAAATTTGACCACCCGTTATCCGGGTACTGAGCAACCACAACTGCGTCAGATTAACGCGGAGGTTCATACCGGCCAGGTGGTTGGGATTATCGGGAATAGCCACTCCGGCAAATCGACTTTGTGCCATGTGCTGGCAGGGGTCATTCCCAAAATGGTGTCTGCTGAGATTGAGGGCGACTGGCACATGTTTGGCCAGCGAGTGTCCGACAATTGGCCCGTTTATAATGCCATGAATGGAGTTGTACTGCAAAATCCAGCTGGCCAACTAAGCGGGTTGGCAGACACGGTTGCCGATGAAATCGCCTTTGACTTGATTAATCAGGGAATGGCTGAAGGACTGATTCAAAAACGGGTTGAAGAAGTTGCCACGCAAATGGGGCTGATTGAACAGCTGAATTTGCGTCCCGATAGCCTTTCCGGTGGTCAGAGCCAGCGGTTGGCAATTGCCACGGCGATTGCAGCTAACCCGGCTGTTTTGATTATGGATGATCCGACCAGTCAGATGGATCCCCTTGGCCGCCGACAATTTTTCCAATGGCTGGCCCAAGTCAAAGAGACGACTGTCTTCATTGTCACCAGTGAAATTGACGATTTGTGCGAAGTCGCCGACGTTGTGTGGGTGCTGCACGAGGGTCAAATGGTAGCCCAGGGCAGGCCGGGTGAGGTGTTTAATCATTTGGCAGCTGACTGGCAGATTCCAGCCCCGACAATCCAGCAACTTGCTCAAAAAATGGATTGGCACTTGGCTGATGGCAGGTATCCGGTGAATGACGCTGAACTGAAGGAGGTTTTTTATGCCCACAATTGAACTGAACCACCTGACGTTCACTTATCCGGAACGGTCCTTTAGCTTGGATGTTGAAGACAAACACTTCGCCGATCCGATGGTGGCGATTGTCGGCCAAAATGGTGCCGGCAAATCAACGCTCTTCAAATTGTTGACGGGCTTGCTGACACCACAAACCGGTGTGATTAAGATCGATGGAGAAAATTTTAATGATCTTAAACCAGTCGAAAAGTTACTGAAGGTTGGGATTACTTTTCAGAATCCTGACGATCAGCTTTTCAACCCGACCGTTCAACGAGAGGTGGAGTGGAGTGTCGCGCAGGTCATGGATGACCGCGACACGATTACGAGGCGGGCTTTAGCGGCTCTAAAAAGAGTTGGCTTGGATGATAAAACAGCTGAAAGTCCATATGACCTGTCATTGTCGGAACGCAAGCTGTTAAGCGTTGCCACAGTTTTGGCAGTGGATCCGGCGATTTATTTATTTGATGAGCCGATGATGTCGCTTGATTGGGAAAGCCGGCGCAAGTTGACCGCAATTTTCCATCAGTTGGCTGATTCGGGCCACCAAGTTGTGACCATCACCCATGACATGGATTGGGTCGCCGCCGAGTTTGAGTCGGTGTATGTTATGGAACACGGGAAGTTTGGCTTCGCCGGCAGTCCACGGGAATTGTTCAGCGATCACGAACTTGTCCAGCGAGTGGGATTACTACCACCGCGGATTATGGACATAGCGGAGTCGCTGGGTGATTCACAGACATATTTATCGGTCAATGATTATTACCAGAAAAATCGAGATGTATAGAAAAAGTCACCTCTGCGGGTTTTCCAGGTTGAAGGATTAACTTCAGCTTCTGGCAAGAACTCACATGGGTGACTTTTGTGTTTAATAACGTTTCATGATCATCGGGTGCTTCCTCAGATCACTCGGTTTGATTTTACTTTGTTTCATGGTCATAATCATATACCATTTCTTTTGGATCTTTTGTTTGACTAATACAAAATAGGTCTTCATAGGTCTTCGCATTTTTAGCGCCCATTAGGATCATCAGTATAATTTTCTGAATTAGGAGACTGTCCCATCACTATTCGAACTTCGTCTCCCAACTTACGCTGTTCCCATTCATCCGTGAATCCTTTAAATCGCAATTCTGGAACTTTCTTTTTAACTGAATCATCTATTTTCGCCATAGTCCCCACCATTTTATTGGTTTTTCTTGATTTACCTTATCAACAGTCTCGTTGGTTGGTACCAATGGAGTAAGGCAACTAAGAAAGGATACTAGTAACAATCAATAAAATACAAGAGGTGGGCATGTTGCCCCACCTCTTTTTGTGATATACTAGAGTAGTTTTTGAGACCTTGTAGAAAAACTCTCATTTCAAAGAAGGAAAAGGAGAAAACATGGACATCTTTTTGAGGAGTATATCCGGTATCCTTGTCATCCTAGGGATGATTTTAGTAGGCTTTGTTATCGGTGAAAAAGGTTGGTTTGATGACAAGTCACGTGGCTTGATCGCAAAGCTAGTCACTCAAGTTGCTCTGCCCTGCTACATGCTCTACACCATCACACAGCGCTTCACGGCAGCTGACCTTCTAAAAATGTTGCCAGCATTGCGATTTCCTGCCCTGTCTATGGTCGTTTTGCTTGGAATAGCGACAGCAGTAGCCAAGATCTTTGCAGTAAGACAGGACCGTCGTGGCCTCTTTATTTCCATGTTTTTTAATTCCAATACGATTTTCGTAGGGCTTCCCATTAACCAAGCCCTCTTTGGAGATGCCAGCATTCCCTATGTTTTGATCTATTACATGTGTAATACGACCTTTTTCTGGACTTTGGGAACTTATCTCATCCAGCGGGATGGTGAGGGAGAAGCGCAGTTTGATCTCAAAACCAGTCTGAAAAAAGTCTTTTCTCCGCCCCTCATGGGCTTTCTCTTAGGTCTAGTCATGGTGATGCTGCAGATCAAGTTGCCAGCTTTTCTAGCCAGTGATTTGCAGTATCTGGGCAATTTAACGACCCCCTTATCCATGATATTCATCGGTTTGTCAGTGTCTCATGTAGGCGTGAAGCAGTTGGTTCTGGGAAAAGATCAGCTATTGATTCTACTAGGTCGCTTCCTGGTTGCCCCTCTCTTGATGGCCTCCATCGTCTACTGGGTGCCTCTTCCAAGCTTGATGAAGCAAGTCTTTATCATCCAGTCCGCCATGCCTGTGATGACCAATGCGCCAGTTGTTGCCAGACTTTACGGAGCTGATAGTGATTATGCAGCCGTCATGGTGACAGAGACGACCCTTGCAACCATGGTGGTGATCCCTATTCTCATGCTGTTGATGGCTTAACAAATAGAAACTACAAAAGCTCAAGTTTTTTGAAAACTTGAGCTTTTCTTATAACAAGGCTAACAAGATGGTAAGGACCAGAGCGATGCCCACCCGAATCAGGTGGTGGGCTGGGTGGAAGTTTTCTTTGTGTTTCCCATTCCAATAGGCCCCGTAGCAAATCAAACCACAGCCGATCAGCCAAAGGACTAGAGCGACAATCGGTAAAAAGAAGTAGAGGATGAGAGATAAGGTCGCAAGGCTACTTCCGATGAGGAGAAATGTATTTCCTAGAGTGTGATTCCCTTTTTTAACTTCAGAAAGAGAAGCCAATAAGTGAAGAAGAACAAAAGCAAGGGCAAAGAAGGCTGTAAAAAAGCCGAGAAGAATGGAGAAGAACATACGTTTTCCTTTCAAGAAGAGATTTTGGATATGAGGATTATATATCAAGACCTACGACTCATTTTATGAAGTACCACAAATGATAATACAAGATTCAAAATGATAACCAACAAAGTCAAAAGAGAGTATCCAAAGAGTTCGATGGGAATGTTAGGGGTGAGATAGTATAGAGAAAACAAACTCGTTAGAATCCCTGTCAACAATCCAGGCACATATTTTCGTATAACGATTGTTTGAATCAGATGTCCGAAAACATGGTAGATATAAGCGATTATGATGCTTGCGTAAATGTTATAGTTATTAAACTGGTAACTAAGATATAGCGACGTCATTAGGATCAGAAATTGCTCCAAGACAATGGTATTGAAAGCAAAAGGAGTGTAATAAGATAGGATTCGATTGTTTGGATACTGGATTGATATTTTTTTGACAAAGGATGGCATCCAAACGATTTCTTCCAGTTCGTGAAGCATGAATAGGGCTGGAAATAGAAAGTAAAATTGCACGCTGGTCATTGAAAATGCTCCTTTCTAGTTCGAACCCACTTTTAAAATCTCCAAATAAAACTGGATCACTTCTTGTTCGCTATAATTTTTGCCTTTTTTCAACCACCAGCTCAGGGTTTCGATGAAATGGCTGACGACCAAGTGTTTGAGGTAAGAGTGAGGGAGAGTTGGATGGGCCTTGATGAGTTCGTCGGCTACCATTGGGTAGACATCGTGTCCCAGCTCTTTTCGCAGTTGCCGGATAAAATAATCGTTTTTAGAGAGCAAGAGACTGGTCACATGGTCTTGATTTTTCTTGAAATGCTGAAAGATATGGGCTAGGTAGTCTTGTGGTGAGAGGTGTTCAGCACGCTCAAAGAGATGGTGAAAGAGCTTTTGGCAGAGTTCATCTAGCAATAGTTCCTTACTCTCGTAATGGCTGTAAAAGGTTGAGCGCCCCACATCAGCAAGGTCAATGATTTCCTGAACCGTGATGGCTTCGTAGTCTTTTTGGTTGAGTAAGTGTAAGAAAGCCTGATAGATAGCTTTTCGAGTTTTGGTGATGCGACGATCCTGTGCAGTCATATGGACACTTTGAACAAACTGTTCAGTAACGTACACCCTAAACGGTTTGCCCCTATCCTTTCTGTTGTGAATGTTAGATAATGATAATGAACATGATGTTCATGAATCTATTATAACAAAGGAAATAGGATTATGAAGACAAAACATGCGGTCTGGATCGCTTTTTTCTTGAATTTGAGTTATGCCATTGTTGAGTTTATTGCAGGAGGGATTTTTGGATCCAGTGCGGTCCTTGCGGATTCGGTCCATGACTTGGGGGATGCGATCGCTATTGGGATCTCTGCCTTTTTGGAAAGTATCTCCAATCGCGAAGAAGACAGCCGCTATACCTTGGGCTACAAGCGCTTTAGCCTTTTAGGGGCCATGGTAACGGCAGTGATTCTCATGACAGGGTCCGTTCTGGTTATTTTGGAAAATATAACGAAAATCTTTCATCCACAACCTGTCAACGATGAGGGCATCCTTTGGCTAGGAATCATAGCCGTCAGCATCAATGTGCTAGCGAGTCTCGTCATTCGCAAAGGACAAACCAAGAACGAATCCATTCTCAGCCTGCATTTTCTGGAAGATACCTTGGGTTGGGTGGCTGTTATCCTAATGGCCATTGTTCTACGATTTACCGACTGGTATATTCTGGATCCGCTCTTATCTCTTGCCATTTCCATCTTTATTCTGTCAAAAGCAATTCCACGTTTTTGGAGCACGCTCAAGATTTTTCTCGATGCTGTGCCAGAAGGAGTAGATATCCAGCAAGTGAAGAGTGATTTGGAGCAGTTGGACCATGTGGCTAGTATCAATCAGCTTAATCTCTGGACCATGGATGGGCTGGAAAAGAACGCCATTGTCCATGTTTGTCTAGAGCATGTCAACCACATGGAGGTCTGTAAAGAGTCTATCCGAGACTTGCTCAAAGAGAGTGGATTTCAAAATGTTACCATCGAAGTGGATGAAGACTTGGCGACCCACCGCGCCCATAAGCGAAATATCGAAGAACTGGAAGTGGATCAAGGTCATGGGCATGATTATCACCACCATTAATGACGAGTTGGTATGAGCAGAAGCTCGATAAAAAGTGTATACTATAGATAAGTAAGCAATAGAAAGTAGGTTAATCCTATGAAGAAAACAGTGTATACAAAAGCTGGGCAAGTGGGTCTAGTAGAAGTAGAACGTCCACGCATCGAAGCACCGGATGATGTCATTCTCCGCATCGTTCGTACCTGTGTCTGTGGATCCGATCTATGGAGCTACCGCAATCCTGATATTGAAGCAGGTCATCAAAATAGTGGCCACGAAGCGATTGGTATCGTCGAAGAAATCGGAGAAGCCATTACAACGGTCAAACCAGGAGACTTTGTCATCGCGCCTTTCACCCATGGCTGTGGGGAGTGTGATGCCTGTCGTGCAGGCTATGATGGGACGTGTGACCGCCATATCGGCACCAACTGGTCTGATGGGGTTCAAGCAGAGTACATGCGCTTCGAATACGCTAACTGGGCTCTTGTCAAAATTCCAGGGCAACCTTCTGATTATACAGAAGCTATGCTTAAATCCTTCTTGACGCTAGCAGATGTCATGCCGACGGGCTATCATGCGGCGCGTGTAGCAGATGTGCAAAAAGGTGACAAAGTCGTGGTTATTGGTGACGGTGCCGTGGGCCAATGTGCTGTTATTGCAGCTAAGATGCGTGGAGCATCGCAAATCGTCCTCATGAGTCACCACGAAGACCGGCAACAGATGGCCTTGGAGTCAGGTGCGACAGCGGTTGTGGCTGAACGTGGTGAAGAAGGCATTGCCAAGGTGCGAGAAATTCTCGGTGGTGGAGCAGATGCAGCTCTTGAATGTGTGGGTACTGAAGCAGCTGTCGACCAAGCTCTCGGTGTTCTCCATAATGGAGGGCGCATGGGTTTTGTCGGTGTGCCACACTACAATAACCGTGCCCTTGGTTCGACCTTTGCCCAAAATATCTCAGTGGCAGGTGGAGCGGCTTCGGTTACCACCTATGACAAGCAGTTCTTGCTTAAGGCTGTCCTTGATGGCGATATCAATCCAGGACGTGTCTTTACCCATAGCTATAGCTTGGATGAGATTGATCAAGCCTATAAAGACATGGATGAACGCAAGACTATTAAGGCTATGATTGTTTTAGAGTAACGAAAAAATCTAGTAGAAATCATCTACTAGATTTTTTGTAGTGAAATAGTTTCTTATTTCAAATCCGACATCACTTGTTTCTTGGTGAAGGTGCGCTCTTGTTTGTTGGCTAGGGCCTTGATGCGCGCATCAAGGAGAATGGCGCGGCCTTCGGCACTTCGGGTATAGACGAGGTCATACTTACCCAGGCTCTTTCGGATTTGCGCCACAAAGGCTTGGGCATCTTCTTTTCGTTTGTCAAAGAGGCTTGGTACAGCGAAATATTCTGTCTGATCGGACACCTTTTCCTGTGCTTTCAGGATATAGCGCTGATTTTCAATCGGTGCGAAAAACTCGATCATGGTTTGCGAGAAGAGTTCCTTCTCCCGCATGGTTCCGCCCTTCAAATAAATCAGCGTGTTGATGGCATCCTTTCGATCTCGTAGGACTTGGATGCGGGTTGCTTGAGTCTGGATCTGCCCAGAAAGGAGCAGGGCTTGGTGAATAGCCTGGCCGAAGACTTCTAACCGTTTATAAGGGCTCTTATAGAGATAGTAGCGGAGCCAAGCAAGTAGAGCGAGAACAGCTAAAACGACTAGAAGAATTAGAGACGCTTTATTTCCTCCTCTATGTGAATAGTAAAAAAGGTTGGCGAAAGCATCGGTCAAAGTGGCGGCCGTCAGCCAACGAGCTAGCTTCCTGGCGTCAAAAAATAGGGCTAGGGGCAGGAAGTGTTTATCCACTTGGACCTCATTTGCAATCTCCATATTCTCCAGAATCGGAAGGGCTTTTTGCCAGCCGTCTCGGAGCTCTTGGCGATGGGTGGAGCGCTCTAAGGTTTCCTCATTGAGTTTTTGCAGCTGTTTTTTGGTATAGCGGATATTGTCAAAGGCTAGGCGTTCGATACCGGATTCGATGAAGGGCTCCTTGTAATGGAGGCCTAAAAATTGCTTCATCCGTCTTTCTAAGAGCTCCAGATCAGGACTGTATTCTTTCAGTTGATCAGTGATAGCCTCGATTTCTTCCTTTTCAAGATCGGACTTTTCATACCATTTCTTTAGAGAAAGATTGATGGAGACTAGGTGCCAGATGTTACTGGTCTTGTCTGGATCCTCAGGCCACACTCGGATGGCACGACCTCGCATTTGGTTGCTGAGCATAAAGCTGCCGACAAAGCTCGCTAGGATCAGGGAATTAACGCAAGGTGCATCCCAGCCTTCCCCTAGAAGAGACTTGGTTCCAATGACGACTTGAATGAGCCCCTCTTGAAAGAGCTGGGTTACGGCTGTCACCAAATCATGTTGAGAACCAACCAAGCGAACCTTGAGAAAGTCATCAGGAGATAATTGGCCGACACTTTGGTAATTCAGTCGATTCCCTCCTAGAAGGTCTTCTAATCTTGGCTTAGCGACCGTTGGTATGATGACGATGCTACCGGTTAAGACAGCGATGGCAGGAGGAGTTGCTTGCTCTAAGCTTTCCCTGCGAATCGATTCAAAATAGGAGAGTACTCCCAATTGAGTAAATTGGACGTCCTTATCTCCGAGATGAACTTCAAAATCTTGGCGAATATAGTCTGTTAGCACCAGTTGGCGCAGTTGACTTCCAAGCGCCTGGTATTCCGCCTTGAAAATCTCTCGAACCGCATTGAGTTTTCCGAGGGATTGGTTGAGCAGAAGGTCTTGTTTTTTGTTGCGGACCAGTTTGACTTGTTTTCGATCGATCAAGCTGGCTGCTTTTAGTTCATGGAGAACTTGCTTCTCGTATTCCTCAGGTAGATTGTACCAGTGAGGTACCTGAAAGAGCAGGCCTTGCAGGAGAATTTCAAGCCAGTCCATGGTGAAAGCAGGTAGTTTCTTGGCTCCTAAGAGGTCCTGGAAACGTTTGGGGAAGTCGATTCCTTTGCTTCGAAGAAAGATCAGGGTAGCAGAGAGATACTGGGGCTCATTGAGCAATTCATCATCGCTGATCTGACCCGATAAGGCTTGGCAGTTTTGGAGGTATTGGCAAAAGAGGGGATCGGAAGTCAGTTGCTGCAAGAGAGCATTCTTTTGTTGGCTAAAAGCATCCAATTGCTCTTGCTCTTCCTTGGTTGGAAAGGCAAAGTAGACATAGTCTTGGTGAGGACAAAGGGTGTCTTCCTTGACCAATTCGGGAACCGTAATTTCCTCGTCAATCTCACCACACATGCGGATATAGCGATCCCAAAGGGCGGGATCCCCTTCATAGGGAGGGGTAGCGGTGAGGGAGATCATCTTTAAGTCTGGGAAGGCTTGACGAAAGGCTTCCAAGCTCTTCCACCATTCATTGCGTAAGTGGTGACACTCGTCTAAACAAAGGGTCCCGAGTGAGATGGCTTTGAAGGTAGTAAAGATATCAAAGCCTTTAAAATCAAATGTTTCAATCTCTGCCTGGTCATCGGTATCCTCAGCTTGTGATTGACCGACGACTTGGTTCATGGCGCTGTGTAGGGCCTGATAGGTAGCCACTGTCATCAGCTTAGGATGTTTTAAGTCTTGTGAGATCAGTTGCTGCGCTTGGCTTTCATCACTCAAGAATGCCTGGATAATCCGGTCCACCCATTGCTGACGAATGGTGACTGTAGGAGCCAAAATCAGGGTTGGCTGACCAAAGCGTCTGATAAATTCGATTCCCAGGGTTGTTTTTCCAGAGCCAGGAGCTGCTACCAAATGCAGGTGGCCATCCGCCATAAAAGCGTCGCTCTTATCGAGAACGCGTTTTTGATAGTGTCTCCATTGGCCTGTAAAGGCTAGTTCTTGTAACATTGGTTTCCTCCCTTGTACTGTCCCCATTATATCATAGTGGAGGACAAGAATCTCTTGGTAGAAGTTGAAGATTTCCGCTTTCTAATGAAAATAGCAAAGGGGAAATTTTGAGTGATAAAAAGCCCAATCAACGGATTAGGCTTTTCATGTTAGTCTTTCTTTGTTTTACGAGAGAGGCCAAAGGCAGCACTCATGCTAAGAAGACCAAGGCCAAGAGTTGTCAAGGCAATTGAGGTCTTGCTTCCTGTATTTGGAAGACTTGCTTCTTTTTGAGGAAGAGCTGCAGGTGCGATATAGACTGCTGTTTTGGCAGGCTCGTTTTTAGCAGGTGTGAATACAGTCGGTTTCGCAGGGGTTACAACAGCCGGTTTTTGAGGAGTAGGAGTCGGTGTTGCAGGCGTTTGGATGCTAGGAGTTTGTGGTTTTACTTTCGCCACACGATGAGTTTTTGAGATCAACTCATACTTGTCTGTTTGGACTTTGAAGACACGACCTTTTTGGACAGTTTCAACGACTTTATTGGCAAATTGAACGTTCAACAAGTTAGCAAAGTTTTTGTCGATATCTAAGTAGAGACCATTTGTTCCATTGACCAATGGATCAAAGTCTTTTTTTTCACGTGTTTCACCAACCACTGTCAAAGAGATACCAGCATCTTTAAGGGCTTTCAGTGTCGCTTCTTTTGTTGGTGTATCCTTTGTAAGATCAATGTCCTCATCTGTAATCAAGAAAGCAAAGCGATGGTTGTTTGCCCCAGTCCCCCAGTTGTAGTCTCCTGAAGTAGCGATATGATGCAATGGAACAGTAGCATTTTCATAGTAGCCTTTAGTTTTAATGGTTTTCAAAGCAGAAATGAAACTTTCTGTATCACTTGTGAACTTAGATCCATTGAAATCATGGTATTTAACTTCACTAGCTCTTTCGTATTCAACCAATCCTAAACGAGCTTGAATATTTTTTGCCGATAGATTGCGAACGAAGGTCTCGACATTCTTCATCGTATCCCTGATGTGAGAATCCATTGAAGTTGATTTGTCGATGACAAAGACGATGTCGGATGTTCCTTGAACTTCTTTTTTATTGACGATATCGGCTTCTTTTGTAACTTCGACCACAGTTGTTTTATTGACTGTTTCAGTTGTTGTCTCAGTGTAGTCAGCTGTTTCTTTAGTGGATGTAGCTGTCTTGGTAGAAGAGACTGGTTTTGAAGTGCCAACAGGTGTGTCTTGATCTGCTAAGCTAGTCGTTTTGATGGTTGCTGTTGAGGTAGTGGTTGTATCTGCACCGTCTGTTTTAGCAGATGGGCCAGTTTTTTTAACGTCCACAGCGATAACATCCCCAGTTTTTGCTTTATCAACAGGAACAACTGGTGTATTGGCTTTGGCGTTGATTTCTTCGGTTGCAGCCGTGATAGGCGATTTTGCTGCTGTAGTAGCTGCAGGAGTAGCTTGGGTTGTTGCAGGTGCAACGTCATCAGCAGAAGCAATAGTTGTTCCTGTGAAGACAGTTCCTAAAACAACGGAAGCTAAAGTTAAAGTTTGTTTACGTGAAATAGTATATTTTTTCAAAATACGTCCCCTTTTTAATAAACTTTTTTCTATCATACAGGTTTTTGAAAAACTTGTCAACGGTATAATAATCAAGGGTTTTGTCTACTTTTATATCCCTAATTATTAATAAAAAGCCTAACAAGAAAAATATACACAAAATAATTTAAATATACAAAGTGTATAAAAGAAAATAGGATTCCCACAAATTTGCAGGAATCCTTATTTTATCGGCATTTCTACTATTTTTTTTAGTCGTAAAAAATACTAGCTAGTCACTTTTTTTATGTTTCTGCATTAGCACTAAGAACAAAGACTACGACTAGTTTAGTAATTTTTCAAAGAATTGGATGACCTCCGGTTTGAGATTACTTTCCTTCGGTTCAACTAGTGAAACGTAAAAACTAATCCGTTCATTTTCTGCCATCGGAATTGCGATCAGTTCTTCTTCACCATCTGTTAGTGCAAGATCTGCTAGTAAACTGATCCCCACTTGTTTACGAAGGAGTTGTTTTAGAAGCTGAATATCATCCGTCTGAAAGAAGGGCGTAGCCTCATGGTGATAGCGCTCATTCAACTGTTCAAAGGCTTTTAAATGAACAAAGTGCTCATCTGGAATGATAAAATCTTCATCGATGACGTCTGAAAATTGTAATACTTTTTTTGAGGCTAGTGGATGGTTGTGATGAAGGATATAGAAGAGATCTCGTTTGGCCATTTCTCTTACCTGGAAGCGATGATCTTTAATCGGTTCTAAACTCCCTAAAAAACTAGCATCTAGTTCTCCTTTGGAAAGCATTTCTAAAAGTTCAACAGACCCTTCTTGGACAGGATGGATACTTTGAAGAGCTGCAACATTACTGATAAAGGCGGGTTGTTTTCGGACAAGATAGTCAATGATGATTGGTGGGAAACCAATCGTATTGAATTGAGAAAGACTCCGGAGGATCTCTTTTTTAGCCCCTTGGATCTCAGGTAAGATCTTATGAATATGTCGTAGCAAGATTTCTCCTTGGGGCGTTAATTTGAAAGTACGGTGAGAAGGATCGTGCGCGATTAATGGGCAGTGAAATTCCTTTTCTAGTCGTTTAACCGCATAGGAAACGGATGGTTGACTGATCCCGTGTTTTTGGGCAACCCCAGTAAAGGATTGCTGTTGACTAAGATCAAGAAAATAATAAAAGTCCTTAAGATTCATTGGGCTCCCTCTTCTAAATAGACAGACATGGATAAGCAAAAATTATCCGTGATAGCTAATTTGACTATATGATTTTTTGTTTGTTACAATCTGAGGTGAGTCAGAGGACCATTAAAGGCTATCTAAAAGATCTTCGAAAATCGTTAGGATCTTCTCCCTTTTTCCAACTGGAAGTTGCTTAATTTTCATATTTACTCTCTTAAGTGAAAGGCTGTCGGTAGAATCTGAAGACACTTCGAGTGAATTAAAATTGAAGAATTCTTCAGGCGTTAACTCAAGAGCAGCAATGACTTTTTCAAGACTGTGAATGGTCAGATTCACGTTTTGATTTTCCAATTGATTGATGTATTTTAATCCAAGATCTGCCCGTTCCGATAGCTCCTCTTGACTCATGTTTTGTTTTTTTCGCAAATATTTGACCTTTTGCGCTATATACCGTTGTAAATAATGTTTTGTTTTCATGTAACCAGAATACAAGTTTTAAATGACAAAAATAACACCTTAAACAAAACAAAGTATTTTATAACAAACATATTTTAGATTTATTATCTATGGTTTTTATAGGTATTGATCATCATAAGTGGAAAAAAGAGTACCTGAAAACAGTGGATCTTTTGATGAGAATAACCTTCTAAAAGGTGGAAAGGAACAGGCTTTTTTAAGAGATGACCGTGACTATCTAGGAAGTGATGGATAAACCTATTATTTTGTTATCTATTGAAATCGCATCATTTTCGGTTGTATCGCCTGAACTTTCATTGAGTGATTCATTCATATTGTATCATATATAGAACAAAGTGTCATTTAATGCAAATAAGTGGTATAATAAATTAAACTAATAAGGAGGTCACATGATGACTGCACATGATATTTTAAACAACCCTTTCCTCAATAAAGGAACTGCCTTTACTTTAGAGGAACGTAAGCAACTAGGTCTCATTGGCCTCCTACCACCTTACGTTCAAACCATTGAAGAACAAGCAGCGCAAACTTATGCGCAAATGCAAACAAAGGTTAATGATTTGGAAAAACGTTTGTTCCTAATGGAAATTTTTAATACAAATCGTACTCTATTTTACTACCTATTTGCTCAACATTTGGAAGAGTTTAATCCCATTGTTTATGATCCAACTATTGCCGATACCATCGAAGGCTATAGCGATCTTTTTGTAGACCCACAATATGCGGCCTATCTTGACATCAATCACCCTGAAAATATCGAAGCGACTTTGAAAAATGCAGCGGGTGATCGTGAAATTCGTCTTATTGTTGTGACAGATGCAGAAGGTATTCTCGGTATTGGTGACTGGGGTACAAATGGTGTCGATATTTCTGTTGGGAAACTGATGGTCTATACTGGAGCTGCAGGAATTGATCCTTCAATGGTACTTCCTTTGGTCATTGACGCAGGTACCAATCGTGAAGAACTTCGTAACAATCCTAATTACTTGGGAAATCGCCACGAACGTGTGCGTGGTGATCGTTACTATGATTTTATCGATCAATTTGTCCAAACTGCAGAACGTCTTTTCCCTAAACTCTACCTTCACTGGGAAGATTTCGGTCGCTTAAATGCTGCCAACATCCTTGAAAAATATCGAAAACAAATCCCAACCTTTAACGATGATATCCAAGGAACTGGTATTGTAACCCTTGGTGGGATCTTTGGGGCATTGGATATTACAGGTGAAAAATTAACGGATCAAGTTTATCTCTGCTATGGTGGTGGGACTGCTGGTGCAGGGATTGCTTCTCGTGTCCTTCGTGAAATGGTTAGTGAAGGTCTGCCTGAAGAAGAAGCTTATAAACGCTTCTTTATGGTCGACAAACAAGGTCTCCTTTTTGATGATATGGATGACTTAACGCCGCAACAAAAACCATTTGCTAAGAAACGTTCTGATTTTGCCAATGCAGATCAGTTGACGGACCTTCTTGAAGTAGTGAAGACGGTTAAACCAACCATTCTTGTGGGAACTTCAACTCAGCCAAATACTTTCACAAAAGAAATTGTAGAAGCTATGTGTGAAAACACTGAACGTCCTATCATTTTCCCATTGTCAAACCCAACCAAACTAGCTGAAGCAAGTGCCAAAGATTTGATCGAATGGTCAGACGGAAAAGCATTTGTTGCAACAGGAATTCCAGCTGGTACAGTTTCCTATAAAGGTGTGGACTACGTGATTGGTCAAGCGAATAACGCACTGATTTATCCAGGTCTTGGACTTGGTATGCTGGCTTCTGAAGCGAGTCTGTTGACGGATGAAATGATTGGAGCTGCCGCACATTCATTGAGTGGTATTGTCAATCCAGGCGAACCAGGAGCACCAGTCTTACCTCCATTCAAGTATGTAGCTGATGTGTCTATCAAAGTAGCAGAAGCAGTTGCTAAAAAAGCGCAAGAACAAGGTCTTGCGCGTGCTCAAGAAACAGATATGGCTAAAGCGGTCCGTGATTTGAAATGGTACCCAGAATATAAATAAGTAAATGGGAATGGGGTGTACGAGTGCGACGGGATGCCTCGTACACCTTTTGTGTATGTCTTGTTAGATAGAAAGGGAGACTATGGAAATCTTTTTAACGTCAATTCAGAGTATTGTACCCATTATCGTCATCATCATTCTTGGTTATTTCTTGCAAGTCCGCGGTTGGTTCCAAGAGAGTTTCGGAAATGACTTGTCTAAGCTCATTATGAACGTGGCCATGCCTGTTGCAATTTTCACCTCTGTTCTTAAATATTTAACTTTAGATAAGCTGATTAGCTTGTCTGGCGGTTTGTTGTACACGTTTATCGCCTTCATTCTTGGTTACCTAGCGGCCTTTATCGCAGTGAAAGTTTTTAAAGTGCGCCCAGGTCGTCGAGGGACTATGATTAATACCTTTGTTAATGCCAATACCATATTTATTGGTTTGCCTTTAAATATCGCTTTGTTTGGAAATCAAGCCCTTCCTTACTTCTTGGTTTATTATATTACAAATACAGTATCTACTTGGACATTAGGTGTCTATCTGATGACTTCTGATAGTAAAGAAGGGGCTTCAAAACAGGCTCAAACATTTAATTGGAAGAAGCTTTTCCCAGCTCCTTTATTAGGTTTTCTCGTAGCCCTCGTCTTTTTGGTGTTGCGTATTCCTGTTCCAAGTTTTGCGGAAAGTACCTTGACTTATATTGGTAGTTTAACAACGCCCTTATCTCTTGTCTATATCGGTATCGTCCTAGCTAAGGCAGGACTTAAGACGATTCGCTTTGATAAAGATACCATTATCACACTGGTTGGTCGTTTTATTCTTGCACCGGTCATCATGCTCTTGGTTCTGAAGTTCTTCTCTCCAAATATGGTGGCACCAGAATTTAGAACCTTTATGATTCAATCAGCAACACCAGCCTTGGCAGTTCTTCCTATCCTTGCCAATCAAGGTAAAGGTGATGTTGAGTTTTCAACGAATGTGGTCACTCTCAGCACAGTCTTATTTGTGATTGTGGTTCCAATTCTGCAGACATTGTTGGGATAGCATTTATATGAAAATGGTGTAGTTTTAGTGCTATACATTCGTCAATAGATCTATAAAAGGACGTCGGGTATTATACTCGACGTCCTTTTTAAACGGATGACTAAATCAACACATAGGTTTCAACCGCTTGCCCAGCCCCGTTTTCATTGTTGGTCTTTGTCACGACTGCTGCTCCGTCTTTCACCTCTTGAGGAGCGTTGCCCATAGCGACCCCGATGCCTGCTTTTTTGAGCATAGGAAGGTCATTGAAGTTGTCCCCCATGGTGAGGACTTCTTCTAAGATCAAGTGGTAGTGGTTGGCGAGTTCAACCAGAGCATCCTCTTTAGAGACGTGCTTAGCCGTGACTTCTAGGTAGTTGGCTTTGGAGAGATAAAAGGCGGTAGAAGGGAAGTCGTCGGTAGAAATAGCACGATAGAGGGCTTGGATCTCTTCTGCTTCCCCAATTAAGAGCAATTTGTGGAGGGGCTTTGTCGCATCCAGTAAAGGATCCAATAGGGGAAGAATGATAGGTTTTTCTCCTGTAATCCGGGCCTCCTCTTGGCTCCATTGGTCGAGATGATCGGTCATCCAGTCTTTTCCACTATAGAGGTTGATCGAAACCTGAGGAAAGTGTTGGTTGGCCCAATCAATAAATTGACGGGCTTCAATCTTGTCTAAGGGATGCTCAAACAGAACCTGCTCTCCTTTTTGGATCAAGGCTCCATTGTAGCAGGCCATAGGACAGTCTTCTATGCCGAGCTCTTTGGCAATGGGTGCCATCCCTTTTGGAGAGCGAGCAGAGGCCAGCACGAAAGGAATCTTTTCACGCTTTAAATCCGGGATCAATGATGCTAACTGTGGATCGATCTGATGGTGGTCATTTAAGATGGTGCCATCGATATCGCTGATGATGAGACGAATGTGAGACATAAAGATTACCTCCTAATAGAGAATAGTGGTTTCGTTGCCGACTTGTTTAAGGATTTCAGGGCTTGGTTTTTGGTCGGTAATCCAATAATCAAATTGCTTGAGACGAGCAAGATAGTAGTTGGCATTTTGGGAGAACTTGCTGCTTTCTGCCACAAGGATCTTGGTACGAGCTCGTTCAAAAACGAGAGACTTGACGGCAACGTCTTCAGCATCCTCAAAGGTGACTTCGCCATTGGCTAAGCTACTCGCTCCAAAAAAAGCGAGATCAAAGCGAAGATTGTCCAGTATTTGTGCTTGATTCGCGTCATAGTAGAAGCGGTTTTTAGGGTAGAATTTTCCTCCTAAAAGATGAAAGTCAACCTGGGAATGGCTACTGAGCTGGATGGCATTGTCAAGGGAATGCGAATAGATTGTGACTTCCTTATTAAGCAAACCAGCAAGCAGGGTCATCGAGGTGGAAACATCGAGAAAGATCACTTGTCCATCTTGGATCAATTGCAGGGCCTTTTGAGCCATGGCAGTCTTTTCCTTGTTGGCTTTCTGACTACGGTCTAGATAAGAAGGGCCGGGTTCTTTGTTTAAGGGAAGGAGACCACCATGGGTTCTGCGGACCAGCTGGCGTTGGCTAAGAAGGGCAAAGTCTCTGCGAATAGTATCTTTTGAAACCTTAAAGTAATCAACCATTTCTTTAGCCGATAGCTGTTTTCGCTCTTCTAAGAGTTCTAATATTTTTTCGAGTCGCTGTTCCTGGTACATGAATTCGCTCCTTATTTCTGTTCTTGTCTTCATTGTACACCATTTTGTAAGTGGATGCAAGTTTTGTTAAGTTTTTTTAAGTGTTTACGATCTTTTTTCTTGCAAACCCTTATTCTGACGTTTGTTTTAAAGGGGGAATTCTGCTATAATATGTCAAAATAACGTGGAGGTTTCCTTATGGCCAGTGAATATGAAAAAATGATTGCGGGTGACTACTATAGACCTGCGGACCCTGAATTACGGGCTTTGGCCCAATCCTCTCGGGAGAAACAAGAAGCTTTTAACCAAGAGGTGGATCCTAAAAAAGGGGCAGCTATCATCAAAGAGTGGTTTGGATCAACCGGTGAAAACCTCTATCTCAATCGTCAGGTTCTTGTGGATTATGGGGTCAACATCCATCTAGGAGAAAATTTCTATGCCAATTACAATTTGACCATGTTGGACATTTGTCCCATTACGATCGGCAATAATGCCATGATTGGTCCCAATTGCCAATTTTTGACGCCCTTGCACCCACTGGATCCAGACGAGCGCAATTCTGGTCTCGAGTACGGAGCTCCGATTACGATAGGAGACAACTTCTGGGCAGGAGGAGGCGTTACTATCCTTCCTGGAGTGACGCTGGGTGATAATGTGGTCGCTGGCGCTGGGGCAGTGGTCACCAAGTCCTTTGGAGACAATGTGGTCCTTGCAGGAAACCCAGCCCGTGTCATTAAAGAAATACTCGTCAAAAAGGAGAAACAATGATCCATAAACATGAAATACCCATTTTAGAGTTTGACGACAATCCGCAGGCAGTCATTATGCCGACCCATGAGGGGTTAGACCTGCACCTACCCGAAAAATGTGTTTATGCTTTCCTGGAGGATGAGATTGATCGCTTTGCCAAAGCTGTTGGAGCCAAACAAGTAGCTAGCTTTGTCTCAGCTACCAAGGTCTATCCGGTCTATGTTATGGAGCACCAAGGAGAGGAAATCTGCTTGGCCCAAGCGCCAGTTGGATCTGCAGCTGCTGCCCAATTCATGGATTGGTTGATTGGCTATGGGGTGAAGAAGATTATATCGGCAGGTAGCTGTGGGGTCTTGGTGGACATAGAAGAAAATGCCTTCTTGATCCCTACCAAGGCCTTGCGAGATGAGGGAGCCAGTTACCATTATGTGGCGCCCTCCCGTTATATAGAGGTGGACAGTCGTGCACTGACCGCCATCGAAACTGTCTTGAAAGGAAAAGATATTCCTTATCAAGAGGTCATGACCTGGTCGACGGACGGTTTTTATAGAGAAACACCTGACAAGGTAGCTTATCGCATTGAAGAAGGGTGCCGTGTTGTGGAGATGGAGTGTGCCTCACTTGCAGCAGTCGCCCAGCTTCGTGATGTAGTTTGGGGCTTGCTCCTATTTACCGCAGATTCTCTTGCAGACCTGGAAAATTATGACCAGCGTGACTGGGGGGCTGAAGCTTTTGAGAAGGCCCTAGAATTGTGCCTAGAGATGGTTCATCACTTGTAGGTCTTTTCACTTTTTATGATACAATGAAGCTATGTTAGTCAAATTATTTTTTAAACAATGGCAGGCCAAAATTAAAAGCCTGTCTCCGGCAAGGCGAATCTTTCTCAGCTTTGCCTTGGTTATCCTGGTGGGCTCGCTATTATTGAGTCTGCCTTTTGTCCAGCAAGCGAGCTCAAAAGCAGGCTATATCGACCACCTCTTTACAGCGGTCTCCATGGTCTGTGTGACGGGGCTCTTTACCCAGTCGGTGGCTTCGACCTATAATGGTTGGGGGCAATTGATTTGTATGCTCTTGATCCAGATCGGAGGCCTAGGGATCTTGACCTTTATTGGTCTCTTCTTTATGGAAGGTCGCCAAAAACTTAGTTACAAGGACCGGCAGACCATTCGGGACAGTTTTAGTTTTAGCAATAACCAGAGCTTAGCCCGTTTTGTCCGCTCCATCTTTATTACGACCTTTACCATCGAAGGGGTGGGGGCCTTGCTCCTCATGACCCGCTTTATCCCTCGCTTTGGCTGGGGCCATGGGATCTTTAACTCCATCTTTGTTGCGGTCTCGGCCTTTTGTAATGCGGGCTTTGATAATTTTGGAGGCGATAGCATGATGAGCTTCCAGACCGATTGGTTGGTCAATCTGACCTTGTCTGCCCTTATTATTACTGGGGGCTTGGGCTTCATGGTCTGGTTTGACCTAGCCACCAAGGCCCGTAATCAATCGGGACGGCGAACTCTTCGCTTCCATACCAAGGTGGTTCTCTGGTTAACAGCGGCGATCCTTCTCTTTGGGACAGTGACTAGTCTTTTGACCGAGTTTGATAATCCGGCAACCATTGGGGCCCTTCCATTAGGAGAGAAGATCTTGGTCAGCTTCTTCCAAACCGTCAGCATGCGGACAGCTGGTTTTGCATCCTTAGATTATACAGCAGTCCGACCAGTGACGCTCTTCGTCTATCTCTTGCAGATGTTTTTAGGTGGAGCGCCAGGCGGGACAGCAGGGGGCATGAAGATCACCACCTTCCTGGTCCTCTTGCTCCTGGCTCGGAAGGAACTATTGGGGCTACCACATACCAATTTAGGAAAACGTACGATTTCACCAGACATTGTCCAACGTTCCTTTGGGACGGCGGTGATTTTCCAGTTGACCTTCTTAGTGGGTCTATTAGGAATCTGTTTGGTGACGCCGGATGGCCAACGCTTTATTTATTTGGTCTTTGAGGTAGTATCGGCTCTAGCGACAGTAGGCGTGACAGCCAATGTGACCTCGACCTTAAATGGAGCAGGGCTGGGGATCATCATGGTGCTTATGTTTATCGGTCGGATCGGCCCTTTGACCCTCATGGTTAGCTTGAACAATTACCAAGCCAAGAAAGCAGATACCTTGCAGTATGCCAAGGCAGACATCATTATCGGATAGGAGAAACTCATGGCGAATCGAACCATTGGAATTTTAGGATTAGGAATTTTTGGACAGAGTGTCCTGAAAACCCTGCAAGACCAGGATGTGGATATTATTGCGATTGATGATCACGCAGATGTGATCAACCAATATGAATCCATGATTACGACTGGAATTGTTGGAGACATTACAGAAATGGACCTCTTGGATGCAGCAGATATTGGGAACTGTGACACAGTCGTGATCGCGACCGGTGAAAATCTGGAGTCCAGTGTGCTGGCTGTCATGCACTGTAAGGCGCTTGGAGTCGAGCACGTCATTGCTAAGGTCAAAAACGAAGTGACCAAAGAAGTTCTGGAAAAGATTGGGGCTGATCTGGTTATCCTGCCGGAGGTAGAAGCAGGCATGTCCCTCGCTAAAATGATTCTTTTCCAACATCGGATTGAAGTTTTCCAGTTGGATGAAGAAGTGGTGGTGGTCGAGTTTACGGTTCCAGCTAGCTGGGTAGGAAAAAGTATCCGAGACTTGGAAATCAGAGACCAATATCAACTCAATATCATCGGCTATCGAGATGGAGAAGACCAGCCCCTACGGAGCCAGCTGGGCCCAGATTTTGTTTGGCCAGCTGAGGTACACGTGATGGCAGTGACAGACAATCAGTATTTGGACAGAATCCAAGACTTGTTAGACTAATCGTTTCAGAATGTTGATCACCTATTTTTTAACTAAAATAGGTGAAATGATTCTGCAGAAAAATGATTTTTAATTTTTACTCCGCAGACGCCCTCTGTATCTTAATTTAGTCATGGAACTTCCTTGATTGCTGAAATCATCCACCGGATAATTTCACCTAACGTCCGTCATCAAGGTCGTCAAGAATCTCTTGCCATTTTTCCTCATGCATGCCTTGGCAGATATGTTTGGATCGAGTCTCATGTATCTCTTGATCCATTGGGGAAGTTGATCTTATAAAATGTTAGGAAAGGCTCTGTCAGGTGTTGACAGGCTTTTTTTTGAGTGCTATAGTAAAATCGTAAACGCTTACATGGTGAGGCGAAGCAGATAAAAAGCGGAGGAACGACAAATGGCAGGATCAGTGATACAGGGAGAGAACTACCGAATCTCCGTATTAACGGAATCTTTGGTGCGCTTGGAATACTCAGAGGATGGTGTTTTTGAAGATGGTCAGACGCAAGTTGTGCAAAATCGTGATTTTGGACCTGTTGCCTGCGAGGTTGTAGAGACAGAAGAGGTCCTTGATCTTCATACTGAGCATCTCCACCTCCATTTTGAAAAAGGACGGTTTGCACCGGATCGACTTTATATTGAACTCAAGGGTCAGTATGCAGTCTATGGGAGCCGGTGGTACTATGGAGATCAGCCGGAGACCTTAAAGGGGACCAGTCGGACGCTTGACGAGGTCGATGGGGCTATGGAGCTGGAAGATGGAATCTTAAGCAAAGCAGGCTATGCTCTTTTAGATGATTCTGCTTCCTACTTGTATGATGACGAAAGTGGGTTTAGAGCACGGCCCTATCCAGAGGTGGATCTGTATTTCTTCGGTTATGGGCGCGATTATCTAGGTGCCTTGAAAGATTTTTACCATCTGACAGGACAGCCACCCCTCTTGCCACGTTATGCTCTGGGAAACTGGTGGAGTCGCTATTGGCCTTATACCAGTCAGGAGTACACAGATTTGATGGATCGTTTCAAAGCAGAAGGGGTGCCTCTTGCAGTCAGTGTGATCGATATGGATTGGCACAAGACGGCGATTCCTGCTCGCTTTGGAAGTGGTTGGACTGGCTATAGTTGGAACCGGGATTTGATTCCTGATCCAGCTGCCTTCTTAAATGGCCTGCATGAGCGTGGTTTAAAGGTGACCTTAAATGTCCATCCGGCAGATGGAATTCGCGCCTTCGAAGATGCTTATCCCATGGTCGCAAAACGCTTGGGACTGGATGCGGAAAAGGAAGAAGCGGCTAGCTTTGACTTTTATAGTCCAGCCTTTCGCGAAGCTTATTTCGAAGATGTCCACCATCCTTTGGAAGATCAGGGAGTGGATTTTTGGTGGATTGATTGGCAACAAGGTAGTCATGGCAAGATGGATCCCCTTTGGTTGTTAAATCACTATCATTATCTAGACAATTGTCGAAAAGGCCAAGCTGGTCTCATCTTATCGCGTTATGGGGGTCCTGGCAGTCATCGGTATCCGATTGGTTTTTCAGGGGACACTATTGTGACTTGGGAATCCCTAGCCTTTCAACCCTATTTTACCAGCACAGCTTCCAATATCGGCTACACCTGGTGGAGTCATGATATCGGTGGCCATATGCGGGGCTACTATGATGAAGACTTGGCTCTTCGTTGGTTGCAGTTTGGGGTTTTTAGCCCGATTAATCGTCTTCATAGTTCTTGTAATGCCTTTAACAGCAAGGAACCGTGGTTTTACTCGCCAGAGACCTGTCGCTTGATGAAGCAGTATTTGCGCCTGCGCCATAGCTTACTGCCTTATCTCTACACCATGAATGTTGCGACGCACGAAGAAGGGCTGCCCTTGGTTCAACCCCTTTATTACCACTACCCAAACGAAGAAGAGGCTTATGAAGCTAAGAATCAATATTTCTTTGGCAGTGAACTCATGGTGGCGCCAATTACCGAAGCGCTGGATCCTGTCTTTCATAGTGCTTCTGTGAGTGTTTGGTTCCCAGATGGCGTTTGGTATGATTTCTTCCATGATTGGAAGTATGAAGGAAGAGGCAAGCTCACGGTCTTTAGGACCAGCCAGGATATTCCAGTCTTTGCACGTGCGGGAGCCATCATCCCTATGGATGCACAACCACAGACAGGAGTAGACCTTCCAGAAATGCTGGACTGGCATCTCTTCCCAGGTGACAATCGTTCCTTCGTACTCGTCGAAGGAGAAGGAGCTAGCAAGGTTGAAACCCGCCTAACAGTCGATTGGGATGAAAGAAAGATTAGTCTGGATTTAACAGGTGATCTAGCCTTGCTTCCTGAAAAGAGACAGCACCGTTTCTTGCTCCATACCTTTGATACAGCCCCTATCTTAGTGGACAATCAAAGTCAGGAAATTGCGATGGGTGAGCTGCAATCGCGTCCGATTGCCAAAGAAGATCGGATGTTTGAGCTCTTAAAATCTGCCAACCTGGCCTACGATAGGAAAAATGAATTATTTGCGGCTTGTTCAAGAGCCAAGGATTGGAAACAGTTGATGAAGGTCATCACGCCTTTGGAGGAAGGCTTGCGCCAACGTCTCTTTGAAGTGATTTATTCCAGTGAAGAGAATGAAGACTTTTAAATTCTTGCAATTTCACCCCTATTTTTGTATGATGAAAGTGATTTCACAATCATAAAGGAGAAGAAAAAATGGAACAAAAATGGTGGCATAATGCCGTAATTTACCAAGTTTATCCAAAAAGTTTCAAGGATAGTAATGGCGATGGCATCGGGGATCTCAAGGGGATCACGAGCAAGCTAGACTATCTGGAAAAGCTTGGGATTACAGCCATCTGGCTCTCACCAGTCTACAAGAGTCCCATGGATGATAACGGCTATGACATCTCGGATTACGAGGATATTGCCTCCATCTTTGGTACCATGGAAGATATGGAAGAATTGATCGCAGAAGGTCATAAACGCAAGATCAAAATCATTATGGACTTGGTGGTTAACCATACCTCTGATGAGCATGCTTGGTTTATTGAGGCACGTGAAAACCCAGACAGTCCAAAGCGGGATTTCTATATTTGGCGCGATGAGCCCAATGGTATTATTTCTGCTTTTAGTGGCTCTGCTTGGGAATTGGATGAAGCATCAGGCCAATACTACCTGCATAACTTTAGTAAGAAGCAACCAGATCTCAACTGGGAAAATGAGGAACTCCGTCATCAGATCTATGACATGATGAATTTCTGGATTGACAAGGGAATTGGTGGCTTCCGTATGGATGTGATCGATATGATCGGTAAGATCCCAGATCAGGAAATCATCAGCAATGGTCCCATGCTCCATCCTTACTTGAAAGAAATGAATCAAGCGACCTTTGGCGATAAGGATCTGCTCACAGTAGGAGAAACTTGGGGGGCGACTCCAGAGATTGCCAAGCAGTACTCCAATCCAAAAAATCAAGAATTGTCCATGGTCTTCCAATTTGAACACATCGGCCTTCAATACCAACCGGGTCAACCAAAGTGGCACTACGCTAAGGAATTGGATGTGCCTAAATTGAAGGAAATTTTCACCAAGTGGCAGACGGAATTAGGAGAAGAGGAAGGCTGGAATTCCCTCTTCTGGAACAACCACGATTTGCCACGGATTGTGTCAACTTGGGGGGATGATGGCGACTACCGTGTCAAATCTGCCAAGGCTTTAGCGATTTTGCTTCACTTGATGAAGGGAACTCCTTATATCTATCAAGGGGAAGAAATCGGGATGACCAATTATCCATTTAAGAGCCTTGAGGACGTAGAAGATATCGAGTCAATCAACTATGCTCATGAAGCCTTAGAAAAAGGGATTCCGCTCGAAGTGATCATGGATCAAATTCGTCATATTGGTCGGGACAATGCCCGGACACCGATGCAGTGGAATGATGAAGCAGAAGCTGGCTTTACGACAGGTCGTCCATGGCTTGCGGTCAACCCAAACTACAAAGAGATCAATGTGGAGGCTGCCCTAGCAGATCCAGACTCCATTTTCTATACCTACCAAGCCCTCATTGCTTTGAGAAAAGAACACCCTTGGCTTGTGACTGCTGATTATGAATTGGTGGACGCAGCAGACAAGGTTTTTGCCTACAAGCGGGTAGAAGGAGAGCAAGCCTATCTGGTGGTTGTCAATCTCTCCAGTCAAGAGCAAGACTTACCGCTCGTCAATGGGGTTGAAGAGGTTCTCATTGCCAATACCAAAGTAGAACAAGTCCTCGAATCAGGCAGGTTGGCACCTTGGGATGCCTTCTGTGTCAAATTAGCCTAATAAAAGTAAGAAAAATAGAGGGAATTACTTCCTCGTAGAAGCAGGTCTTTCTCAATAGAGAAGGCCTGCTTTACTTTTTTGGGGCTGTTCTTCTAGTGCAATCCGCTCAAAAATGGTTTTGGGGATGCTTGGGTTATAGGAAATATTTATAAGAAGTCCTAGTTTTTACTTTTAATTTCTAGTCTCAAGGCACATTAAATCCATGTTATAGTTATTGGCTATATCAAAATTCGTGTAAAAGCAATTATACAAGACGGCTATCTTCTGATATGATAGTGTCAATTAGAATTTTTGGAGGACACAACATGTCAACTACAATTATCGGTTTCCCACGTTTGGGTGAATTCCGTGAATTAAAATTTACAACTGAAAAATACTTTAGAAAAGAAATCTCAGCAGACGAGCTCTTGGCAGCTGCTAAAGACTTGCGTGCTAAACACTGGAACATTGTTAAAGAACAAGGCATCTCAGAGATTCCTTCAAATGACTTCTCACATTACGACAATTTTCTTGATGCAGCCTTCCTTTTCAACGTCGTGCCTGCATCTGTTCAAAACTTGGATTTGACAGACCTTGAACAATACTTTGCTTTGGCGCGTGGTTATCAAGGTGAAAAAGGGGATGTGCGTGCCCTTCCAATGAAAAAATGGTTCAACACGAACTACCATTACATTGTTCCTAAATTTGAAAAAACAACAGAAGTGAAATTGGCTGGTCACAAGATTTTTGATGAGTACCAAGAAGCCAAAGAATTGGGGATCAACACTCGTCCAGTAGTTGTTGGACCATTCACATTCCTTCAATTATCTGACTTTGAAGATGGTGTGAAAGCTGAGGACTTCGTAGACAGCTTGGTTGCTGCTTACCAAGAAGTTTTTGCCAAATTGGCTGAGCTTGGTGCGACTCGTATTCAACTCGATGAGCCAGCTCTTGTTAAAGATTTGACAGCTGAAGAAAAAGCTCTCTTCTTGAACCTCTACAACAAACTCTTGGCTGACAAGAAAGGTCTTGAAGTCTTGATCCAAACTTACTTTGGTGATGTTCGTGATGTCTACAATGACCTTGTAAACTTGCCAGTAGATGGTATCGGTCTTGACTTTGTTGAAGGGAAGAAAACACTTGAATTGGTGAAAGGTGGCTTCCCAGCTGATAAGACCCTTTATGCTGGTATTGTGAATGGGAAAAACATCTGGCGCAATAACTATGAAAAGAGCTTGGAAATCTTGGATCAAGTTCCAGCTGAAAAGGTTGTCTTGACGACTTCTTGCTCCCTTCTTCATGTGCCATTTACAACGGCTAACGAAGATTTTGAACCAGCTATTTTGAACCACTTCGCCTTTGCGGTTGAAAAATTGGGTGAATTGCGTGACTTGGATGCTATCCGCAATGGTCAAGGGGCGGAAGCTCTTGCTGCCAACAAAGAACTCTTTGCAACAGAACGCGTTGGAGCAAATGCTGAACTTCATGCTCGCATCGCAGCTTTGACAGAAGCAGACTACACTCGTTTGCCAGCTTTCACAGAACGTGAAGAAATCCAAAAAGAAGCCTTCAAGCTTCCAGCACTTCCAACAACTACCATCGGTTCATTCCCTCAAACCAAGGAAGTTCGTGCTAAACGTTTGGCCTTCCGTAAGGGTGAATTGACACAAGAAGAATACGATGCCTTCCTTGCTGAAACGATTGACGAATGGATCAAATGGCAAGAAGAAGTTGGATTTGACGTGCTTGTACACGGTGAATTCGAGCGGAACGACATGGTTGAGTACTTCGGTCAAAACTTGTCAGGTTACCTCTTCTCTAAAAACGGTTGGGTACAATCATACGGTATGCGTGGGGTGAAACCACCAATCATCTGGGGTGATGTCACTCGTCTCAATCCAATCACTGTGAAATGGTCTAGCTACGCACAAAGCCGTACGGACAAACCTGTTAAAGGGATGTTGACTGGACCTGTTACCATCCTTAACTGGTCATTCCCACGTGAAGACATCTCTATCAAGGATTCTACTCTTCAAATCGCTCTTGCCATCAAGGATGAAGTTCTTGACCTTGAAGCTGCAGGTGTGAAAATCATCCAAATCGACGAAGCTGCTCTTCGTGAAAAATTGCCACTTCGTCGTAGCGACTGGTACGAAGATTACCTTGACTGGGCGATTCCAGCCTTCCGTTTGGTACACTCAACTGTAGCGCCAGATACCCAAATCCACACTCACATGTGTTACTCAGAATTTACAGATATCATCCCAGCGATCGATAACTTGGATGCGGACGTTATCTCATTTGAAGCTAGCCGTTCAAACCTTGAAATCTTGGATGAGTTGAAAGCCAAAAACTTCCAAACAGAAGTTGGACCTGGGGTTTACGATATCCACTCACCACGTGTCCCACAAGACGGTGAAATTGATCACACCATCGAAGCAATCTTGGCTAAAGTACCAAGTGGCAAAGTTTGGATCAACCCTGACTGTGGTTTGAAGACTCGTGGAATTAAAGAAACAAAAGAAAGCTTGATCAAACTCGTTAATGCCGCTAAAGAAGCGCGTGAACACTTGTAAGAACTGTTTCGAGGACCTTCTATCATCGTGTAGAGGGTTTTCGAATCGTTCCCTTATCCTAGAAATAGTGGCTCAGAGTTCTTGATCAAAGAAACAAAAGAAAAGGATAGAATATGTCACAACACACACCGTCTCTGTCATTTGAAGTTTTTCCTCCAAATCCTGAAGTAGGCAATGCCAAACTCTTACGTGCCTTGGCAAATATGCAGGAGCTAGCTCCTCACTTTATTAGTGTGACCGCTAGCAATAATAAATACAATATCAAAGAGACGACGGTTGCTTTAGCCAATTATATTCAAAATGAATTGTCTATTCCGACAATTGCTCACTTGCCAGCCGTTTATTTGAGCAAGGAAAAAGTGGCCGATACTCTTCATGAGTTAGATCAAGTAGGGGTTCATCGGATTTTGGCTCTGCGTGGGGATATTATCCCTGGTGTGGAACCTTTAAAAGACTTTCGTTATGCAACGGATCTGATTGAATTTATCAAAACAGAAGCGCCCCATTTTGAGGTGATTGGTGCCTGCTATCCTGAGGGACACCCAGATTCTCCAAACCAAATTTCAGATATTCAAAATCTTAAAAAGAAGGTAGATGCAGGATGCTCTAGTTTGGTCACTCAACTTTTCTTTGACAATGAGCGTTTCTATGATTTTCAAGATAAGTGTACCTTGGCTGGGATCAATGTTCCTATTCATGCAGGAGTGATGCCGATTCTCAATCGCAATCAGGCCCTTCGTCTCCTTAAGACTTGTGAAAATGTTCATATCCCACGGAAGTTTAAAGCCATTCTGGACAAGTATGAGCATGATCCTGAGTCACTCAGAGCAGCAGGACTTGCTTATGCAGTCGATCAAATTGTTGATTTGGTTACTCAAGATGTGGCTGGAGTCCACCTTTACACCATGAACAATGAAGATGTCGCTTACCACGTCTACCAAGCAACAAAGGCTTTATTTGATCATCAACCGAATTTTGAAGTGAATTAATCAACACTTTTAGTAGGAAGTGTAGAGATTGAGAAAGAATCGTTCTCAATCTCTTTTTATTTGGATAAATCACTTGCTAAAAGCCAACTTTTTTTTTATAGTATTAATATGAAGTTTTTGGAGGCGCTTGCAATGAAGAAAGATCTCACGTTAAAGTTATTTGGACCCCCTAAGGTTGTTTTCAATCAGAAAACTATTCGGTTTTCTTTTTCGAAGATGGAGGCCTTGCTTTATTATTTAGCGGTCATGGGCCAAGTCAACCGTGATGAAATCGCCGGTATCCTTTGGGGAGATAAGGAAAACCAAGTAGCTCGCAAAAACTTACGGAATACGGTTTACCAAGCCAATAAAATCTTTGAAGGAGATATCATTGTCTCACCAAGCAGAAGTAGTTTGGCTCTTAATCCTGAGTTGAGTCTTTCTTTGGATGTTCAGCTCTTTGAAAGAGATCCACTAAGTGCCTTGGATCTTTATCGGGGAGACTTTCTAGAGGGCTTCTATGTCAAGGATGATGAAGACTTTGACCAGTGGGCTTCTCGCAAACGAGATGCTTATAGGAAGCTCTATGTCGAAAGTTGCTATCAAAAAATTGAGCAGGTCGGTTTTGCAGATCCTAGTATAGAACTCTTGCTCCATCATTTGGTAGAGCTGGATGAATTTGAAGAGAAAAACTACCAGCTCTTGATGGAGTATTATAGCTTCCATCATCAGCTAGGAAAATTTTTTGAAACCTATTATAAGCTAGTCGATTTATTGGATCGCGAGCTCAGTGTGCGTCCCAGTCGAGCAATTGAGGAACTTTATCACTCGGTTTTGGAAGCCAAACGAACTCATAAACTGACCAATCGCTTGAATATTCGTGAACTTTCTTTCTTTGGTCGGAAACAAGAACTCTCGCAACTCGAGGAATACCTTTCCTTAGTCGAGACGGGTGAAGCGGTTGGTCCTTTTCTCGTGATGGGGCAATCTGGAACAGGCAAGAAACGTCTCTTGCGGCAGTTGGTCTTGATGTCCAATCGCAGTTTTAACTTTATCAAGGTGGAAGGAAGAGCTACTAGTCAACGATACGAAGGAAGCAGCTGGAATGATCTCAGACAAGCGCTAGAGAAACTGGGGGATGAGATGGGGATTTCCCTTCTGGAAGAGGAGGATGATCTCATTTCGGTATGGAATCAGCTTCAGAGCCTTAGCAAAGAAAAACCGCTCCTGATTCTGCTTGAAAACGCCCAGTGGATTGATGCAGTGTCTCTAGAAAAAGTGAAACGACTAGAGGAAAGAAGAAACCAGGAGAAATGGCAACTAATTTTTACAGCTGAAGAGCCTCTGCCAGCTTCCTTCGTCAACTTCTTGGGGAGCTTGAAGGTAGAGAAAAGGCTGTCTCAACTAGAGTTGACCAATTTTGATCCAAGTGAAAGTCGTGCTCTCTTGAAAGGGGAACTGGGAGCAATAGAGCCGGCAGTGATGGAGCAGATGGTCGAATGGAGTGAAGGCAGTCCGTTCTTGCTGTCCAGCTATATCGAAGAGTGGAAAGAAAATGAAAATTTAGAACCCTTGCCTGATATCATTCAAGCTTATCTTACTCAGGAGCTTGGGGATATGGGCAGCGAGGAAGAGGCTCTTCTACACTACCTATCTTGTTTTCATAAGCCAATCTCCCTGTCTATCTTGGCAGAATTGACCGCTACAGAGCTTCCTGTTTTGACTGAATTAATCGAGCCTTTATCTGAAAGAGCGATCGTCTCAATCGTAGAAGAAGGAGAGGCTCTCATGGTTCAATTCTGCAAGCAATTGGTAGCCATGTACTTTTACCATCTTCTTTCGCCAGCTAGACGGCGGCTCTTCCACCAACAAATTGCGCAAAAATTGGAAGAAACTTTAGAAGATTCGACGGACCTTCCTCTTTATAAGGAAATTGCCTACCAATACAAGCAATCGCAAAATCTCTTGCGCTCCTTATCGTTTGAGTTGACCTATTTAGAAGAAATCCTTCAGCTGGAGCATGAGCTGTTTCCGATTTATTCCAAGGTAGATGAGGGGTTCCTATCAGATGGTACAAATAGCCATTTGGACATTTTTGGAGAGCTATCCCGCATTCGCCAAGAATTAGATAACCTCTTTTCAAGGCACCAAAGAGATAGAGAATACAAGCATTTACAACTGCGTTACTTGTACCTAGAAGGTCGCTATTTTATTCGAAGTGGGGAGTATCAAAAGGGGATTCATGATATCCAAAAAGTCATCTCCTATGCGCGGGAACTCAAGCAATCCGACTTCCTCTTAGAGGGTTATCGGCAAATCATTTATTATTGCATTCAAACGGAAAATATCTCTGAGATGGCCTATTATACAGATTTGGCTTTGGAAGATGCCATCCAAGCTAATAATCATGAGGTCATTGCGATCCAGTTGCGTTTGAAGGGCTTGTATCACCTGATGGTTGGGGATGAGGAGCAGGCGACCCGGCATCTGTATCGCTCCATTGATTGCTTTAGTTTGACCAATAGCATGCAGGCCAAGTATGCCATTCAAATTGCAGCTTCTTTGGCCTACCTCGCTGAAATCGAGCAAGTGAGAGGGCATTTCCAAGTAGCGGTCACCCACTTAGAAGAGGTTCTGCGTTTGGTGGGAGATCAAGCTGTTGATTCTGTCCGTGTCGTCTTTGATATTGATCTTGGGATCGCCTATTATTGGAAGGGAGATTTGATTCAAGCTCGCCGCTGTTTTGACAGAGCTCAGAAGATTTTATCCAGTGTTCGTTTCCCTTGGAAGGAAGAATTGCTCGAATTTTACCAATCCTTGATTGCTTGTCAGCAAGGGGATCAGGAGAAGGTTGCGGATTATCTGGCTCGAAAAGAAAGGACGATGAATCCATCTGCCAATTCGCGGGATAAGGGGATGGTTCATTATCTATTGGCTTTCTTATCTGATCAAAAGGAGAAGGGAGAAGAGCTCGCTCCTGCCCTGAGCACCTTCTTGAAAGAAGATAAGAATTACTACAAGAAGGTGGCAGAGCAACACTTGAATCTATACAGAGATCGTCAGTTTCTTAAGAAATTAAAAGACCTGTAGTGTCTCTTGCCTAAATCATAAGAGAAGGCTAAGTGGTCTGTCCTCTTTTCAGGCAAAAATCGTTGTGTCTGAAAATGAAGAAAAAGCATAGAAATACCCTAGTAATGGGTGTTTCTATGCTTTTTATGTGTGTAGAAATCTTCTTAGTTCAGTTTTTGTTGCGCCAATATTTGGGTCAAGTAAAAGATAAAGGTCGCAGCAAGATTTGAAGTATGATTGTCAATGTCATGAGGAGGAGAAACTTCCACGACATCAAATCCGATTAGCTTACCACTAGCAGCAATGTGTTGGAGAAGCAGGAGGGCTAGTTTAGGATCGACACCAAGTGATTGGATGGCGCTAACACCGGGAGCAGAGCCGACCGCAAAGCAATCCATATCAATAGACAGATAGATCGCGGTTTGGTTTTCTAAAAATTGATCGATTCGATCCAGAATGGCTTGGTGGCTCATCTGGAAGAGATCTTGGCCAGTTAAAAAATCAATGCTTGGTGTTTTAGCAACGTAATTAAAGAGGAAGAGGTTATTATTGTGCTCTTGGATCCCCAGGATGAGGTAAGGGAAGTCCTGACCTTTTTCTTTCGCATGATCAGCCATTTGACGAAAACCTGTTCCAGAATTGGGACCGGTTTGGTCGTAAGGTCGCAAATCAAAGTGGGCATCCAGATTGATCACAGCCAGTTGTTCATCTTTTTCTAAACTGGATTGAATCCCTAGATAGTGGCCGTAAGCAGTTCCGTGACCGCCTCCTAGGACAATGGGTTGGATCCCTAATTGGTACATGCGCTGGATCGCTTGTGAGAGACTTTCTTGGAGTTCTTCTAGTGAATGGTTAGGCCCGTCAATATTTCCCACATCATACACTGTCACATTGGTTCCCCAGTGCCATGGAAGTTTAGCGATTTGAGAACGGATGGCTGTAGGGCCCTCGACTGCTCCTACACGCCCATTATTGATATAGACTCCTTTGTCGCTCTTAAAGCCGATGATCCCAAAGGTCATCCCCTCAAATGGAGTGAGGGTCCCGTCGTTTAGGTCTAAAAATTTGGTGACCATTCCCCATTTGGCCGTGTAGGGATTGTCCTCGATGCTACCTTGGTAGTAGCTGTAGGTCATTGGATAGTAGTTTGTGAGCAAGCTTGTCGCCTCCCTTATTTTTCTGAAAGCAGGCAGAGGCTGAGAAGATCGCCAGCCTCTGTTTTGCTTTATTCTTACTGTATCAGTATTGAATGCTTAAGTCAACTGCTTTTTCGATGGTTGCTAAGAATTCTTCACTTTCGACAACAGCAGATGCTTTATTGAGTTCTTCGAAGATTTCGATGTCCTTGTCAAATTCAATGAAGGCCACCTTGCTGCGAATCATGTCATAGGCTGGTTTTGTACCTTTACCAAGTTCATGATTTTCTGGTTTGAGATCCAAGGCTTGGCAGGCTGCCATAATTTCAGTAGCAACGATGCGGCGTGAATTCTTAAGGATTTCTGCTGCTTTACGAGCGGCAGTCGTTCCCATGCTGACGAAATCTTCTTGGTTTTCACAAGATGGAATAGAATCGACACTAGCAGGGTGAGCCAAAATTTTATTTTCCGATGCAAGGGATGCACAAGCATACTGGGTAATCATGAAGCCTGAGTTGAGTCCAGGGTGTTTGACCAAGAAGGATGGTAATTTACTGAGTTGGCTGTTGACCAAGCGTTCCACCCGACGTTCAGATACGTTCCCAATTTCAGAAAGGGCAATGCCTAAGAAGTCAAATGGTTGCGCCATTGGTTCACCGTGGAAGTTACCTCCTGAGATGACGTGTCCTTCTTTGGTAATGATTGGGTTATCTGTGACAGAGTTGATTTCGATTTCAACTTTTTCTTTTACGTAAGCAATAGAATCCTTGCTGGCTCCATGTATTTGAGGGATACAGCGAAGTGTATAAGGATCTTGTACCCGTTGTTGAGTCGCAACAGTGGTATTCTTGCTTCCTTCAAGAAGGTTACGGATGTTGCGAGCAGTTGCCAATTGTCCACTTTGTGGGCGGATGGTATGAAGGTCTTCTTCGAATGGACTGGTAATTCCATTGTGAACTTCCATTGAGAGAGCACCAGCGATATCAGAGAGTTTGAGCAATTGGATACCATCATAAGTCGCAAGAGCACCGATACCCGTTAGGACGGTTGTACCGTTGATCAAGGCAAGCCCTTCTTTGGCAGCCAATTGGATCTTTTCAATTCCAGCACGATCTAGGGCTTCTTGACCACTGAGAAGTTCTCCTTTGTAGTAGGCGCGTCCAAGACCCAACATTGGTAAAACCATATGAGCAAGTGGTGCTAAGTCTCCAGAAGCTCCGAGTGATCCTTTTTCAGGAATATAAGGAGTGACTCCTTTGTTGAGCAATTCTAACAGTTTTTCAACGGTTGACAGACGAATGCCAGAATAGCCTTTCAAGAGCGAGTTGATACGGATCAGCATGATAGCACGAACGGCATCTTCAGGAAGTGGATCACCGAAGCCAGATGAGTGAGTCCGGATCAGGTTTTCTTGCAGCTGAACAGTATCTTCTGGAGAGATGCTGACATTACAGAGGGAACCAAAACCAGTGGTCACACCGTAGACGACTCGTTTTTCGCGGACAATGTCATCAACGATTTTACGGGATGCGATAACGGCTTCTTTGGCTTGTTCATCAAGCTCACATTGGGCACCGTGCCGAGCTACAGCGATGACTTCTTCGAGTGTTAAGCTATTGCCATCTAAATGAATCAATTGAGTCATATAAAACCTCCGATTATGAATAGTTGTTCTGGGGAAGTAGATGTGTTTACTTCAGTTTGAATACCAAACATGAGCCCATTGTCTATTGATCTTAAGAAATTTGAGAAGAGTCTTAGAGAAAAGGGCTCAGGTTTGACATTCGTGGAGTCCTAGATGGGTTAGGGAGCAAAACCGAGCTTCGCTCCCGTCTCTGTTCCCATCTACTGTGTAAAGAAAATTAGTGAGGAAGGGTTTTCGATTTATGTAGTTTATCGCCGTGGAAAACAAAGTAAAGTCCACTTGCAATCACGAGACCGATGGCCCCCCAAACAAAGTTCATTAGGTTGTCCCCTGCAATCATCAAGATACTGATCACAACGGCTAGAACTGGGATAACGGGACCAAATGGTACTCGGAAGGTAACCTTTTTGTCTGGGTACATTTTTCTGAGTTTGATGGCTGCCAAAGCTGTTGGAATGTATTGGAAGAAACGGAAGACAACACTGAAAGTTGCTAATGATTCGAAAGATCCAGATAACAAGAGTAAGAACGCAAAGGCACCGGAAATGATAATGGCAATGACTGGAGCATTCTTAGAGTTTGTTTTTCCAAGATCTGCTGGCAAGAGTTTTTCATCTGCTAGGGCAGCACCAAAACGAGGGACCATGATGGATTCACCGATGTTTAGACCGGCGATTGAAATGAGGGCTCCGTAAGAAACGAGTGGAGCTCCGATAGGGCCAATCATTTCGACAAATGCGTCTTGTACTGGTGCACCAGTTTGCATAATGCGACCACCAAGCATGGCGATTGTTCCAGCGATGATCAACATGTAGAGAACAGATACAATACTGATAGAACCTAGAATAGCGCGGGGAACGTTCTTTTCAGGGTTGCGCATTTCCCCTGCAACGATAGACATGGTTTCAAATCCGATGAAACCGTAGAAGATGTAGACGGCTGTACTAGAAATAGAACTGAAGAGGTTTGTTCCACTTTCCAATTGAAGGAAAGGTGTGAAGTTGCCCTTGCTCACGCCACCGGGAATGAAGAAGATGGCAAAGAGTGAGAAGAGGACAATTGGAATTAATTTTGCAACAGTAGCTGTCAGAGTGAACATCTTAGAGGTTTTCAGACCGGCGATGTTCATCAGACTCAAGAGAATCAGCATACCGACACTGATCGGAAGGTTGTAGCCTTCAAATGCTGGGAAGGTAATGATGAAGATCTTAGCAAAGCCGGCTAACATGGCAGCCCAGGCGATAACAGTAACGGCCCAACCGAGAATCCCAACGTTAAAGCCAACGAAATCTCCAAAAGCGGCTTTTGAGTATTGCATAGCTCCACCGTTTTTATCGAAGTAGCCAGCCGTTTCAGCCAGACAGGCTGATAGTAGCATGACGAGAATGGCTACTCCGAACATGACAGCTAGAGAAGCTGGTCCAAGGCCAGAATATATTTTTTGAGGGAGGAGGAAGATACCAGATCCGATTACGGCGTTGATACCGTATAGAGTGGCACCACTAAAGCTGAATTTCGCTTTTTCTTGTTCCTCAATCGACTGTTTATGTGCTCCGTTCATAATGTTTCTCCTTTGTGAACATTATTGTAGTTCAGTCCAGATAGCAATCGGTTGCTCCCCAGACTGATGGGGTAAAAACGTGATTGTCATCTCTTGAAGAGGAGATGCTTGTTCGATCACCAGGAGCTCGTGAGTTTGGAGAGTTTGAGAATGATTGTTTCCCCATTCGAGTGTTAGTGGACAGAGAGCGTAGATCAATTGATAGCGACTCTGACTTTTGACACTCTCTTTTGGGGATATAGCACTCATATGCCCCTGATAAGAAGGTTTGTAAATCAAATTAAAGTCTTGACAAGTCCCTTGGCTAGATACAGGATCTCCCCCATCAAAGAAGTAGCTTTGAAAGGGGTTCAAAACCACTTCTTTATGGTGATGGGTGAGCCTAATGGAGGCATTCAAGGGCATCAAGATTCGGTGGTAGCCCGTGAGATCGGTAAAGGTACTTTTTTCAACCTCTACCGTTGCAGTAGAGAGGCGGAAGTCAAAGGTCCGATCTGGATAGCTTCCTCCCTCTGGGGAGAGAAAGAGTTGGGTGGTTTGGCCACCGGACCAGGTAGAAATTTGATAATCTGCGGGGGTAAGATGAAGGAGAGTCACCATAGGACGCCTTCTTTCTTAAAAGAGACCAGTGATATTGCCGTGGGCATCGATATCAATCTTTTCACTGGCAGGAACTTTAGGTAGGCCAGGCATGGTCATAATGGTACCAGTGAGAGCTACGATGAAGCCAGCTCCGGCAGCCACCTTAAGGTTACTGATTTTAACTGTGAAATCTTTTGGTGCTCCCATTTTCTTCGCATCGTCTGAGAAGGAATATTGGGTTTTGGCCATACAGATTGGGTAGTTTGAGAAGCCCAGAGCTTCCAATTCTTTCAGTTCGCGTTTGGCTGCTGGTGTTAAGCTGATGCCTTTACCACCATAAACTTTTGTGACAATCTTGGTCAATTTTGTTTCAATGCTGTCTTCTTCATCATAGACATAAGAGAAGTGGTTTTCTTCTTGAGCCAGTTGAATGACTTTTTCAGCCAAGTCACGGCCACCAGCTCCACCATTCGCCCAGACATCCGAAATGACAACATCTACATTACGTTTCTTACAAGATTCATAGACAGCTTCAAGTTCCGCTTCTGTATCCAGTGGGAATTTGTTAATGGCAACGACTACAGGTAGGCCATAGATTTCTTGGATGTTGGCCAAGTGTTTGTCGAGGTTTGGTAGACCATCGATAACGGCTTGGACATTTTCTGTAGCCAAGTCCGCTTTGGCAACTCCACCATGCATTTTGAGGGCACGGATGGTTGCGACGAGGACAACGGCAGCAGGTTTGAGCCCGGCCATGCGGCACTTGATATCGATGAATTTTTCAGCACCGAGGTCTGCTCCGAAGCCAGCTTCTGTCACGACATAATCTGCATATTTGAGGGCTAGTTTAGTAGCCAGCACACTGTTACAGCCGTGGGCGATATTGGCAAATGGTCCGCCGTGGATGATGGCAGGAGTATGCTCCAAGGTTTGCACCAAATTTGGATGGATGGCATCTTTGAGGACAGCTGCCATGGCCCCTCCAGCCTTGAGGTCTTTGGCTGTGACCGGTTGTCCTTGGTAGTTGTACCCGATAATGATGCGATCAAGGCGTTCTTTGAGATCAAGGATATTTTCTGAGAGACAGAGAATGGCCATGATTTCAGAAGCCACGGTGATGTCAAAGCCATCTTCACGAGGAACCCCGTTTGTTTTTCCTTGAAGGCCATCGACAATATGACGGAGTTGACGGTCGTTCATATCGACCACCCGTTTCCAGGTGATGCGACGAGAATCGATACCCAACTCATTGCCGTGATGGATATGGTTGTCAATCAAGGCTGCAAGGAGGTTGTTGGCAATCCCAATGGCATGGAAGTCTCCGGTAAAGTGAAGGTTGATATCTTCCATTGGAACCACTTGGGCGTACCCGCCACCGGCAGCTCCACCCTTGATCCCAAAGACAGGGCCAAGAGACGGTTCGCGGAGAGCAATGACGGCTTTTTCACCAATAGCTGAGAGAGCATCGACTAATCCAACAGAGGTGGTTGTCTTTCCTTCTCCAGCAGGTGTCGGAGAGATGGCTGTCACGAGGATCAGCTTTCCATCTTCCTTATCCTTGAGTTGTTCCAGTTGGTTGCTATCAATTTTTGCCTTGTATTTTCCGTAGAGCGAAATATCGTCTTCGGTCAATCCAAGTTCAGCAGCGATATCGGTGATGGGCTTCATTTGGACAGAATTGGCAATTTCAATATCCGATAAAACCATAGAATCCCTTCTTTCTTTATTTTTATTTGCTAGGTTTAAGATAGACTTTCTAAAATGGTTTGGTAAATATTATCTGCAAGATCAGAACCGGTTTGGAGGAGTTTGAGTCCCTTGCCGTGGTATTCTTGGACGAAGTCTTGGTCCTTGATTCCTGAAATGTTGATCAGGACATTGAGCCAAGCCCCCTGAAGTCCAGCCTTGAGATTGAGAGCAGCCACTCCTAAGTCACTCGCCGCATTGGTATTGGACTTACCAACAGCTTCTTTTGTTGTTTCAAGCGCTTCAACGATGAGCTCCATCATAGAGAAAGGAGATACTGTCGCATGTTTCAAAGCTTTTTGCATGGCTTCACGACGAGCGGCTTTCTCTTCTTCCGTTTCCTTTGGAAGATCAAAGACTGCTGATACAACGTTGAAAGCTTCTGTATCTTTGTCGATGGCTTCTAGTAATTGGTCTTGGAGTTGGGCACTTTTTTCGTGAACCCCTTTGATGTGGTCTTCAAATTCAGCGTATTTTTTCTTACCAATAGTCAGTTCACAGACCATTTTTGTAAGGGAAATCCCATTTGCAGCGGATAGGGCAGCAGCAGAACCACCACCTGGAGCTGGAGCATCCGAACCAAGGACCTTGGCAAACTCCGTAATACTTAAGTCAACTAGTTTCATAGAACTCCCTTTCTAACCCAACAAGTGATTTTCCAAGACTTGTTTGCTGTAGTCAAAGTCTTCTAATTGTAAGTAGTATTCAGCAGAGTCGATCAAAGCCTTAGCAGGAGCGAGTCCGATAAGTTCTGTTCCGATGATGTGAACACCGTAACGTTGTGCTTCGAAACGAACGGTTTCCACAACACGATACAATGGGAATTGTTCCAAGTTGACCATGTTGATGGAGACTTGGGCGATGTTGCGATCTTCTAGCATGACACCGATCGCTTTACAGTATTTGTATCCACCGCTTGATCCACGAATGATTTTAGAAATCTTATTGGCAATCTCTAGGTCGTCTGTATCAAGGTTGATATTGAAAGCAACGAGTGGCATCCGGACACCGACAGCTGTAACCCCTGCAGTTGGGTGAATCTTGCGTTCACCGTAGTCTGGCTTCCAGTCTTCTTCCAACAATTTTTCTGGCATTCCTTCAAATTGTCCTTTACGCACTTTAGCCAAGTTCTTCCGTTCTGGGCGAGTTGCAGCATCTTCGTAAAGGAAGATTGGAATACCTAATTCACGATTGATGCGTTCGGCCACTTTATTAGCAATCTCAACGCATTCAGCTGTAGTGATATCTTTAACGGGAACGAATGGACAAACGTCTGTTGCCCCCATACGAGGGTGTTCGCCTTCGTGCTTGGTCATATCAATGTTTTCAGAAGCGTATTTCACCAATTGGAAAGCCACTTCTTGAATGCTTTCTTCATCCCCAACGAGTGTAAAGACGCTGCGGTTGTGACTGGTGTCAGACGAGTAGTCTAGTAAAGTGACACCTGGAATACTTTTTGCTGTTGCTGCTAATCCGTCGATCACAGCTTGATTGCGTCCTTCAGAGAAGTTTGGAATACACTCAACAATTTTTGCCATATGATTACCTCTTTTTATAGGAGAAGTTGGGGAGGAGGAGTCTTTGCATTTTCCTCCCCTTTCTCAGTTTTTATTTTTTGATGTTAAAACAATTTTTGAACGGCTTCTTTGACCAAATCTTCATCTGCCAGATACGGAATGGTGATGTGGTCTGTTCCTGCATGGAGACGGTTGTACTCGATCGCTGTTTCAATGGCATGGTTATTCCGTGCCCAGTTCCGACGAGCAACCCCACCCATAGTGTCCCAGGCAATGGCAGACTTGATGATTTCATCGATCCGGTGGCTACCGTCTAGGACGAGACCAAATCCACCGTTGATAGCTTTACCGATACCAGTACCACCACCGTTGTGGAGAGCGACGAGACTCATACCTCGAGCAGCGTTACCAGCGTAACATTGAACCGCCATGTCACAAGTGACGTTCGAACCATCTTTGATGTTTGATGTTTCACGGAATGGAGCATCTGTACCAGATACGTCGTGGTGGTCACGTCCGATCATGACCGGTCCGATCTTGCCTTGGCGAATGAGTTCATTGAATTTCAAAGCAATGTTGACACGGCCCATGCAATCTTGATAGAGGATACGTGCTTGTGTACCAACCACCAGTTGGTTCTTTTCCGCATCGCGAATCCAGTTGTAGTTGTCGCGGTCTTGGTAGCGACGAGTTGGATCGATCGCTTCCATGGCTGCATGGTCAGTTGCAATCAAGTCTTCGTGTTTACCGCTGAGGCAGACCCAACGGAATGGACCATAACCATAGTCAAAGAGCATAGGTCCCATGATATCTTCTACGTAAGATGGCCAAATGAAGCCGTCTTTGTCATCCAAGCCATTCTTAGAAATTTCCTTGATGCCTGAGTCGTACACGGATTTCATGAAGGCATTACCGTAGTCGAAGAAGTAAGTACCTTTAGCTGTCAAGGCTTTGATCACTGCAAAGTGACGAGCCAAGGTTTCATCAACCAAACGGCGGAAGGTTTCTTTGTCTTCTGCCAGCAAACGTGTCCGTTCTTCAAAACTAATGCCAACTGGGCAATAGCCACCATCATAAACGTTGTGGCAAGAGGTTTGGTCAGACAAGAGATGAACATGGACTTGGTGTTCGTTGACATATTCGAGCAAGTCTACGATATTACCATGGTAGGCAATCGAAGTGGATTCACCAGCTTCCAGTGCTGCTTGAGCTAATTTCACAGCTTCTTCGGCACTGTCTGTCACTTGGCTAATCCAGCCTTGAGAGTGACGAGTTTCGATCCGAGAGCGGTCCACTTCAGCGACGATGGCCACCGCTTTTGCGATTTCAGCTGCTTTCCCTTGAGCTCCGCTCATTCCACCGAGACCAGATGAAATAAAGAGTTTACCGGTCAAGTCGCCATCATCAGGCACACCGAGTTTGAGACGACCAGCATTGAGAAGGGTGTTGAAAGTACCGTGAACGATCCCTTGTGGACCGATGTACATCCAGCCACCAGCCGTCATCTGACCGTAGTTGGTCACTCCCATCTCTTCAGCAATTTCCCAGTCGCGCATGTTGTCATACTCACCGATCAAGAGACCGTTGGTAATGACGACACGAGGAGCTTCTGGTTTCGATTTGAAGAGGCCAAGAGGGTGACCAGATTCAACCACCAAGGTTTGGTCTTCTGTCATGACTTCCAAGTATTTCTTGATCAAGTTGTATTGCATCCAGTTGGCACAGACAGATCCTGTTTCCCCATAAGTGACCAATTCATATGGATAAAGAGCAATTTCAAAGCTCAAGTTGTTGTCAATCATGACCTGCATAGCCTTAGCAGCTGTGCATTTTCCTTTGTACTCATCGATTGGTTTTCCGTAGATCCGATCTTTTGGACGGAAGCGATAGCCATAGATCCGACCGCGAGTTCTCAGTTCTTCCAGAAATTCTGGGATCAACTCTTGGTGGAATTTTTTAGGAATGTAACGCAAAGCATTTTTAAGGGCAATTTCGGTCTGAGCCTGCGTTAAGCGGAAGCCTCTATCCGGTGCACGACGAATGCCTTCTTGAAAAGTCGCCTTTTCAGGTAGGACATCAAAGTCAAGTTTGACAGACATAGCAGCTGCAATTTCTTTCTCGTCTATAAATGACATAGCAGAACCCTCCTTATAGTTGGACTGTGAATTTGTATTTTCTTTATTGTATCGAAGAAACGTCAATAAAGAGTCAAAAAAAAATATAATTTTTAATAAAGCAAAAAAAAATGAGGGAAAAACTTTTTGACTTTTTTTTGACGCTTTTCCTGTAGAATTGTAAAATGAATAACAATGGAAATAGAAAGGAATGTTTCATATGTCTGCTGATATCCTATTAACCCACTTTAACCAATTGTTTTGTCCGAATGATCTGGGTCATCCTCTCTATGGCAAGGAGATGGCAGAAGCGCAAATCCTTTCCGATGCTTATATCGCTATTAAGGATGGAAAAATTCTTGCAGTTGGGACAGGTCAACCAGATCCAGAACTGATTGATGACCATACGGAAGTGAAATCCTGTGAAGGAAAAGTTGCGACTCCTGGCCTGATTGACTGCCATACCCACTTGGTCTATGGAGGTAGTCGTGAACATGAATTTGCGAAAAAATTAGCGGGTGTTTCTTACTTAGACATCCTCGCCCAAGGCGGTGGAATTCTGAGCACGGTTCGGGCGACACGGGAAGCTTCTTTTGACAATCTCTATGACAAGTCCAAACGACTGTTGGATTACATGTTGCGTCATGGGGTGACTACTGTCGAAGCCAAGAGTGGCTATGGTTTGGATTGGGAAACTGAAAAACGCCAGTTGGATGTTGTGGCTGCATTGGATCGGGATCATGAAATTGATCTGGTATCAACCTTTATGGCAGCCCATGCGATTCCCACAGAGTACAAGGGCCGTTCCCAAGAATATTTAGATCTCATTGTGGAGCAAATGCTTCCCAAAGTGAAGGAAGAAAAGCTAGCTGAGTTCTGTGATATCTTCTGTGAAAAAGGTGTCTTTACAGCAGATGAATCTCGCTATCTTCTTTCAAAGGCTAAGGAGATGGGCTTCAAGCTACGGATCCATGCCGATGAAATCGAATCCATTGGTGGTGTTGATGTGGCGGCTGAATTGGAATCTACTAGTGCAGAACACTTGATGGTGATTACCGATGAAGGCATTCAAAAATTAGCTGCAGCAAAAGTGATTGGAAATCTTTTGCCTGCTACAACCTTCAGCCTCATGGAAGATACCTATGCACCGGCTCGTAAGATGTTGGACGCTGGGATGGCCATCACCCTAACAACGGACAGCAATCCAGGGTCTTGTCCAACAGCCAATCTCCAGTTTGCCATGCATCTGGGTTGCTTCATGATGCGCCTAACTCCAGTAGAAATTCTCAATGCAGTGACCATCAATGCAGCCTATTCAGTAGATCGTGCTAAAACAATCGGCTCTTTCGATGTTGGCAAACAGGCTGACATTACCATCTTTGATGCACCAAATCTAGATTATCTCTTCTATTTCTTTGCGACAAATCTAGTGACAGATGTCTACAAGAAAGGTCAAAAAGTCATTTAACCTACTCCATTTCATTTGGGACTTTGCTGGTTTGCAAAAATCAGCAAAGTCTTTTTTTAAAACCTATCCCTGTAGGGAATGGAACCACTTTAGTGGGAAATTAAAATTTGACGTTCAAAGAATATTTTTCTTACTTTCTGATGTACAAAAAGGGAAATTCTTGATAGAATAGAAGTAATATTGAATATTTTCTTCAATATCATCTGTTTGTCGTGAAAACAGATTGTTTAAACTATTGATCAAACGAACAGGTTGTTCAACAGACCTGTCTAGAAATTGTGAGGAGACAAGATGACTGTCGATTATAACAGCAAAGCTTACTTGGATAAAGTAGACGCTTGGTGGCGTGCAGCCAACTACATTTCAGCTGCTCAAATGTACTTAAAAGATAACCCGTTGTTGAAGCGCGAAGTCGTTGAAAACGACTTGAAGGCTCACCCAATCGGACACTGGGGAACTGTACCAGGGCAAAACTTTATCTATGCTCACTTGAACCGTACCATCAACAAATATGACTTGGATATGTTCTACATTGAAGGACCAGGTCACGGTGGACAGGTAATGGTATCGAACTCTTACTTAGATGGTTCTTATACTGAATTGAATCCAAATATCCCTCAAAATGAAGAAGGTTTCAAACACTTGTGTAAGATCTTCTCATTCCCAGGAGGGATCGCTTCTCACGCGGCGCCTGAAACACCAGGATCTATCCACGAAGGTGGAGAGCTTGGTTATGCCCTTTCTCACGCTGCAGGTGCTGTATTGGATAATCCAGATGTGATTGCTGCCACAGTTATCGGTGATGGTGAAGGTGAAACAGGTCCATTGATGGCAGGATGGTTGTCAAATACCTTCTTGAACCCAGTCAACGATGGGGCTATCCTTCCAATCTTCTACCTCAACGGAGGGAAGATCCACAACCCAACGATCTTTGAACGCAAAACAGACGAAGAATTGGCCCTCTTCTTTGAAGGTCTTGGATGGAAACCAATCTTTGCAGACGTAACCGCTATTTCTGACGACCACGAAGCTGCACACGCTTTGTTCGCTGAAAAATTGGACGAAGCAATTGAAGAAATCAAGAAAGTCCAAGCAGAAGCTCGTAAAGGTTCTGCTGAAGAAGCAACTCAACCAGTATATCCTGTCTTGATTGCTCGTATTCCTAAGGGTTGGACTGGTCCAAAAGCATGGGAAGGAACACCTATCGAGGGTGGATTCCGTGCGCACCAAGTGCCAATCCCAGTAGATGCTCACCACATGGAGCATGTCGATGCTCTTCTTTCATGGTTGGAATCTTACCGTCCAGCTGAATTGTTCAACGAAACTGGAAAACTAGTTCCTGAAATTGCTGAAATTGCACCAAAAGGTGACCGTCGCATGGCTATGAACCCAATCACAAATGCTGGTGTGATCAAACCAATGAACACAGCTGATTGGAAGAAACATGCCCTTCAATTCAATACACCAGGTGAAATCATGGCTCAAGACATGATCGAATTTGGTAAGTATGCGGCAGACTTGGTAGATGCGAACCCAGATAACTTCCGTATCTTTGGTCCAGACGAAACCAAATCAAACCGTCTTCAAGAAGTCTTCACTCGTACAAGCCGTCAATGGTTAGGACGTATGAAACCAGACTACGATGAAGCCTTGAGCCCAGCTGGACGTGTCATTGACTCTCAATTGTCAGAGCACCAAGCAGAAGGTATGCTTGAGGGATATGTCTTGACAGGTCGTCATGGATTCTTCGCTTCTTACGAATCCTTCCTTCGTGTTGTAGATTCTATGATCACTCAACACTTCAAATGGTTGCGTAAGTCTAAGACCCATACAACATGGCGTAAAAACTACCCAGCCTTGAACTTGATTGCAACTTCAACTGTCTTCCAACAAGACCACAATGGCTACACTCACCAAGATCCAGGTATCTTGACTCACTTGGCTGAGAAAACTCCTGAATATATCCGTGAGTACTTGCCAGCAGATACCAATAGCTTGCTTGCGGTAATGGATGAAGCCTTCAAGGGAGAAGATGTGATCAACTTGATCGTTTCTTCTAAACACCCACGTCCTCAATTCTACTCAGCAGCTGAAGCAGAAGAATTGGTTCGTGAAGGATACAAGGTGATCGATTGGGCATCAACTGTTTCAGCAGATGAAGAGCCAGATCTTGTTATTGCAGCCGCAGGTACTGAGCCAAACTTAGAAGCTCTTGCAGCCATCACAATCTTGCACAAAGCCTTCCCAGAATTGAAGATCCGCTTTGTCAACGTTATCGACATCTTGAAATTGCGTCACCCATCCGTTGATGCGCGTGGGCTTTCAGATGAAGAATTTGACAAAGTCTTCACAACTGATAAACCAGTCATCTTTGCCTTCCATGGTTACGAAGGCATGATCCGTGATATCTTCTTCAACCGTCACAACCATAACTTGCGCGTGCATGGTTACCGTGAAAACGGGGATATCACCACACCATTTGATATGCGTGTGATGTCTGAGTTGGATCGCTTCCACTTGGCACAAGATGCAGCTAATGCAGCTCTTGGAGCAGAAGCAGCTGAATTCGCAGCTCAAATGGATGAAACAATCGCCTTCCACCATGACTACATCCGTGAAAACGGAGACGACATTCCAGAAGTTCAAAACTGGAAATGGGAAAACGTGAATAAATAAGAAAAGAGAGTGGGACAGAAATCGGTAATTCGTTAGAATTCGATTTCGTCGTCCCACCTCCGCACAGTTGAGTAGGGCTGTAAAAGCTGATGAAATCAGCGTAGTAGAGCCCACTCAACCACTGCGTCTTGCTCGACAATCCAAAAATAATTGAGAGGCTAGGACTTTTGTCCCAGCCTCTTTCGTGAGGAACAGCAAGTAACAAAAGGAAGAGGATGAGAATAGATGTTCGGAAATCAAGCGTTTTTCTAATAAAATTGTAAGAGTTTCTAGGAAAATATTGAAGTAAAACCGAAAAAATAGTAAAATGGAAGAGCTGATTGCAGCAAATCAACTGTTCTGCATTCTCCTTTTTGGAGAAGTGTTCTACATTAGAAAATGGAGTATTCTATGAAGAAAAAAATTATCTTGAAAAGCAGTATCCTAGCGGTCGCTGCGGGTCTTAGTGTTTTTGCGATCAATAGCGTTTTTGCAGACGAATTGCCCGTACAGTTCATGGGCGTTAATGACTTCCACGGTGCCTTGGAACAAACAGGGACAGCTCGTTTAGAAGGCGAAACTGTGAAAAACGCAGGAACAGCCCCACTTTTGGCAACCTATTTGAACGATTCGCAAAAAGACTTTGAAACGGAGAATGCCGGAACGCCTAATGCCAGCATCCGTGTGCAAGCGGGAGATATGGTCGGCGCTAGTCCAGCCAACTCTGCCCTCCTTCAAGATGAACCAACTGTAAAAGTCTTCAATGAAATGAACTTTGAATACGGAACCCTTGGAAATCACGAGTTTGACGAAGGACTTGGTGAATTCAACCGGATCATGAAGGGAGAAGCCCCAACACCTGGTCAATTCAATAAGATCGTCGATGAATATCCTCATGAAGCTTCTAAACAAGAAGTCGTGATTGCCAACTTGGTCGACAAGGATACCAACAAAATCCCATTTGACTGGAAACCTTATACCATCAAAGAAATCCCAGTCAATGACAAGACCGTTAAGGTCGGATTTATCGGGGTTGTTACGACAGAATTCCCAAATCTTGTTTTGCGTAAAAATCATGAACAATACCGGGTTTTGGATGAAGCAGAATCGATTGCTAAATATGCGCGTGAATTAAATGACCAAGGGGTTCATGCGATTGCTGTCTTGGCTCACGTTGCTGCCACTAGTAAGAATGGTGTAGCAGAAGGTCCTGCTGCAGACATGATCAAAAAATTAAATCAAATCTATCCTGAAAACTCAGTGGATATCGTCTTTGCAGGTCATAACCACCAATATACAAACGGGATGGTTGGAAATACCTTGATTGTTCAAGGTACGTCTCAAGGGAAAGCTTACTCGGATGTCCGTGGGGTCCTAGATACGGATACAGCTGACTTTGTCAAAGCTCCAACTGCTAAGATTATTGCGGTAGATCCATCGAAAGGCAAAGCAAAAGATGCCAAGGTTCAAGCGATCATCGATGATGCCAATGCGACGGTTAAAAAAGTAACAGAAGCAAAAATCGGTACAGCAGAAAAAGCTGAAAATATTACCCGTGAATTGAATGCGCAAAAAGAAAGTGCTGTTGGAGATTTGGTCACAGCAGCGCAACTAGATATTGCCAAAAAATCAGGTTATCCAGATGTTGACTTTGCCTTCACCAATAATGGAGGAATTCGTGCAGACCTCGTGGTGAAACCAGACGGAACAGTCACTTGGGGTGCAGCTCAAGCAGTGCAACCATTTGGAAATATCCTTCAAGTAGTCGAAATTACCGGAGACCAAATTTATAAAGCTTTGGACCAACAATATGATGAGAAAGAGCTTTACTTCTTGCAAATGGCAGGGATCAAGTACACCTATACGAAACCAGCCGATGCAACAGAAGAAAATCCATATAAGGTCGTGAAAGCTTACAAGGCAGACGGAACTGAAATTGATCGCAACAAGACCTACAAGGCGATTATCAACGACTTCTTGTATGGTGGCGGAGATGGCTTCTCAGTCTTCCGTGATACAAAATTGATCGGTGCGATTAATCCGGATACTGAAGTCTTTATCCAATACATCGAAGATGTGAATAAGGCAGGGAAAAAGTTGTCTGCTTCAATCTTGGGCAACAAGACCTTTGTGGAAAAAGTGGAAGAAGAAACACCTACTCCAGAACCACAACCAACTCCTCAACCACAACCGGAACCACAGCCAGCGCCAGTTGATCCAGTAAGTCCTGTAAATCCAGTTCATCCTGTAGCTCCAGTAACTCCTGCTACCCCAACTACCCCAACTCCACAACCTGAAGGCCCAGTAACTCCAGCTCAACCAGCTGCAAGCGAAACAAAAGAAGTGGCAACAAACAAACCAGTCGCTGTCACTTATCATACGGGTGGTCAAGCAGAAGTAGCTGCTACACCAGCAACTGGTCTTCCAAAAACAGGTCAAGATGAATTGGCATCAACAGTCCTTAGCCTCTTTGGTATGACCTCATTAGCTTTAGCAGGCTTTGTAGCCAGCAAAAAACGTGAAGGTTAAGAGAAAAAGAGACTAGCAAAAAGGGTCAAAAAATTCTCGATAAAAAGAATCAGGAGCTCCCAACGGGGAGCTCCTTTTTTATTTATGGGTGGAATTTTCAGAAGAATCAATCATTTATTATACCTTAGGAATTTTACTATAATTTATTGACTTTGATAGAGAGAAGAGCTAAAATGGAAACAAGCAACCGGTTACAAATATAATAATGACATAGGAGGTCATGTAGATGAGAAGTGAAAGGCAACAACGGTTTTCTTTCCGTAAATATGCAGTCGGTTTGGTATCGGTACTTGTCGGATGCCTTTTTTGTGGTGCGACTGTTTTGGCTGAGGAGCAGGAAGGGCAACTGAATACTCCTGCTATCGTAGCAAAAGAAGAAAGTCAGGCAGTAAATCCGACAGCTGGTCAGGACAAAGACTCAGCTGCAGCTCTTCCAACTGATAAAGTCAGTATTGAAACTTCTTCACAAGAGCAACCTATACCTGATAAAACTCCTGAGATAGCCCCTTCACAGACTCCAACAAAACCGGTCTCGGATCCTATACCTGAAAAAGAAGCTGTTGAAAAGAAAGAGCAGCAGGATCAATCTATTCCAGAAGCGAATCCAGTAGAAAATAAAGAAAGTACTTCAGAAACTGTGGCAGATGAAGCCCCTGTTCAGGCCTTGGTACGCTTGGAGACGAAGAAGCAAGAGACGGCAACGTCTCCAAGTATTGCAGAGCAGATCCAGAATAATGCTCCAATCAAGGAAACTGTATTAAATGAATTGAAGGAAAAAGGAATTCAGTACAAAAAATTGGCAGATTTTGATTTGGTTTTTAATGGATTCGTTTTAGAAACCAAGTACAAGGATGCTTTGAAGATTCGGCAACTCGCACGTGTTGAAAAGGTGGAAATTACCCCATTGACGGCTAGAACGGATGGAGAGCCTAGCTCAAATAAGCAGAACACCCTTCTTCCTACAAAAGTGAGTGATGAGAATGAATTGATCAATCTGCAACCCCTTTGGGACAAAGGAATCAAGGGCCAAGGTCGGGTGGTAGCCGTTTTAGATACAGGCCTTGACGTCCACCATAATTTCTTTAGTTTAACCGATAAAAGCAAAGCCAAATACCAGAATAAAGAGCAGATGGAAGTGGCAATGAAAAAGGCAGGCATTACTTATGGGAAATGGTACAACGATAAGGTGGTCTATGCCTACAATTACTCTGATATGAACGATGAGATTCGAGAAGATGATCCGCGTTCACATGGGACCCACGTGGCAGGGTCGGCTGTGGGGAATGCGACAAAACCAGTCCCAACTGGTGAATATTTAAAAGGCGTCGCACCCGAAGCTCAGCTTATCTTTATGCGTGTTTTCTCTGATAAGAAAGGAATGACGGAACAAGGATTTATCGTAGCCAAAGCAGTTGAGGATGCGGTTAAACTAGGTGCAGATACCATCAATATGAGTTTTGGTGGGGTCAATGGGTCTGAAGCAGACACTAATCCCTTAACTCGTCAAGCCTTTGAATTCGCTCGTAAATCCGGTGTTGTTATCAATGCCGCAGCAGGAAACTATGCTGTAAGTGGTTATTGGCAGGCCAAACCAAAAGCAGATGCTCCAGATACAGGAACGATCGATGAACCCTCCATTGAAGATGGGGTTCTTGCCATTGGCGCCTTCAATAATAATATCAATCACGAAACGACCATTCGCCTTGAAATCCCAGCTTTAAAGGATAAAAAAGAATTCCAAAACGGCTTGGTCGATTTACCCGTTTATCGGTTGATCTTCCCAGTAGAAGGTCCTCAAACATATGTTTCAGTACCAAAAGGCGGAGAAGACACTTATCGAAATGCTGCTGTAAAAGACCAAATTGCCCTGGTTGAAAGTGGTGGCGATGTAACAGATGAAGATAAGGTCAATGCCCTCAGACAAGCTGGAGCAAAAGGGGTTCTAGTTTATCAAAATGAGGAACAAGGAGATACTCTTCAAAATCTTTCCATGGGGTATTGGGGATCCTTCTATCCTGTCAGTGTACTTGGTCATTCTATCGGAAAAGAGCTAGCTTCTCATGCTGGAGAGTACAAGCTGACCTTCCATCAAGAAGTTAAGAAAGTACCCTATAGTGAAGCAAACAAGATGCTCTTCTTTACTGGTTGGGGGCTTTCTGCTGAAGGAAAACTCAAGCCAGATGTTACCCTTCCTGGGGGAATGGTTTATTCAGCGATTCCAGATGGTTCCTATGATATGGATGCAGGTACGAGTATGGCGACACCTCATGCGGCAGGTGCGACAGCCTTGATCAAGCAAGCTTTGGAACAACGATTCCCAAATTATAGTCCAGAGCAAATTCATACGCTTTTACGCCAGTTAGTCATGAGTACAGCCAAGCCTCATTTTGATCAGGAAAGCAAGAGCTACTCCTCTGTCCGCCAACAAGGATCTGGTCTTATGGATGCTGCAGCTGCAGCCTTTGGCGATGTCTTTGTAACAGGTGGAAAAGGAACAAATAGCAGTCTGACTCTTGGCAATGTCAAGGATTCCTTCACGTTTGATGTCACTGTGCATAATCTTAGTTCAGAAGCAAAAGAATTTACTTACCATACGGTCGTTAATACGGATCAAGTGGAAAATGGACGTATTACCTTGAAGATGCGCCAACTACTGGATCAAGAAGGTGAAAAAACCATTCATGTACCAGCTATGGGAAGTGTGACGGTTCCGATTTCTGTGAATACTAGTAACTATACAAGTGAGCTCACCAATCAAATGAAAAACGGTTACTTTTTAGAAGGTTTTGTCTTCTTTAAAGATGCCAAAACCAAGAAAGAGTTAGTGAGTCTTCCATATATTGGTTTTAAAGGGAACTATCAAGATTTACCAGGAATTGAAAAACCTATCTATGCCTTCACTGGGGATGAAAAACCATTCTATTATTACGCAAATGAAAAAGCGGAACACCCTGAAAAAGACTCAGGAGATCACTTTACAGCCTTGGTCAGCACTATTTGGCGCGGGGGCAAAGAAGTACAGGTTGTCCTGGGAGAAAAAGATGGGCATTACGATGGAAATAGTCTCGTATTCTCGCCAAATGATGATGGATCCTATGATAGTGTCAAACTCAATGCAGTGGTCTTAAGAAATGTGGACAATATTCACCTGACAGTTTATCGTGCGAATGACATCAAGAGAGAACATCCAATTTTTGAAAAAGGCAATGAGAGCCAGAAAAAATCAGATTATGGCTGGCGGATCAACGATCGTAGTAAGATTCTTTATGCGACACAGTGGGCAGGCAAGGACAATAACAATCAGCTTGTTCCAGATGGGGACTATCAATATGTAGTCACTTATCGTCCAAGCACACCTGGTGCCAAACCTCAAGAGATTGTCTTAAAGGTCAAGGTCGATAAGCAAGTGCCACAATTGGCTAACACCAAGGATCTGTATGATCCAACAACCCGACTCTTTAAGCCAGGTGAGATTGTTGAAACGGGTAGTGGGCTAGCTGGTAAATACCTCTCCTACCAAAAAGATGGTCAGGAAGTAGAAATCACTCCAAACGAAGATGGAACCTATCTCATCCCTGAAGGAGTCGATCTACAAACAGTGCGTTTCTATATTTGGGATCAGGTCAATAATACCAATACCTTGACTTTGGATGGAAAGGCTGTCTCGGAAGAAAGTACGACTGAAAAAGCCGGAACAGAGGAAGCAAGTCCAACACATGAAACTAGTGAAGCTACGGTCGGCCGTTTAGAAGTACAAATTGTCAATGAAAAGGGAGAGGCGACCAATCAATATCCAGAAATGATGCGTTACCAAGTGTTTGACAGCAAAGGAAATCGGATTGACAAGGAATTTAACAGCTATTATGAAGATCCATTACCAACTCTTCCATTTGGAACCTATACTGTAAAAGTTGTCAGCCAAGACCAAAATTACTCTTGGGCTTCTCCAACAACGGTAACAGTTGAATTGAGCAAAGAGCATCCAGAAGGTGTGGTCAAATTTGTCTACCACTATATTGACAAAAATCGCTTTGATCTCGTCTTTGATAAAGAACTTCCAAACGGTACCCGCGTCTTTGCCATCGATAAAAAGACCGGTCAGAAAGTGGAGTTGGAACAAACTCTTTATGAACCAAAGACCTTTGAAAAGATCCTGGAGAATGGAGACTATCAGATCCATATTGATCTACCAAAAGGTTATCGTGCAGTGGAAAACGACTTCTTCTATACAGTTGGTGAGCGTATCAATCGTTACTTGACCAGTTTTGTCGAAGTTTCAGATGACCAGGTAGAAGATCCAATTATCCCATCTTCTCCTATTCCATCTCCTCAACCGTCAACGACGACGCAAGAAGGTGAAAAAGGAAAACGGCCAGATGGAAACGAGACGCATCCAATAGTCGCGAAACAGACAGATATCCGTCCAATGTTCCAGAAAGATCGTGAAAGAGTATCAGAAATGGATCCATCGACTAAAGAGGTCTCAAGTCAATCATCACCTTCTCTTCCTAATACAGGGCAAGAAAATGAACAAACAGGGATGGTAGGTTTGATGGTTCTTCTTCTCACTTTTGGTGCTATCCGCTTGAAGAAAAATCGTCCAGATCAAGGATAATCTTCTATTAGTTTAGTTGCAAGAATAAAATAAGGGTTAAGGTAGTGTGAAGCTACCTTAACCTAGTGTGTAAAAAGGAGTTTTTATGGAATTTCATCGACAACAGCGTTTTTCCATTCGTAAATACGCAATTGGAGTCGCTTCTGTTTTGATTGGTACCTTTCTAATGGGTTCAGCCGTTTCAGCTGATACGATCGTACCAACACCCTCTGTCGTAGAGCCTTCTGTAGTGGTGCCAGAAACCGCAGCAACAGATGAGAAAACAGCAGAACCACTTTCGGCTACTAAGGACAGTATGCCCACTTCAGTTATAGAAGATACTGCTTCTAAAAACCTTGCTACAGCTGAGATTGAGAGTAAGGAAAAGACAAATCAGTCTCTACCTTCATCTTCAATCGATACAAGCAGTTCGGCTACAAATCAAGTAGAAGCAGAGAAGGCTTCGCCTTCTGTTGCGGAAGCGCCAAAAGAAAATGGGGTTGCTACTCCAATTACGACTTCTATTGAGCCAGTAAAGGAAAATTTAGAAGAAACAAGCCCAGTTGAGGTGCTGGTTCGCTTGAAAGAAAAGGTTTCTGAGGGCATTGGAGAAGTATCTCCGACTTCAAAAGAAACTCGCATCGAAAAAACCAATCAGGATCATGAACAGTTTTTGAAAGAGCTCGAAAAGCAATCCATTCAATTTAAAAAATTATATGACTTTAATCTGCTTTTTAACGGCTTGGCTCTAGAGACGACTTATGGAGATGCTAAAAAGATTCGGGGACTAGCGCGTGTAGATGCTGTAGATTATGCTCCACTTGGTCGGACCAGAGTGGCGGAAACACAGCCTACACCTGCATCACCGACTTCAACTACGACCAAGGTCAGTGAAGAAAATAGTCTGATCAATTTACAACCCCTCTGGGATAAGGGAATCAAGGGTCAAGGGCAGGTAGTTGCGATCATTGATTCCGGTGTGGACCCTGCTCATGATGTTTTTCGTCTGACAGATATCAGTAAGGCCAAGTACAAGAGTGAAGCGGAAATTGAAGAGGCTAAGAAAAAAGCGGGGATCACTTATGGCAAATGGTACAACAATAAAATTGTCTACATTCATAACTACAGTGATATGGATGACAATGTCAAAGAAGACGATCCAATTTCACACGGGGCTCACGTAGCAGGAACTGCTGTGGGAAACGCTTCTCAACCTTCTCCAAATGGTGAAATTATCCGTGGTGTTGCTCCAGAAGCCCAACTGATGTTTCTACGTGTTTTCTCAGATACCAAGGGAGGTCAAGTTCAAAATTTCATCTACACTAAAGCGGTAGAAGATGCGGTCAAATTAGGGGCGGATTCCATCAATATGAGTTTGGGAACAGCTTCAGGCTCTGTTTATGATGTCGGAGAGATCACTCGCCAGGCCTTTGATACAGCAAGAAAGGCGGGAGTAACCATTACAGTCGCCTCTACCAATATGGCGACCAATGGCTTCTGGCACAGCAAGCCACTGGCCACCACACCAGATTACGGAATGACAGGGACGCCTTCCGTCAATCCAAATGTCATCTCAGTCGCGTCTATTAATAGTCTGACCAAGCATGAGTCGACAGAAGCAAGCTTGACCGTAGATGCATTAAAAGATTCAAAAGACTTCCCAGAGGGCAAAATTCCGATGCACTCCTTTGTAGAACGTGACGCTTTTCGGACGACTATCCCTCAAAGCTATCTCCATGTGGAAAAGGGAGGGATCGACCACTACCAAGCTGATAGTATCAATGGGCACTTAGTCCTTACGGAGCGAGGTGGCGAAGTTTCGGATGTGGATAAGGTCAAAGAGCTGAAAAGAGCTGGTGCTACAGGGGTGATCTTCTACCAGACTAAAGAGCAGGGAAATAATCCTGTAAGCTTTGACTTAGAAGGGCTCGGAGAACGATTCCCGGTTGGGGTTATTGGTCACGCTGCTGGACTTGTTTTGGCTCAACATGCCAATGATTACCAACTCCATATTGCCAATAAATTCAAACGGGTGCCTTACGATGCAGCCAATCAACTATCTGACTTCTCCTCTTGGGGGCTATCCGCTGATGGGGATCTCAAACCGGATGTCACCCTTCCAGGAGGGATGATCTACTCATCTGTTAATAATGGAGAGTACTATATGGATAGGGGGACCAGTATGGCCTCTCCTCATGCTGCCGGAGCCACTGCACTGGTGAAACAAGCCTTGAAGGAGCGCTTCCCTCATCTTAGCCCAGAACAACTACAGGTTCTAGTCAAACAAATGACTATGAGTACAGCGATCCCTCATGTAGATGAGGAAACGCATGCCTATTCCTCTGTTCGTCAGCAAGGAGCGGGGGTTATGGATGTCACAGCTGCGGCACTAGGTGATCTCTATGTGACGGCAAAAGATGCTAAAAGTAGCCTGACACTTGGCAATGTCACAGATACCTTTGAATTTGATGTGACCATCCACAATCTTTCCAATCAAGATAAGTCTGTTCGATATGAAACCACTCTTCAGACAGATCAAGTTCAAGATGGCAAATTCACCCTCCATCCTCGTCTATTAGAAACTTTAGACGGTAAGGAAACGGTCACTATCCCAGCCAATGGTCAGCGGACCATCCACGTAGCAGTTGATGCAAGCAAGTATAAGGAAGAGCTCAGCAAGCAAATGCCAAACGGCTATTTCTTAGAAGGTTTTGTACTGGTTAAAGATGCCAGCACCCAAAAACATCTGGTCAGCCTCCCTTATGTTGGTTTCCATGGGGATTACCAAAATCTGCGTGGCATTGAAAAGCCTATCTACGAATATACAGGTAGCGACAAGCCGTTTTACTACTACAAGGACAAGACGGATTATCCAGATGAAAAGGTCCCAGAAACGCCAGAGCGTCATCCAGACAATCACTTTACATCTTTGATCAGTTATGTCTATGAAAATGGAGAATCTGTAGCCAAAACTCTTGGCCAGGATGGGGATCGCTTTGATGGGGACCAACTTTACTTCTCTCCAAACAATGATTCCAGCTTTGATAGCATCAAGGTCAAAGCCGTCATGCTTCGCAATGTTGAAAATGTCCACCTATCAGTTTACAAGAAGGAGGACACAGCTCGTACTAACCCGATTTACGAGGTCGGAAATGAAGTCCACCGTAAGACGGACTGGAGTTACCGGATTGGGAATCGTAGTGAAGAGTTTTATGAAATCTCTTGGGAAGGCTTGGACAAAGACGGCAAGCAATTACCAGATGGGGAATACCAATTTGTGATTACCTACCGTCCAACTGCTTCAGGGGCCAAGCAACAAGAGCTTAACTTTAAGGTTAAGATTGACAATACGGCTCCAAGCATCGAGTCTGGAAGTGCTCAGTACGATCCAGCAACACGGATTTTCCGCCCAGGTAAGGTACTTGAAACCGGTAGTGGCTTAGCAGGGACTTATCTGTCCTACGTCAAAGATGGGGAAACAGTGGCCTTGGAACCCCAAGAGGATGGTAGCTATCTTCTTCCGGAAGGAGTGGACCCTTCTACTGTTCGTTATACCATCTGGGATAAGGTCTACAATACCACTGAGATGGACATTGAAGGAAAGAAAGTAGAGGCAACGACTCCGACGAATGAAGCCGGTTCAGATGAACAACCAAGTGAGACAGCGTCTGAAAAACCGAAGGCTGAAAAGGGCACCTTAGAAGTCGTCTTCACAGATAGCAGTGGCGAAGTCATTTCTTATTATCCATCCGTCGTTCGTTACCAAGTGGTGGACGACCAAGGACGTGTAGTGGAAGGAGAGTTCAATGTTTCCTACAATGGTGGTACCTTCCCAGACTTGCCTTTTGGTACTTATACAGCCAAGATCACCCTATCTGATTACCATTATGATTGGGGAACAGAGCTGGTGAAAAAGGTGACTGTTTCACCAGAGAATCCACATCCAAAAGTAACCTTTGCCTTCCATTATTTAGATGAAAACAAATTGACCATTGGATTTGATCAGCCAGTCCCAGCCGGAACGGTTGTAAAAGTGGTAGGGAATGACGGTATCAGCCGACTTCTTCCACAAAGCATCTATGATCTGCTGCGCTTTGAGACGATGCTGATGAACGGTTCCTATCGTGTTCATGTCGATCTCCCGGCAGGCTATCATGTTGCGGAAAATGATTTCCTTTATGAAGTGAGCAATCGGATCAACTATCATCTTCTTTCTTTGGTCAAAGACGTTATCAAGCCAACCCCAGAGGTGCACAGTGGAGCGATTGTAGAACCATGGATTCAACCAGAAAATCCGACACTAGTGATAGATGAAGTGCCAAGTCGTCACTCAGAAACCCCAGTGACCCCAGGCCAACTAGCGGTATCCAAAGGCCCAGTAACTCCAGCTCAACCAGCTGCAATCGAAACAAAAGAAGTGGCAACAAACAAACCAGTCGCTGTTACCTATCATACAGGTGGCCAAGCAGAAGCAACAGCTACACCAGCAACTGGTCTTCCAAAAACAGGTCAAGATGAATTGGCTTCAACCGTCCTTAGCCTCTTTGGCATGACCTCACTAGCTTTAGCGGGATTTGTAGCCAGCAAAAAACGTGAAGGTTAAGTTCTTCATCCGTTAACTTACCCTAAAAAACGTCCGTTCTTTTAAGAAACGGACGTTTTTGATCTTAGGCTGTTTTCTCCACCCAGACACTGCGGACAAAGAAGAGGCTGATCAGAGCTAGTGCTAGAAAGGCAACTCCAAGGTAATAATAGGGTTGATCCATTGTGGTAGATCGACCAGAGAGGTTGACAATCCCTCGGTAGAGGGCTCCGGCTGTTAGGGTAGCCACTCCTGAATTCCAAAGATTGAGACTCAGTCGAGAGAAGCCTTTCACTATCAACTGTAGAGCCACTAGTAGGGCGCCACCGATCAAAGGAATCAAGAAGAGGTAGTGCATGAAGGCAGAGGTTTCGCCAAAACTAAAGTGTTCGTAGATGCGACTTCCGACAAAGAAGAAAGCCGAGATAAGAATGTACCATAGGATGGTCTTTTTCAAGCGTTGTTTAATAGGATTAGTAACCGATGTAGACAATGTCACTCACCGCCCTTTCTGAGATAGTACCATTTGTTGTTGGTTTATTAATAACTTGGCCATTGAAGTAAAGGGTAGAAGATCCACCTCCGTCCAGGTTGTAGGCTGTTTTAACGCCATAAGACTTCATCACTTCTGCTAATTGGTAGAGAGACAGGCCTTCACTTTCTGAAGTTCGTCCGTCTGACACGACGATAATGTAGTGGTTTTCATCGATGATCCCAATCGCTGTCCGTGGGTTGGATGCCATGGATTGTCCAACTTCTGAGTTCGTATCGACAGTAATTTCTCCATCTTCAACTAAGTAAGGACCGAAAGCGAGAAGATTGACGACCCCGTCTTTGACCAATTGATCCACAGAGATCTCATCTTCGTAGATAATTTTGAAGGAACCATCCTTGTAAATGGCTAGGTCACCATTGCTTGAATCTTCCCGAACGGTATCGCGGTAGACCACTCCATTTCGGATGACGTATCCTGTACTGTTAGCTCCGTAATAGTCACCATTCACTGCTAGAATGGCACTGTTGTTGGCGGCTGTGACAGAGGTCTTAGCAGTCACGTTGGTTCCGTAAGTATTTTGTGCAAAGGCTGTTTTGAGGTAGTCAGATGAGCTGACTGTGATATCTGCAATGTAAACCTGGGTATTTTCAACCGTTTTTTCTGTTAGGCTTACCTGGATATTGTCATCTGAATAGCTAGTATCAGTCGTTGTAGCTGAAGCAGCTGCTTTTTTGGCTGCCTTGGTGTCCGTAGTCGTAGCTTTTACGGTTTGGATGGCATCGGATAAGACAAAGGTCTTGAGCATCGAGTAGCTAAAACTGCTGGTCAAAAGAAGGCCAAAGCAGGCAGCATAGGTGTAGGATTTTTTAAAGAATTTCATGGTGGGGAGCAGTCCTTTCTTTGAAGATCACTTTTTTCTGGATCACCCATGAGACCAGAAAGAGGAGGAAGCCGACGACAATCTTACTGATCAAGAGATTGAGCCCGAAAGCAGTATAGAAGAGTCGAATCAAGAGCGTATCGAGAATAAAGAGGCCGAGAGCTAGGCCGAAGTAACCACTTCCAGTTTTAGCGACGCTGTCTTTATTCTTAAAGACTAGGTGCTTATTGGTCGAGTAGTTAAAGATGGAACTCGTCACAAGAGCGATCCCATTAGCTAGGAGAATACGTAGACTAATGGGCACGGCCATCATCACGAAAAGGAAGAAAGCATAGACCAGATAGTCAACGATAAAACTACTCAGAGAGGAGAGGGCAAACTTGAACATGTCCTTGTAGATCATGAGGCCATCTCGGATAGGTCGAAAATGGGAGCCTTCGTTGTCATTGATGTAGACCGTCTCGATGGGAACTTCCACGATGGGGAAGGCCTTGCTAGCTGCGAGGAGTACATTCATTTCGTACTCATAACGCTGTCCTTCAACCTCAAGCATGAAAGGCAAGAGATTCGTAGTGAAAGCCCGTAAGCCTGTTTGGGTATCGCTGACCGCCACTCCGGTTTGTTGCTTGAACAAGAAGCGGGTCAATTTATTGCCGAAAGCAGAACGCAAAGGAACTTTTCCAGAGAAGGCGCGGGCTCCTAGAATAAGTGTTCCAGGATGCTCTTGAGATTGGTTAACAACCCTGAAAATATCCCAAATTTTGTGCTGACCGTCTGCATCAGCTGTAACAATGCTTCCATAGGTGCCTCTTTCTAGGATGTAGGCATAAGCAGTCTTGAGAGCTTGCCCTTTTCCTTGGTTGTGCTCGTGAGTCAGAACTGTCGCAAGACCCTCCAATTTGTCAAAAATCACTTTCTTGTCAGCGTCACTCCCATCGTCGACCACGATGATGTTAAGATCGCTCTTAGCGTGGACCAAGCGAACCAGTTTGACAAGATTCAGATCCGGTTGATAGGCGGGGATGATAAGATAATTCATAATCGTTCCTCGTTTCTTGAGATTTGTTGTAGCTAGTATAAAGACTCAAGCTTAAAGCTAACTGATATCAGTTTTCTTTAAGGAAAGGAGAGGAAGAAGGGGAGTAGTTTCTACTATAAAATGTCATTTTTTAGGGCATTTCTTTCCTTTAGAAGGGAACGTCCGAAATCATTTTTTAAATCCTAAAGATAATTCTTGCCTTTGTTCGAAAAGTCTGGTATAATAGTTTCTTGTGAGTAAACCTCACTTACCCCTTGCAAAGACAGGGGGTCATTAGTCCAAAAGGAGGAACATTATCAATGGCTAAATACGAAATTCTTTATATTATTCGTCCAAACATTGAAGAAGAAGCTAAAAACGCTTTGGTAGCACGTTTCGATTCTATCTTGACTGACAACGGTGCAACTGTTGTTGAATCAAAAGATTGGGAAAAACGTCGTCTTGCATACGAAATCCAAGATTTCCGTGAAGGACTTTACCACATCGTAAACGTTGAAGCGAACGACGCTGTAGCTCTTAACGAGTTCGACCGTCTTTCAAAAATCAACGGTGACATTCTTCGTCACATGATCGTAAAAGTTGACGCGTAAGAAATCATCAGAGGTGACTTATGATTAACAATGTTGTACTTGTCGGTCGTATGACCCGTGATGCTGAACTTCGCTACACTCCAAGCAATCAAGCAGTTGCTACATTCAGCCTAGCTGTCAACCGCAACTTCAAGAGTCAAAATGGAGAGCGCGAAGCCGATTTCATCAACTGTGTGATCTGGCGTCAGCAAGCAGAAAACTTAGCCAACTGGGCTAAGAAAGGTGCTTTGATTGGGATTACCGGTCGCATTCAAACACGTAATTACGAAAACCAGCAAGGTCAACGTGTTTATGTCACTGAAGTCGTAGCAGACAGCTTCCAACTATTGGAAAGCCGTGCAGCACGCGAAGGGCATGCAGGTGGTGGCTATTCATCAGGTAATGGTGGTTATGCTGGAAATGCAACCCCAAGCTTTGGTGGATCAGAACCAAGCAATGCAGCGCCAAACTTTGGTCGTGAAGAAAATCCATTTGGAGCCAATCCAATGGATATCTCAGACGACGATCTTCCATTCTAAGAATGGGTTTAACGAATTAAAACTATAAAGGAGAATTAAACATGGCTCAACAACGTCGTGGCGGATTCAAACGCCGTAAAAAAGTTGATTACATCGCAGCAAACAAAATCGAATATGTCGATTACAAAGATACTGAGCTTCTTAGCCGTTTCGTTTCAGAACGTGGGAAAATCCTTCCTCGTCGTGTAACTGGAACTTCAGCGAAGAACCAACGTAAAGTAACAACAGCTATCAAACGCGCTCGCGTAATGGCTTTGATGCCTTTCGTAAACGAAGATTAAAAAAGAGGTCCGGTGGACCTCTTTTTCATGAGCTTGAAAATAAGAGAGCGAATTAAGACCCGGGTGGGTCTTTTTTTCAGGTCCAGTGGACCTCTTTTTCACGAGCTTGAAAACAATAAAGCGAGTAAGACCCATAAGGGTCTTTTTTTCAGGTCCGGTGGACCTCTTTGACCTTTCCCAAGCTCTAATTATGCTATAATGATGAAGAGAAAGGTATCAAGGAGCGCAACATGAAGGAAGGTGTAATCATCAGGAGGATGATAAAGGCAGATATTGAGCACATCTCTCAAGCCTTTATCCACCAAGGGTGGCCAGGTAGAGAGGATATCTTGACTAGCTATTTTCAGGAGCAGGAGAATAGAGAGAGGGACGTATTAGTAGCTGAGTCGGATGGATTTGTGGCAGGCTATATCACTATATTGCCTGCTGCCAAGCACGGCCCTTTCGTGGGAGTCTATCCTGAACTATCTGATTTTAATGTTTTTGAACCATTTAGAAATCGAGGGATTGGGAATCAACTCTTAGAGGAGGCAGAAAAAAGAGTCCGGCTACTATCAGAGATTGTTACTTTAGGGGTTGGTTTACACTCGGGTTATGGCCCAGCTCAAAGACTGTATGTCAAACAGGGCTATATCCCAGATGGATCTGGGGTTTGGTTTAGGGATCGCCCCTTGGCCCCTTACAGTTCTTGTGAAAACAATGATGACTTAGTCCTCTATTTTTCAAAAAGGTTGAACAGGGAAATACAGTAAAACAAAAACGGATGAAAACTTCATCCGTTTCTTTTTAGCGTCGAGTTGCAGGTGCTGTGCTCGAACTTTTAATATTAAAGCGTTTCTTGAGGTAGAAGCGAAGGACAAGCGCTAGAGCTCCTAAAACGATGGCAAAAACATCTGGAATAGTTGGGTTGAGAACTTGTGGGAGTAAGGAAGTAAAGGACAAGACAATGACCCAAAGGAACATGACTCCAACAAGAATCGGCATGGATTTCCAAAGAGAAGGACGCTCGCTACGATCTTTGGTGCCATCCATATACTGATAGAAGAAGTAGTACATGAGATACAAGAGCAGAGCCCCTGTCAAACTTCCAAGGATCAAGGTGATCAAACCATAGCCAGTACGACGCGGTGCAACCAAGTTCATAAAGGCGCTAATCGCAGCAAAGACACCAAAGATAAAGAGGAAGGAATCCAAAATCATAAGAGAGGGAGCATCGTTTAATTTCGGATGCTCTTTTTCATAGCGTTCTTTCTCACTGAAAGAATTCGCCCAAACAGTTGGAGCTCCAAAAAGAGTCCGTGCCGGAATCCCTTTTCCTTGGTTTTCATGGATAGCTGGAAGGATTTCTTGGATGAGGCTTTCTGCTTCTTCCTCTGATTTCCCGTTTTCAAGCAATTGGTGTTTGGCAATACGGATAAATTCTTGGTTTTTCTTGCTGAGTTGATTCAAATCAAATTGAGACATAAATACTCCTTAGTGTTATTAGTAGGTGTTAGAACCATTTTTTATGGATGAGGTAGACGACGAGAGACCCGGTCAGGGCAAAAGCGATGAAAATGATGAGCCAGAAGGCGTTTGGTTCTCCATTGAGCGGTAATTCATTGTCTTTGAAGTTCATTCCGTAGGCCGAGAAAATCATGGTTGGAATGGACATGACGATGGTCACCATGGCCAAGGTCTTCATGATGTTGTTCTGGTTGTTGGAGATGATCGATGCGAAAGTATCGGTCATGGAGTGGAGGATATTTCCATAAATATCCGCCATCTCAATGGCCTGCTGGGTTTCGATCAAGGTATCTTCCAGCAGATCTTCGTCTTCTAAGTATTTCTTGATGTTACTAGTGGCGCTGGTCAATTTCTTGATCACGCGCTCATTGGTTTTCAGAGAGGCCTTAAAGTAGACGATGGTTTTTTCTAACTCCATCAACTCAATCAGCTCTTCATTACGCGTTGATTTGTGCAATTGGCTTTCAATCTGTTCGCTCTTTCGATCCAGGGTACGAAGCGCAGACAAGTAGAGTTCAGCGTTGCGATAGAGGATCTGAAAGATAAAGCGCGACCGCATAAAAGTATAGAAATTCCGCAAGCGTCGGTTGATAAAGATATCAAGAAGTGGCAATTTCTCCAAGCAGGTCGTGATGATAGCCTCTTCTGTCAGGATAATTCCTAGCGGAATGGTCACGTAGTAGGTCTGATTGTTCCGCTCTTCCTTGATGGGGACGTCGACGATGATCAAGGTATACTCATCTTCAATGGTCATACGAGACATTTCTTCCGCATCGAGTGGTGCCCGTAAGTCGGCAATATCGATGTTAAAAGCAGAGGCGATTTCCATCGATTCACTTTGGGAAGGGTTAACAAGGTTGATCCAGCTACCGGGTTCCAGCGTCTCTATTTCTTTAAATTCAGTCGTTGTCGATAAAAAGACCTGTTTCATGGTGCCTCCCCTTGTTTTTTTACACCTTAACATTATATCAGAAAAAGGACGGTTTTGGATAAAAGAATACTAAAAAATTTGTTATAATGGAGGTTAACAAAAAGGTGATTAGAGTAAGAACATGCAAGATAAAATTGTCATTCATGGGGCACGCGCCCATAATTTAAAAAATATAGATGTGGAAATTCCACGGGACAAATTAGTCGTGGTGACGGGTTTGTCTGGTTCTGGAAAGTCCAGTCTGGCCTTTGATACCCTCTATGCAGAAGGTCAGCGCCGCTACGTGGAGAGCTTATCGGCCTATGCCCGGCAATTCTTGGGAAATATGGAAAAACCAGATGTGGACTCCATTGACGGCTTGAGTCCAGCTATTTCCATCGACCAAAAAACGACCAGTAAAAACCCCCGTTCTACAGTGGGGACGGCAACAGAGATCAATGACTACCTGCGCTTGCTCTATGCGCGTGTAGGGACGCCTTATTGTATCAATGGGCATGGAGCGATTACAGCTTCTTCGGTTGAGCAAATTGTCGATCAAGTCTTAGAATTACCAGAGCGCCAACGCCTGCAAATTCTAGCCCCTATTATTCGCAAGAAAAAAGGCCAGCACAAGAATATCATTGAAAAGGTGCAAAAAGACGGCTATGTCCGGGTGCGGGTCGATGGTGAGATCTATGATGTGACAGAGGTTCCAGAACTATCTAAAAGCAAGCAGCACACGATTGAAGTGGTTGTGGACCGAATCGTGATCAAAGAGGGAATCCGCTCGCGGCTCTTTGATTCGATTGAAGCAGCTCTTCGGATTGCGGATGGTTATGTGGTGATTGATACCATGGATGGCAAGGAGCTACTCTTTTCTGAGCATTATGCTTGCCCAGTCTGTGGCTTTACCGTTCCTGAATTAGAGCCCCGCCTTTTTTCTTTCAATGCGCCTTTCGGATCTTGTCCAGACTGTGATGGGCTGGGCATAAAGCTAGAGGTGGACTTGGATTTGGTGGTGCCAGATGATCGCTTAACCCTTCGCGAAGGAGCCCTCGCTCCTTGGAATCCGATCTCCTCCAACTACTATCCACAGATGTTAGAACAGGCCATGATCCACTTTGGCGTTGATATGGACCAGCCTTTCTCCAATCTTTCTCAAGAAGAAAAGGACTTGGTCCTCTATGGGTCAAACGGGAAGGAATTCCACTTCCACTATGAAAATGAGTTTGGTGGGGTTCGCGATATTGAGATTCCTTTTGAAGGGGTCGTAAACAATATTCACCGTCGTTTCCGTGAGACCAATAGTGATTTCACCCGCAACCAAATGCGCTCTTATATGAACGAATTGACCTGTGCGACCTGCCATGGCTACCGTCTCAATGACCAAGCTCTCTCTGTTCGTGTCGGAGGAGAAAAGGGGATGCATATCGGGGAAGTGTCAGATCTATCAATTGCGGACCACTTAAAAGCTGTGGATCAGTTGGTTTTAACGGACAATGAAGCTACGATTGCAAGACCGATCCTAAAAGAGATTAAGGATCGCTTGACCTTCTTAAACAATGTGGGGCTCAATTACTTGACCTTGTCACGATCGGCTGGGACCTTATCGGGTGGAGAAAGCCAGCGCATTCGTTTGGCAACCCAGATCGGTTCCAACCTCTCTGGTGTCCTTTATATTTTGGATGAGCCGTCTATCGGCCTCCATCAAAGGGACAATGACCGCTTGATTGCCAGTCTCAAGAAGATGCGAGATTTAGGCAACACCTTGATCGTCGTCGAACATGATGAAGATACCATGAGAGAGGCAGACTACCTGATCGACGTCGGCCCAGGTGCCGGTGTCTTTGGGGGAGAGATCGTTGCAGCAGGAACTCCAAAGCAGGTGGCTCGCAACAGCAAATCCATCACTGGACAGTACTTGTCCGGCAAACGCAAGATTCCAGTTCCAACAGAGCGCCGTTCGGGGAATGGTCGTTCTATTGAAATTACAGGAGCCAGTGAGAATAACTTACAAGGCATCACAGCGCGCTTTCCTCTAGGAAAATTCATCGCAGTCACTGGAGTTTCCGGTTCTGGAAAATCGACCTTGATCAATGGCATCTTGAAAAAAGCCATCGCTCAAAAGCTCAACCGCAATTCGGAAAAACCAGGGAAATACAAGACCATTCAGGGGATTGAGCATATCGATCGCTTGATCGACATTGATCAAAGCCCGATTGGTCGGACTCCTCGTTCCAATCCAGCGACCTATACAGGCGTCTTCGATGACATTCGCGATCTCTTTGCTCAGACCAATGAAGCCAAAATTCGGGGCTATAAAAAAGGCCGCTTTAGTTTCAATGTCAAGGGCGGGCGTTGTGAGGCCTGCTCAGGAGATGGGATCATCAAGATTGAAATGCACTTCTTGCCGGATGTCTTCGTCCCTTGTGAAGTCTGCCATGGACGTCGATACAATAGTGAGACCCTCGAAGTCCACTACAAGGAAAAAAATATTGCAGAAGTGCTGGATATGACGGTCAATAAGGCAGTTGAATTCTTCAAGCACATTCCAAAAATTGAACGCAAACTCAAGACCATCCAAGATGTGGGCCTGGGCTATGTAACGCTAGGGCAACCTGCAACTACTCTATCAGGAGGGGAAGCGCAACGGATGAAGTTGGCTTCTGAATTGCACAAGCGCTCTACAGGAAAATCCTTCTATATCTTGGATGAACCAACGACTGGACTCCATACCGAAGACATTTCTCGCTTGATCAAAGTCTTAGAGCGATTTGTGGATGATGGCAATACGGTCCTTGTGATTGAGCACAATTTGGATGTCATTAAGACAGCAGACCATATCATCGATTTAGGACCCGAAGGTGGTGTCGGTGGTGGAACCATTATTGCGACCGGAACACCAGAAGAAGTAGCAGCAAATCCTGCTAGCTACACAGGACAATATTTGAAAGGAAAATTACAATGAATCAACGGATCAGCAACTTAAGAAACAAAATGAAAGCCCAAAACCTTAAAGCGGTGTTGATTAACAATTTGAAAAATGTTTATTATTTGACCAATTTCTGGGGTTCAAACGGGACCGCTTTGGTGACAGAAGAACGTGTGGTACTCTTTACAGATTCGCGCTACACCATTCATGCCCATGCGACTTGTTTCCCCTTTGTAGAGATTGTGGAAACCCGCGATGAGTTGACTGCAGCTGCAGAGATCGTCAAGGACCTTGGAATCAAAGAACTTGGTTTTGAGGACGAAGTGACGGTAGCCTATCATGCCCGTATGGCTTCTGTTTTCAGTGGCATCAGCCTTCAATCCCTAGCGAATTTTGTAATGGAATTGCGCTTAATTAAGGATGAAACGGAGATTGCGGCCATTAAAAAAGCTTGTAGCATCTCTGACCAAGCCTTCCATGATATTTTAGACTATATCAAGGTAGGGAAAACGACAGAGTTGGAAGCAGCGACTTTCCTCGACTTTCGAATGCGGGAGTTGGGAGCTTCTGGTGTATCATTTGATATTATTTCAGCAGCTGGTGAACGCTCTGCCATGCCTCACGCGACTCCAAGTGATCGGGTGATTTCAGCAGGAGATGCCTTGACCCTTGATTTTGGTTGCTTGTATAACCACTATGTCAGCGATATGACACGGACTATCTATGCAGGACATGTCAGCGACAAGGAAAGAGAAATTTACGAAACCGTTTTGAAAGCTAATCAAGCCTTGATTGATGCGGCTAAAGATGGACTTGGCTTCCGTGATTTTGATAAAATCCCACGTGATGTGATCGAGGCAGCCGGCTATGGTCAATACTTTACTCATGGAATCGGTCATGGAATTGGGCTAGATATCCACGAAGAACCATACTTCAGCCAAACGTCTAAAGAAGCGATTCAAGCAGGGATGGTCTTAACAGATGAGCCAGGTATTTATATCGAAGGTCTCTCTGGCGTGCGGATCGAAGATGACCTCTTGATTACAGAAACTGGCTGTGAAGTCTTGACTCTTGCTCCTAAAGAATTGATTGTCCTATAAAATAGACAGTATTTTCTTAACCCCTGTGTAACAAACAAAGATAAGAAATGAGGCCTATGAAAAAACGAATTTTAGTATTGGGAATTCTTCTAGTAGCCCTTCTATTTGCATTTGCTCCTTCTGCCCATGCTGGTGTCGGAAATACGCATAGTGGTGGTAGTAGCACTATTCATTCTGGCGGTGGTGGTGGTAGTAGCTGGTCTGGTGGCAGTAGCTGGTCTGGTGGATCCAGTAGCTACAGTTCTAGTTCTGGATCAGACTCTGGTGGGGCGGTAGCAGTTGTCGCCATCATTGGATTGATTGGATTTGTCTATAATATTGCAAAAGAGGCTAATGATAGTGATGAATCATTCTCTTCAAATAGTGGTCCAAAACGGACAACCGAAGAGCGGGCCGGTCGACCAATTGAAAACAACTATGAAGCGATTCGCCGCATCCGTAAACTGGATCCAATGTTTGATGAAGACCGCTTCTTGTCGCAAGTCAAGCTGGTTTATCTTCAATTGCAGTCTGCTTGGACAGAAAAAGATTGGAATTCCGTACGGAATTTAGAAAGTACGAGTCTTTATGAGCAGCACTTGACGCAGTTACAAGAACATATTCGTGCCAAAACAACCAATGTTCTAGAGCGCGTGCGTGTGGAAGATTCAAAGATCAAAGACTTTATCGAAAATCCAGAAGGTAATGACCGCATCGAAGTCATTCTGTCATCGACGATGAGAGATTACATCCGAAATGATGAAACGGGCCGTGTGATCGAAGGGGATCCAACCAAAGATCTCTTTACCGTTTACCGCATGGTCTTCCTCCGTGAACATGGAGCTCAGACAGAGATCATTAAGAATTCAGAAGTCGTTAGTGATCATTGTCCGAACTGTGGTGCGCCATTGACGATTGATTCAATCGACAAGTGTGAATATTGCCAAGCATCCTTGAAGCACAATCCAAAAGATTGGGTCTTGGATGTCTACGAAGTTGTGGATGAAATTGAATTCTACAGATAGGAGAATGTATGGGATTTATTAAAGCAGCCCTTTCAGCGGGCATTTCAAGTTTTCAAGATAGTAAATTTAAGGAAGCCATTACCTTGCCAGAAGCTGTTCCAGCAACAGCTTTGGCCATTAAGGGACAGCTCTTGACCAAAGATCCAGATGGGCGCTCTCGCCAGAGCAACCAAAATACAGGTCTATTGACAGATGGCTCTGTTGTCATTGTTCCTCAAGGCTATGTTGCTCTCTTGGTCAATAATGGAACTTTTCTAGGAGACCTTCTAGAAGCAGGAAGTCACGAATGGCAAGCCGGTGAAAATGCCTGGTTGTTTGAAAAGGGTGGTGTGAAAGGAACGTGGGATCAGTTCAAGAATCGTTTCTCATTTGGAGGCCAAGTGGTCACCCAACAAGAAATTATTTTTGTGCGGATGCAACCTTTTACAGGAAATAAATTTGGCACTCAAAATCCAGTTGAGTACTTTAGCGACCGTTACCAACAACTTCTTAGCATTCGTTTTTATGGTCTTTATGATGTTAAAGTGGCAGATCCTGTACTCTTTTACATCAGTGCAGTCAGTCGTCAAATCACTGCAGATAAGCCATTTACCTTGGAAGATGTGGCTCAGGGAACCTTGCGCCAAAATCTAGCACCAAAAATTGCAGTGGCCATTTCAAAATATACGGCTGAAAATAAGGCAGACATCTACAATATCAATGCGGACCAAGATGTCTTCAATGAAGTTGCAAAACGCGAAGTCAACAAAACGTGGACAGAATTATATGGTATCGAATTAACCAATGTCCTCATCGAAGATTTGAGCTACGATGCAGACAGTATGGCAAAGGTCAATAAACTGGACAGTGAATTGGCAGCGATGAAGTACAATACCATTGAAATCGAAGAGCGTCGTGCTCGCAATGAGGCCTTGGTCGCAGCTGCTAAAAATGAAGGTGGCAATGGCATGAACATGATTATGGGGATGAACTTGGGTCAAGCACTTGGCAATGACCTTCAAAAGCAAGCCTCTCCAGCTCAAGACAAGCCTCATACCTTCTACATTGAAGTAGATGGAAAATATGTCCATGTCACCAAAGATGCTGATGGCAATATTGTGCCTGTAGACCAATAAGGAATTGTGAAGCTGGTGGTGGAAATGTAGAGATTCTAAGGACTCGTTCCTACAATCTCTCTCCGCCTTCTAGCCTTCCTAAAAAGAGAAAATTGCTGTTTGAGAAAAATCAAATAGTGTGTTACAATAAAGAGTAATCTATTTTTAAAAAAGAGGTAATAAAACATGATCGAAGCAAGTAAATTGAAAGCTGGTATGACTTTTGAAACAGCTGACGGAAAATTGATCCGCGTTTTGGAAGCTAGCCACCACAAACCAGGTAAAGGAAACACTATCATGCGTATGAAATTGCGTGATGTCCGTACTGGTTCAACATTTGATACTAGCTACCGTCCAGAAGAAAAATTTGAACAAGCGATTATCGAAACTGTTCCAGCTCAATACTTGTACAAAATGGATGATACAGCCTACTTCATGAACACGGAAACATATGACCAATATGAAATTCCAGTTGTGAACGTAGAACAAGAATTGCTTTACATCCTTGAAAACTCAGAAGTAAAAATTCAATTCTACGGAAGCGAAGTAATCGGTGTAACAGTTCCTACAACTGTTGAATTAACTGTTGCAGAAACTCAACCATCTATCAAAGGTGCTACAGTGACTGGTTCTGGTAAACCTGCTACAATGGAAACTGGTTTGGTCGTAAACGTTCCTGACTTCATCGAAGCTGGACAAAAATTGGTCATTAACACTACTGAAGGAACTTACGTTTCTCGTGCATAAGAGACATCTCAGGGTGTCAAATAGAAAGGAACTTCTATGGCAACTGAACAATTTGGTGACATCGTTATTGCACCACGTGTATTAGAAAAAATTATTGCGATTGCGACAGCAAAAGTAGAGGGTGTCTATTCGCTTGAAAACAAGAGTGTTTCAGATAGCTTATCCAAACGCTCCCTTGGACGTGGCGTCTACCTTCATACAGAAGAAGATGGTCAAGTTTCAGTAGACATCTATCTCTATTTAGAATACGGAGTGGCTGTACCATCTGTCGCTGTAGCCATTCAAAAAGCGGTCAAGTCTGCAGTTTATGATATGGCAGATGTAACCTTGGATGCTGTCAACATTCACGTTGTTGGTATCGCAACGGAAAAATCTCCAAAACCAGACTTGAAAGATTTGTTTAATGAGGACTTCCTCAATGACTGATGAAATTTTATTAGAATCACGTCGAGATTTGCGTGAGCGCGCCTTCCAAGCCTTGATGGCCTTGGAATACGATGGAGACATTGTTGAAGCTTGTCGTTTTGCTTATCTACATGATAAGGACCTAGCAGAAGACAAAGAAGTCGATCTTCCTGCCTTTCTCATGAATCTCGTGACGGGTGTCTACCAATCCAAAGATCAACTGGACCAGCAAATCGGTCAACATTTGAAAACCGGCTGGACTGTTGAGCGCTTGACCTTGGTAGAGAAAAACATCCTTCGTCTGGGAATTTACGAAATGACAGAGTTTGATACACCACAGATCGTCGCAGTCAATGAAGCGGTGGAATTGGCCAAGGCCTTTTCAGATGAAACCTCTTCACGATTTGTCAACGGTGTCCTCAGTCAATTTGTGACAGAAGAATAATTAAAAAAGAGCCGATGGCTCTTTTTTTGTGAAAAATATCCCCACAGTTTCTACTGAGGGGATACTGCTTTTAGACACTTTTTCCAGAGTGGAGACTAACGGGCAAGAAATAACCGGTAGTCGCTACTTTTTTTCCTTCGATCTTTTGGAGTAAAAGATCCACCATGAGGATAGCAATGTCTTCGAGGGGTTGTTGGATGGTTGTCAGTTCAGGTGTATAGGTCTCAATGAACTGGGTTCCATCATAACCAATCACTTTCAAATCCTGGGGAATCTGAATATCTAATTCTCTAGCGACTTTCATGATCAAGATCGCCGTCAAATCATCGGAGGCGAAAATGGCATCTGGTTTGTGGTGGGTTAAAATCTGTTTGATTTCCATTTCTTTGCGAATAGGGGAGAAATCACTGGAAACATTAATGATCATGGACTCAGGTAGAACCGATGCAAACCCCGCATGACGCAAGCCTGTTGGGGAGTTGGAGTTGTCATTCCCTGTGATCATGATAATATTTCGGGCTCCGGTTTTTACTAAAGTTTCTGCTGCAAGCACCCCGCCAGCGTAGTTGTCTGAAGAGACAACCGGAATTTCTGGGGAGAGGTTGCGGTCAAAAGCAATGATAGGAGCAGTTACCCGGTTGTAATCTTCAATGCCCAAATTATGACTTCCTGAAATGATGCCATCTACCTGGTTAGCCTCCAACATCTCAATATATTCGCGCTCTTTTTCGGAGTCGTGTTCACTATTGCAGATGATGGTTTTATAGCCGTGTTTGAAGAGTTGGTGCTCTAGTTTGTCGATTAATTCAGCATAGAAAACATTGCTGATGTTGGGAAAGATCAAGCCGACTAACTTGGCTGATTTTCCTTGGAGGCTACGAGCAACATTGTTAGGTTTATAGCCCAATTCTCGCATGGCTTCTTGGACTTTTTGGATCGTTTTTTCAGACAGGTATCCTTTTTTATTGATGACCCGTGAGACAGTAGTAGGGCTGACACCGGCGAGTTTGGCGACATCAGTTAGCTTTGCGACCATAATCAAGTTCGTAGTAAGTTCCAGTAGGGGTTCCAGACTTGATCAAGATTCCATTTTGATCTGCATGTGGGTAGACCCGACCAGAAAATACTTTTTCTCCTTTATTGATAAAGATTTCAAATATCGAATTGTCAATAAAAATATTAGCGGTTGTCGCTTGGTTAGCGATTGTGCAGCTACGGCTCGTACCGAAATCTTGGGCATATTGCTCACCAGCCTGGCTACGATCGACTGTGACCAATCCTTTAGCCAGATCAAATGTGAGAACTAAGCCCTTTCCTTCTGCATCGGCAAAGAGGACGATTTCGTTCTGGCTATCCTTTTCAAACTGCAATTCCAATTCATAGCAGTTCTTGGTTTGTGCCTTGTTGGCAAATTCCTCACTCTCAGCGCGCAAGTCTTTGATGGCTTCAACTGGGTATTGGTAGAGCTTGCCATCTTTGATGGTTAATTCTTTGACCAGTGAGAGAGCTCCTTGGTAGTCATAGGAATCCGTTGGATAAGAAACGTCTGGAAGACCTAGCCAGCTAACAGTATAGGCACGTCCATCGGGAGCATTAAATCCTTGAGTCGCATAGGCTTCAAAACCATAGTCGAGATTATGCAATTCAGATACATCAACCATTTTGGCCTTTTCTGGGTCAAAGCTTGCCCCAATCTTGTACATATTTGGATAGATATTGTCATAATCAAGAACGGCTTTATCTAAGCCTTGAGGGCAGTATAGGAGAACGGGTTGGTCTCCTACAAAGACTAGGTTGGGACATTCCATCATATAAGCTGTCCGATCGTTTGCAAAATCCAAGTCACCGACTGTAACCCAGTTGGAATAGTCGTTATCTACAGCCTTATAGAGACGGATGAATCCTTTCTTCTCAAGGTTTTGACCACCAACGATAGCGTAGAATTGACCTTTGAAATTAAAAATCTGTGGGTCACGAAAGTGATCCGTAGAGTCAGCCGGTTGATTAATCAAGATTTTGTCAATTTTTTCAATCTTGCCGTCTTTATCCATCAAAGCACCTACTTGGTAAGGATGACGAACCCATTCTGCATCACGAACATTTCCGGTGTAGAATAAGAATAGTTTGTCACCAAACTGCATGGCTGATCCGGAATAAGCTCCATGGCTATCCAGATCTGTGTCTGGAAGAAGCGTTACACCAGTTTCTTTGAAATGAACCAAGTCTTCACTTTCTGTTTGTACCCATGATTTTAACCCATGGGCTGCACCAAATGGGAAATTTTGGTAAAACAAGATCCATTTTCCATCAAAGTAGGAAAAACCGTTAGGATCATTTAAGAGACCAGCTTTTGGCTCAACATGATAGTGTGTATGCCAAGGAGATTTGGCCATATGATCTTGGATGGCTTGCTTTTCCTCTTTTGTCCAGTCTTCGTAACGTCTGTAACGACGTTCAGTTGTCCATTCCATTTTATTCCTCCGAATTTTTTCTTACTTCCATAGTACCGATTTCCTATTAAAAATGCAAGCGATAAATGAAAAAAATGGCAAAAAATGTCAAACGATTGACAGCTATTTTGCAGCCTGAAGAAAAGAGGAGAAGTTGAAAATTTATGAAAATATGAAAGAAAATGAAAATAAAAGTCTGATTTAAAGTGCTAAAAAGCGTAGTACAGGCCTGTTTTAAAATGAAAATAGTTTCATACTGTCAAAAGGTGTCAAAAAGTCCAAAAAAGTTTCAAAAAAATCCTGCAAAACGCTTGACATATTTTCAATACGTGGTACAATTAAAAACGTAGAAACGATTTAACCGTTTACATTACAAAAAATAAGGAGATTTTTGCAAAATGTCAAATACAGAAATTGCAAAGCAGGTCATCGATGCAATCGGTGGGGTTGAGAACGTTAGCAGTGTTGCTCACTGTGCGACTCGTCTTCGCGTGATGGTAAAAGATGAATCAAAAATCAACAAAGATGTTGTTGAGAACATTGAAAAAGTACAAGGTGCTTTCTTTAACTCAGGTCAATACCAAATCATCTTTGGTACTGGTACTGTAAACAAGATCTATGATGAAGTAGTAGCTCTTGGCTTACCAACATCATCAAAAGATGAAATGAAAGCAGAAGCCGCTAAACAAGGAAACTGGTTCCAACGCGCGATCCGTACCTTTGGAGACGTTTTTGTTCCAATTCTACCAGCAATTGTTGCGACTGGATTGTTTATGGGGATTCGTGGTGCCATTGCTCAAGACCAGGTTTTGGCTTTGTTTGGTACAACAGCAGACGCATTTAAATCTACTGATTTTTATACATATTCAACAATTTTAACTGATACCGCGTTTGCCTTCTTCCCAGCCTTGATTTCATGGTCTGCGTTCCGAGTATTCGGAGGAAATCCTGTTCTTGGGATTGTAATTGGTTTGATGATGGTTAGTCCGACACTTCCAAATGCGTGGGTTGTAGCGGAAGATCCTTCTAAAGCAGCAACATACTTTGGTATCTTCCATCATGTGGTTGGATTCCAGAACTCAGTTCTTCCCGCTTTCTTCGTTGGTCTAATTGGTGCGAAACTTGAAAAGTGGCTCCATAAGAAAATTCCAGATGTCTTAGATTTGTTATTGGTTCCATTATTCACATTAACAATCATGTCATTCCTCGCTTTGTTTATTATTGGTCCATTCTTCCACAGCATTGAAGAATATGTACTGAATGCAACTAAGTTTATTTTAAATTTACCATTCGGACTTGCAGGGCTTCTTATCGGTGGGGTTCATCAGTTGATTGTCGTTACTGGCGTCCATCATATCTTTAATCTTCTTGAATCACAATTAATTACTGCAGATAAAAAAGATCCATTTAATGCAATCATTACAGCAGCTATGACTGCGCAAGCTGGTGCTACTTTAGCAGTGGCAGTAAAATCTAAATCTCAAAAAGTGAAAGCTTTAGCATTCCCAGCAACTATTTCTGCTTTGCTAGGTATTACTGAGCCTGCAATCTTCGGGGTGAACTTGCGTTATGTGAAACCATTCGTTATTGCTTTGGGAGCAGGTGCTGTAGGTGGTTGGATTGCATCTATGTTAAATCTGGCTGGTACAGGATTTGGTATTACAATTATTCCAGGTACACTTCTCTATCTAAATGGTCAATTATTGAAATATGTATTTATGGTTGTATTTACAACTGCACTAAGTTTCGGTTTGACTTATATGTTTGGTTATGAAGATGAAGCTTCATCAGTTCCTGCAGAGGACAAAGAAGCTGGTGCAATTATTGAAGAAGAAACAACTGGAGTTATTCCAGCATCTCTTCAAGACGAAACCATCATCTCTCCTATCGTTGGTAGTGCTGTAGCACTTGCTGATGTGAATGATCCTGTCTTCTCAAGTGGAGCGATGGGACAAGGAATTGCCATCAAACCAACTGAAGGCGTTGTCTATGCACCAGCAGATGCTGAAGTAACTATTGCTTTCGCAACTGGTCATGCTTACGGTTTGAAGACAGCTAATGGTGCTGAAATCTTGATCCACGTTGGTATTGATACAGTATCAATGAACGGTGAAGGATTTGATCAAAAAGTAGCTCAAGGCGATAAAGTCAAAGCTGGTGATGTCCTTGGTACATTTGATGCAGCGAAAATTGCCGCAGCTGGTCTTGAAGACACAACTATGGTGATCGTCACTAACACGGCTGACTTTGCTTCTGTCACACCTGTTGCAACTGGATCTGTTGCGAAGGGTGATGCGATCATCGAAGTCAAAGCTTAATCGAAATAATAAGTTCTCAAGGACTGGTCTATCATCTCCAGTCCTTGAATTTTATTTCTCAAAAAAAGGTGTGTTTTTTCTTTAGAGAAGAGAAAAAGATTGACTACAAAATATGCTATAATAAATACAGGATATTTTTCATAATAAAAAAGGAGCCAACATGACAAAATTATATGGAAGTTTGGAAGCCGGCGGTACAAAATTTGTTTGTGCGGTTGGTGATGAAAACTATAATGTTGTGGAAAAAGTACAATTTCCAACAACCAAGCCAATTGAGACGATTGATAAGTGTATTGAATTTTTCTCAAAATTTGAGGATTTAGTTGGGCTTGCGATTGGTTCATTTGGACCAATTGATATCGATCCAAATTCAAACACTTATGGTTTCATCACAACGACTCCAAAACCGAATTGGGCCAATGTAGATATCGTTGGGGCTTTCCGTCGTGCCTTGAATGTACCTATCTATTTCACGACAGATGTGAATAGCTCTGCCTATGGCGAAGTGGTCGCACGCAATAATGCGGGTGGCCATATCGAAAACTTGGTTTACTATACAATCGGAACAGGAATCGGAGCTGGTGTCATCCAACGTGGCGAGTTTATCGGGGGAGCTGGGCACCCAGAAATGGGGCACTACTATGTGGCCCAACACCCAATGGATGTGGAAAAAGAATTCAAGGGTGTTTGTCCTTTCCACAATGGCTGTTTGGAAGGCTTTGCGGCTGGTCCTAGTCTTGAAGCTCGTACAGGTATTCGTGGAGAAAACATTGAACTCAACAGCAATGTATGGGATATTCAAGCCTACTACATCGCACAAGCAGCAGTGAATGCGACAGTTACCTTCCGCCCAGACGTCATTGTCTTTGGAGGAGGAGTCATGGCTCAACAACATATGTTAGATCGTGTTCGCACGAAATTTACTGCCCTCTTGAACGGTTACCTCCCTGTACCTGATGTGAGAGATTATATTGTGACACCTGCAGTTGCTGGCAATGGTTCAGCGACCTTGGGGAACTTTGTCCTTGCAAAAGAAGTGAGCGAGAAACTTAAAAAATAAGCAGCAATTGTCTCTTAGAGGTTAGAAACAAGAGCGAGGAGGCTGGGACAAAAGTCCTAGCCTCTCAATTATTTTTGGATTGTCGAGCAAGACGCAGTGGTTGAGTGGGCTCTACTACGCTGATTTCATCAGCTTTTACAGCCCTACTCAACTGTGCGGAGGTGGGACGACGAAATCGAATTCTAACGAATTACCGATTTCTGTCCCACTCTCTTCTTTCGTCTACCTATCAAGAAGTGAGGAAGGAATGAAAAAGAATATTGTAAAAGATGTCTTATTCTTGGGTCAAAAGTCAGAAGAAGCGACACCTGAGGATCGCACCTTGGCTTTGGATTTGCAGGACACTTTAAATGCTCATCTCCTTGAGTGTGTGGGTTTAGCGGCTAATATGATCGGGGTGAAAAAACGGGCGATTATCATCCGAATGGGAAGTGAAAATTTGGTCCTGTTTAATCCTGTTCTCCTTGAAAAGAAAAAGCCTTACCAAACAGAAGAAGGATGCTTGTCCTTGGTGGGGAGTCGGCCGACCACTCGTTATGAGGAGATTTCAGTGGCCTATCGAGATGTGAATTGGAAAGCAAAAACAATTCAGTTGTCAGGTTTTCCAGCCCAGATCTGTCAGCACGAAATGGATCATCTAGAAGGCATTATTATCTAGAAGTCATTAATGGAGTCGATTGGGCTCCATTTTTTTAGTTCTTATAGAAACTTTTTTCTTGACAGGGATCTTTTTTGTGCTAAAATAGTTCTCATAGTAACTTTAAGGTTCTTAAGAGAACTATTTGGAGGAATGATGGAAAAGCCATTACAAGAATTAAAAAAAATTGGCCATCTCATTCACCTCATGGTGGAAAGAGAGGCTAAGAAGCGTGGGTTTGAATTTAGCGCAGGACCACAAGGTCAGGTATTGAGATTCTTATCTCATCGTGAAAAAGAGGGAAAAGTGACCTTGATTCGGGATGTTGAGCAGGAACTTCATATCTCAAAATCCGTGGCCAGTAGCCTGATCAAGCGAATGGAGAAAAATGGGTTTATTTATTTAGAGGCTAGTCCGACCGATAAACGGGCCAAGTATGTCTACCTAACAGACAGTGTGAAAGCCAATTTGAATGACATGAAGCAATTCTTTGAGGAAGTGGAGCAGAGTCTAGTAGCGGGTGTATCAGAAGAAGAATTGTCCACCTTTTTCAAGGTCATGCATCAATTTTATGAGAATATGAAAAAAAGGAGCGAGGAATGATCAATATGTTTCGGCGCTTAACCGCCAAAGAATGGAGCATGATTGCCCTTAGTACGGTCTTTATCTGTCTGGCAGTTTGGATGGATTTAAAGACCCCGGAATACTTATCCGATATTACGACCCTCTTAGCTAAGGAGGGGACCAAGGTTTCTGATATCATGGAGCCAGGGAGTAAGATGTTGCTCTTCTCTTTTGGAAGCTTTTTGATGGCAGTTTTTGTGGGCTTTCTAGCATCACGAGTCGCTGCCAGCTTTACGATGCGACTTCGAGGAGAGATTTTCCATCAAGTGATGGATTACTCTGATGCTGAGATCAAGAAATTCTCCGTTCCCTCTCTCTTGACTCGGACGACCAACGATTTGACCCAGTTACAAATCATGATTGTGATGGGGATGCAAGTTGTGACGCGTGGTCCCATTATGGCGATTTGGGCTTTGACCAAGATTTGGGGCAAGAGCAGTGCCTGGACAACTTCTGTTGGGATTGCGGTCTTGATGGTCTTGATTCTGCTTTCTGTTCTGGTTCTGATTGCCTTTCCACGCCAGCAAAAGGTTCAAGGTTTGACCGATGCCTTGAATGCGACGACACGGGAGAGTTTGACTGGGGTGCGGGTCGTTCGCGCCTACAATGCGGAAGCGTATCAAAATGAGAAATTCCAGGCTGAAAACAAGGGCTTAACCCGTCTAAATCTCTTTGTTTATCGTTTGATGTCTCTGATGAACCCTGTCATGACAGTGGTATCAAGTGGCTTGACCCTTGCTATCTACTGGATTGGGGCGCACTTGATCAATGATATCGCCATGCCAAAAGATCCTACAAAGATCTTCACCAGTCCTGCATTAGCGGATCGGACCAAGGTCTTCTCAGATATGATCACCTTTTCTTCTTACGCTATGCAGATTGTCGTTGGCTTTATGATGATGGTGGCCATCTTGATTATTCTTCCTCGTGCACTAGTATCCGCAAAACGGATTAATCAGGTCTTGGCTCTTGAACCGTCTGTAGCCTTCCCAAGTGAGTCAAAAGAAACAACAGGCCAAGCAGGTACAGTAGAATTTCAAGATGTTTCCTTCCGCTATGGACGGACTTCCCGTGCGGTGATTGAACATGTGACCTTCTCAGCTCAGAAAGGACAAACTGTTGCCTTCATTGGATCAACTGGTTCTGGTAAATCCACTCTGGTCAATTTAATTCCACGTTTTTACGATGCGACAGAAGGAAAGATCTTAGTGGATGGCGTCAATGTCAAGGACTATAGCCACCAAGAATTGAACAATAAAGTCGGCTACATTCCCCAAAAAGCAGTGCTCTTTAGTGGCACGATTCGCTCCAATATGGAATTTGGAGAAAGTAGCCAAGGAAAATTAGAGGATGAAGCCATCTGGAAAGCTCTTGAATTGGCCCAAGCCAAAGAGTTTGTTGCCACAAAAGAGAAGGGCTTGGATACAGAAGTAGCGCAAGGAGGAAGCAACTTCTCTGGAGGTCAACGTCAACGTTTGGCCATTGCGCGTGCCCTGGCACGCAAGCCCGAGATCCTCATCTTTGATGATTCCTTCTCAGCCCTAGATTACAAAACGGATCGTATCTTGCGCCAAGCTCTGAAAGAAGAGCTGGCAGATACGACCAAATTGATCGTTGCCCAACGCATTTCGACCATTATGGATGCAGATTTGATTTTGGTTTTGGATCAAGGGAAGGTCGTCGGTCAAGGCACCCACAAAGAATTGCTTGCGACCAATGAAGTCTATCAAGAAATTGCCTATTCACAATTGTCTAAGGAGGAGTTGGAACATGCATAAAACAAAACAAGATTCGTCCCTTTGGAGACAACTTTCTCCCTATTTGAAGGGCTTCCACCTATTTTTCCTAGTTGCTATCCTCTTTTCAATCGTATCGAGTATTATCACGGTTATTGGACCGGATAAGTTAAAAGAAATCACGGATACCATCACAAAAGGGATGGGAGGCGCCATTGATATTGACAAAATCACTTCGATTGCCCTGACCTTAGCCATCCTTTATGGAGTTGGAGCACTGGTGTCCTACAGCAGTAGTTTCATTATCTCAACAATGATTCAGCGCTTCGCAGAACGCTTGCGAAATGCCATCGCTGAAAAGATCAATCGTGTACCTCTCCAATATTTTGATAGCCATGAACAAGGAGATACCTTGTCTCGTGTGACCAATGACGTGGATTTGATGACCCAATCCTTTAACCAAAGTTTGGTTCAAATGGTCTCCTCTATCGTCTTATTGATTGGATCTATCTTTATGATGTTTAAGACGGACTGGCACTTAGCTGTCACAGCGATTGTATCCGTCTTTGCCGGCTTTGCTCTTTCCAGCATCATTATGGTCAAGAGTCAGCCTTTGTTTAAACAGCAACAAGATAATCTTGCCAAAGTTTCAGGCTATGTTGAAGAAATCTATAGTGGACATAATGTTGTTATTTCCTACAATGGCCGTCATCAAGCCAAAGATCATTTTGATGCCATCAATCAAGATTTGTATCAAAGCATGTGGAAATCCCAATTCTTCTCTGGGATTATGATGCCCTTGATGCAGTTTGTAGGGAATTTTGGTTATGTCATGGTCTGTATCGTAGGGGCTGCCCTCACCATTAATGGGGATATTACCATCGGGACCATTGTGGCCTTTATGACCTATGTCCGCATCTTTACCCAACCAATTGGTCAAATGGCCCAAGGAATTACCCAATTGCAATCAGCTAGTGCTGCTATGAGGCGTGTCTTTGAATTCTTAGACGAAGAAGAAATGGAAGACGAATCCCAAAAAACACGTCAATTGGAAACAACAAAAGGTCATGTCAAATTTGAGCATGTTCGTTTTGGCTATTCACCAGATAAGACTATTATCCATGACTTTACAGCTGAAGCGAAGCCAGGACAAAAGGTCGCTATTGTTGGTCCAACAGGTGCTGGTAAGACCACCATGGTCAATCTCTTGATGCGTTTTTACGACATTCAAGCTGGTAAAATTACCATCGATGGTGTGGATACTAAGGCCATGAGTCGCGAAGAAGTTCATGATGCTTTTTCGATGGTCTTGCAAGATACCTGGCTCTTTGAAGGGACCATTCGGGAAAACTTAGTCTTTAATCAAACCGATATTTCAGATGAAGCAGTCGAAGCAGCAACCCGAGCGGTTGGGGTCCATCACTTTATTCGGACCTTGCCGAATGGCTATGATACTGTATTAGATGATTCAGTGACCTTGTCCGTTGGTCAAAAGCAACTCTTGACCATTGCGCGTGCCCTCTTGAAGGATGCCCCGCTTCTTATCTTGGATGAAGCAACCTCATCTGTCGATACCCGAACAGAAGAGTTGATTCAAAAAGCCATGGACAAACTCATGGAAGGCCGAACTTCCTTTGTCATTGCCCATCGCTTGTCCACTATCCGTAATGCGGATCTGATTCTCGTGATGAAAGATGGAAATATTATCGAGCAAGGCAACCACCAAGAACTCATGAGCCAAAATGGCTTCTATGCTGATCTCTATAATAGCCAATTCACAGAAGAAGTAGCGTAACAACAAGATACAAAGGGCGTAGCGGATACAGTCAAAATAGGGAGTAGGACAGAAGCTATGCGATTGTGGACGATTCGTCGTCCTACCCCCACAAGGCTGATTAGGATTCTTCCGAGCTGATGGGCGAGAGAAGAATCCAATCAGCTACTGTGTCTGGAGGTTAGTGCTAGTATAGTTAGCGTTTTTCACCCAGCATTTAGGGCGTGTTCAATTCGTGTAATGGCAAGCACAATGGTGCCTTGCCGACACGACTCACTAACTCCTCAGGTGGATGGTATCGATCCACCTTCGTCCTGTCGCAATTCCAACAAGATACAAAGGGCGTAACATACAAAGTGAAAAAATGAGAGTGGGACAGAAATCGGTAATTCGTTAGAATTCGATTTCGTCGTCACACCTCCGCACAGTTGAGTAGGGCTGTAAAAGCTGATGAAATCAGCGTAGTAGAGCCCACTCAACCACTGCGTCTTGCTCGATAATCCAAAGACAATTTAGAGGCTAGGACTTTTGTCCCAGCCTCATTTTTTTATCGATAATAGTAATGGAAAAGACGTTTCTTGGAGACAGGAAAATGATAAATCATCAGATTTTAGTGCTAAATCATGTGAAAAAGAAGGAAGAAAAGATAAAAAAGAAGCCTGGCTTGACAGGCTTTCTTAGGATCGCGTATACTAGTAGTATAAAATAAGATGAAAGACAGGAGTGCCAACATGAAGCCCAATCTTCAAGATTATCCGAAATTTTATCGTTGGCTAACCCTGCCTTTTACGAGAAAGCCACATCGTGTGCAGGTCCTTCAAAGGACGAATCGAATCCTGACGTTCGCCATGCCAGGCATCTACGGCCTGGTCTTTTGTTGGCTATTTTTAAAGAAAACTTCAATGGGAGGCATCTGGCCTTTTATCTGGATTCCAGCTTCGGGCTTTGTCTTGTTTAGCCTCTTTCGTCATTGGGTCAATGTTCCGAGACCTTATGAAAAATGGGAGATTCAACCCTTATTAGAAAAAAATTCATCCGGTCATTCCTTTCCTAGCCGACATGTTTTTTCGGCGACCATTATCTCCATGTGTGTCTGTCAGTTGTCTCTTCCGCTAGGAATGTGCTCCATGCTCCTATCTCTTCTATTAGCCCTTGTTCGAGTTCTTGGAGGGGTTCATTATCCCAAGGATGTCCTCGTCGCTTGGGGGCTGGGACTCGTCTGGGGAGGACTCTTTTTGCTGGCTTGAATGAACAAATTGCTGAAAATTGACCTTTGTCTAACAGCGTATCATAGTGTATACTGGAAAGTGGACTTAGAATAGGAGAGAAGATGAAGTACAGAAAAGCAGAAAAAGCAGATCTGGATCAGGTGGTTCGAGTAGCCAGTACAGCCTTTGAGGACTATCTATTTTTAAAAGTCATCAAGGATTTGGTTCGGGATCCCAAGCAATATCCTGCCTTTGTTGAGGCAATGATGCGCATCCTGGTAAAGGTTTTTCTCAAGCACCATATTTGCCTTGTGGCAGAAAAAAACGATGAAATTTATGCGGTAGCCTTGTTGCAAAAGGGACCGATTCCTTTTCGGGCCTATCTCTTAAATGGGGGATTCGGTTTGCTCAAGTTTATTTCCTTGAAGAATATGTTGTCCTACTTTAAATTTATGGAGGACACGGATAAGGAATTGGAGCAAAATGTAGACTTTGATTGGTATTTGATGCTTCTCGCAGTCGCCCCTAAACACCAACGGCAGGGCTATGGCAGTCGCTTTATGACAGAAGGAATTGAGCCTTTCTTGGAAGAGATCAAAGGTGAAAAACTAGCCTTTTATACCAATACCAAAGGAAATGTCTATTTTTACACGAAAAATGGTTACAAGGAAGTCTATTCAAGTGAGATTAGCTTTAACCAAGTAGAGATGGGTAGTTGGTATTTCTTGAAGGAACTAAAAAAACACTAAGGATACAACCTTAGTGTTTTTTCATTGTAGCTGTGAATCTGCTTGAATGCCGAATTTTTCAAAGAAAGCAGTTCGTTCTTCTATGATAGCATCGGTCGGATGTTTGATATTCCGTAAGAGCTCAACAAGGTCCGGCGTGACTTCACGGAGCAGTTGCCCTAAAGACCAGATAGCCGTTGCAATATGGATCTGATTTTGTGAAGTTTCGATGATGTTCAGGAGTTTAGGGATGGCCGAACGGTCATTGGCATTGGCTAGTGCAATGATGGCATTGCGCTGGAGGATGTTCTTGCCTCGCCAACTTCCAGCAACATGTCCGAATTTTTCCTTAAATTGTCCGTTGGACAGCTCGATAAAAGGAATCAACTCTGGATGAGCCAGATCAGGATCGATTTCCGTTGCTAAGGGATTATCTAGCCCTTTGTTATAAGGGCAACTAATCTGACAAATATCACATCCATAGATGACCGTTTTAATTTTCTTGCGAAATTCTAGGTCCATCATGCCCTTGTCTTGGGTTTGGAAGGACAAACAGCGTTTGGCATTCATAGAGCCATCCCCGATTAAACAGGAGGTTGGGCAAGCATCTAAACAACGCCGACAGTCTCCACAACCATAGTCGACTGGCTGATCCGGTTCGATTTCGAGGTTGGTAATCAATTCGCCCAGAAACATGTAAGAACCGTATTCTTTTGAAATGACCAAGCCATTTTTTCCGATAAAGCCAATCCCTGCTCGTTGGGCGACAGCCGTATCAACCAGTGCTCCAGTATCGACCATGCCCTTGTATTCAAAATCCTGCGTCATTTCTTCAATCCCAGCAGCTAAGCGGTTGAGCTTGTCTTGAAGAACATAATGGTAGTCTAATCCCCAACTGTTGGGCGTAAATTTTCCTCTTTTATAGGCTGTTTTTTGAGGTTGTTGCTTGAGTTTGTGGGGGTAGGCGACAGCGATTGAGATGATGGTCTTGGCAGAGGAGAGACTTAATTTGGGGTGGATGCGCTCTTCAATATTCTTATGCTCGAATCCAGAATTCCGTCCTTCCTCAACGGCCAAGCTGAGCGATTTTTCCAAATAAGCGAAGTCATCAGCAGTTGTAAAGCCAATTTTTGATATCCCAATAGAATGCGCCAGTTGGATAATGTTTTCTTTTAGTGTCATCCCTTTCATTATACACAAAAATGAAGTTTCTGGCGAGAGAGGAAAATAATGGAAAGGGCTTTCAAAAACTTTCTTTTTTTTGTATAATAGAAACATGAAATGCGAGGAGGATATTATGGGACAACCATTATTTTTACATTCAGTCATGCAGGAAAAAATTTGGGGAGGAACTCGTCTGAAAGAAGAATTTGGTTACGAAATTCCGAGCGACCATGTCGGGGAATTTTGGGCGATTTCAGCCCATCCACATGGAGTTTCTAAAGTAGCCAATGGTCCATACGAAGGAATGGGATTGGACCAGCTCTATCAAGAACACCGGGAATTATTCGGTAATCGTAAAGAGCCTGTCTTTCCTTTATTAACAAAGATTTTGGATGCCAACGATTGGCTTAGTGTACAGGTGCACCCAGATGATACCTATGCGATGGAGCATGAAGGAGAACTTGGAAAAACCGAGTGTTGGTATGTGATTGCGGCCGATGAAGGGTCCGAGATTATCTATGGACACAATGCCAAGTCAAAAGAAGAACTCCGTCAGCAAATTGAGGACAAGAACTGGGATGCCTTACTGACAAAGGTTCCTGTCAAGGCTGGAGATTTCTTCTATGTGCCAAGCGGGACCATGCACGCGATTGGATCTGGAATCTTGATCCTTGAAACCCAACAGTCGAGTGATACCACCTACCGGGTTTATGATTTTGACCGCAAGGATGCTCAAGGAAACTTGCGGGAGCTTCATCTTGAAAAATCAATTGATGTCTTGAACATTGGAGAGCCTGCCAATAGCCATCCAGATACAGTTGTGATCGATGATCTTCGTATGACCACCTTGGTTGCCAGTGATTTCTTTACTGTTTACAAGTGGGAACTAACTGGAAAAGCTGATTTTGAAAAGACCGCTGATTACAGCTTGTTGAGCGTCTTAGCCGGAGAAGGGAAATTGACGGTAGATGGGAAGGATTATCCTATTCAAAAAGGAAGTCACTTTATCTTACCGAGCGATGTTGAATCTTGGACTTTGGAAGGGCAAGGTTTAGAATTGATCGTGAGTCATCCATAAAAAAGAAAGGGTTTGAGTTAAAAGTTGTGGAACAACTCAAGCCTTTTTTATCTGAAAACAATTTTTATGTTAAGTCTTGACTCTGACCTAAGGGGAGGGGTTATACTATCCTTGTAATACTCTTCGAAAATCAAATTCAAACCACGTCAGCGTCGCCTTACCGTATATATGTTACTTACTTCGTCAGTTCTATCTACAACCTCAAAGCAGTGCTTTGAGCAACCTGCGGCTAGCTTCCTAGTTTGCTCTTTGATTTTTATTGAGTATAAGGAGGAAATCATGTACCATATCAAAGAAGCTGCAGAGCTGTCAGGTGTCTCTGTCAAGACCTTGCACTACTATGACAAGATAGGACTTCTCGTCCCTGTCAAATCTGAAAATGGCTATCGGACATACAGTCAAGAAGATTTAGAACGATTACAGGTGATTCTCTACTACAAGTATCTAGGATTTTCTTTAGACCAAATAGCAGAACTCTTAGCCGAAGAAAAGTCTAACTTATTGCCCCATTTAACCAAGCAGTTAACCTATTTAACTCAGGAAAGAGAACGTCTAGATACCTTGATTTCCACCTTGCAAAAAACCATTCAAGAACAAAAAGGAGAAAGACAAATGACAATTGAGGAAAAATTTACTGGATTTAGCTACCAAGATACTCAAAAATACCAGCAAGAGGCGGTAGAGAAGTACGGTCAAGAAGTCATGGACCAAGCGCTTGAGCGCCAAAAGGGGCGTGAAGATGAGGCTACGGAAGCCTTCAACCAAGTTTTTCAAACTTTGGCGCAAAATCTCAAAGATGGTCTATCCGTATCCGCAAATGAAAATCAAAATCAGGCAGCTAAACTTTTAGAAGCAATTCGAACGTATGGATTTGACTGCTCTATAGAGGTTTTTGGCCATATCGGCAAAGGCTATGTCTATAACCCAGAATTCAAGGAAAACATCGACAAGTTTGGAGCTGGCACAGCCCAGTACACTTCGGATGTCATTGCCCACTATGTGGCACATCAACCCAAATAAAAAAGAGAGAGTGGGACAGAAATCGGTAATTCGTTAGAATTCGATTTCGTCGTCCTACCTCCGCACAGTTGAGTAGGACTGTAAAAGCTGATGAAATCAGCGCAGTAGAGCCCACTCAACCACTGCGTCTTGCTCGACAATCCAAAAATAATTGAGAGGCTAGGATTTTTGTCCTAGCCTCGTTTTTTGCTTGGATCAATTTGAAAAGAAGCTGGCTGATCTAAGAGAGGTTGGATAAATGAACACAATGAAAACTTTACGAAGATTTCACAATTTCAGTTGACAGTCTTGAAAAAAAAGAGTAGAATAACCCCAGTTTTATGAAAAAGAGGCAGGGAATTCCCGGCCTCATGATCTTTTTTCAAGGAGTTTTTTATGTTTTCAACATTGAAAAAATGGTTTATTGGCCGTCCGTTGAAATCTGGTGCAGAAGGTGAAGGCGGATTGCTAGGGAAAATGCAGGCTTTGGCCATGCTCTCTAGTGACGCACTTTCTTCTATTGCCTATGGTCCAGAGCAAGTTATCTTGGTCTTGATGACCGTATCAGCAGGAGCTATTTGGTGGTCCATTCCAATTGGGATTGTGGTCCTGGTTCTCCTAGCTAGTTTAACGATTTCTTATCGCCAAGTCATTCATGCCTACCCTCAAGGGGGAGGGGCCTATATGGTGACTACGGAGAACTTGTCTCCCAAAGCGGGTTTGATCGCTGGTGGTAGTCTCTTAGTCGACTACATGCTGACAGTAGCAGTATCTGTGTCTTCCGGTGCAGATGCCATCACGTCAGCGATTCCATCTCTTCATCCTTATAATCTTCACATTTCCATTTTGTTGGTCTTGATTTTGATGCTGATGAACCTTCGGGGGCTACGTGAATCAGCGACATCATTGATGATTCCGGTATACCTTTTCATTGTCAGTACCATTGCCTTGATCGGCTATGGTGTGATCCAAATCTTGACGGGTCACTTGGCCTATAACGCAACTGCTCATGTGGGTCAAACCATTTCAGGGGTTAGTATTATTCTCTTATTGCGGGCCTTTACGAGTGGATCCGCTTCCCTAACAGGGGTTGAAGCCATCTCCAATTCGGTTCCTTTCTTTAAGAAACCAAAAGCAAAGAATGCAGCTTCTACCTTGACCATTATGGCTTTGATTTTGGGGATCATGTTTGCAGGGATTACCTTCCTCAATTACTGGGTGGGTGTCGTTCCGGCTAAAGGGGTAACAACTCTAGCCCAAATGGCCCAAGCCATCTTAGGGAATTCCCCAGTTGGACAAGCCTTCTTTTACATCTTCCAATTATCAACAGCCTTGATCTTGGCAGTTGCGGCTAATACCGGTTTCTCCGCCTTTCCAATGTTGGCCTTTAACATGGCTAAAAATAAATACATGCCACACATGTATATGGAAAAAGGGGATCGTCTGGGCTATTCTAATGGGATTTTGACCTTGGCGATTGGTGCCATCGTCTTGCTCTTGATTTTTGATGGACAAACAGAAAGCTTGATTCCGCTTTATACCATTGGGGTCTTCATTCCTTTTGCCCTTTCTCAAACAGGGATGGTGATCCACTGGAAACGCCAATATCAAAAAGGATTTCTTAAGTATTCGCTTGCCAATATCCTGGGGGCAGCCATCTGTTATGGAATTGTCTTGATCCTCTTATTATTCCGTTTGCGTGAGATCTGGCCCTTCTTCCCTATTATTGGTCTCTTGCTTTGGATGTTCTTGAGTATCCGTAATCACTATGATAAAGTTGCGGCTCAATTGCGCTTGGGAGGTAAGATCGAAAAGACAAGTTATGCGGGCAATACCGTGATTGTCCTTGTTGGGAATGTCACTCAGGTAAGTGTGGGAGCTATGAGTTATGCAAATAGCCTAGGAAACGATGTTATAGCTATGCACGTCTCAACGGAAGAAACCAAGGTTAAAGACGCTGAGGTAGCAGAAGAATTTAAGCACTATTTCCCTCATATTCGCTTTGAAAATGTCATGACCAGTTACCGGGATATTATCCAGCCAACAGTTGAATTTGTCTCAAAAGTGGCTGAGGAGGCCAAGGAAAAAGGCAACACCGTTACAGTCCTAGTCCCTCAATTTATCCCTAAAAAACATTGGCAAAATATTCTCCACAACCAAATGAGTTTGAAATTGAAGTATGCACTTCGTTGGCATGAAGAAGTGGTTGTGGCAAGCTATTCTTACCATTTGTCTGAATAAACACCGTATATAGAAAAGATGTCTGCTTGAGCAGGCATCTTTTTGGATTTTCTCACACGAAAAAAACCACTCGAAAGTCTTGTAAGATACAGCCTTGATCTTGAAAAAATGTTTAAAAAATGCTAGAATAAAAAGAACATTTTAGATTTTGAAAAATTCAAAGTAAGGAAAAAAATGGCAAATTTATTAAAAACAATTATTGAAAATGATCGAGGCGAAATCAAACGCCTTGAAAAAATGGCTGATAAGGTCTTTTCTTATGAAGACCAAATGGCAGCTTTGACGGATGACGAATTAAAAGCGAAAACAGTTGAGTTTAAGCAACGCTACCAAGATGGTGAGTCTTTGGATGATCTCTTGTACGAGGCTTTTGCAGTTGTTCGTGAAGCTGCAAAACGGGTTCTTGGTTTGTTCCCATACAAGGTTCAGGTCATGGGGGGAATCGTCCTTCACCATGGTGACGTTCCAGAGATGCGTACAGGGGAAGGAAAAACCCTGACAGCCACCATGCCGGTATACTTGAATGCCTTGTCTGGCAAAGGGGTACACGTTGTTACCGTCAATGAATACTTGACCGAGCGGGATGCAACAGAGATGGGAGAACTTTACTCATGGCTTGGCCTTTCAGTAGGGATCAACCTTGCAGCGAAATCTCCAGCTGAGAAAAAAGAAGCTTACCTCTGTGATATCACTTACTCAACCAACTCAGAGATTGGTTTTGACTACTTGCGTGACAACATGGTTGTGCGTGCAGAAAACATGGTTCAACGTCCATTGAACTATGCCTTGGTCGATGAGGTAGACTCCATCTTGATTGACGAAGCGCGTACTCCATTGATCGTTTCTGGTCAGACAGCTTCTGATACGAGCCAGCTCTACCACATGGCGGATGCTTATGTGAAGACCTTGACAGAGGACGATTACATTATCGATGTCCCATCTAAAACCATCGGTTTGTCTGATTCAGGAATCGATAAGGCAGAAAGCTACTTTAATCTTGAAAACTTGTACGATATTGAAAACGTAGCTTTGACTCACTTTATCGACAATGCCCTTCGTGCAAACTACATCATGATCTTGGATATCGACTATGTGGTCAGCGAAGATCAAGAAATCTTGATCGTCGACCAATTTACTGGTCGGACCATGGAAGGACGTCGTTATTCGGATGGCCTTCACCAAGCGATCGAAGCCAAAGAAGGTGTTCCAGTTCAAGAAGAAACCAAAACATCTGCATCGATTACTTACCAAAACCTCTTCCGTATGTACAAGAAGTTGTCAGGGATGACAGGGACAGGGAAAACTGAAGAAGAAGAATTCCGTGAAATTTATAACATTCGCGTGATTCCAATTCCAACCAACCGTCCGATTGCCCGTATTGACCATCCAGACCTTCTCTACCCAAGCTTGAAATCAAAATTCAAGGCTGTTGTGGAAGATGTCAAGTCTCGTCATGAAAAAGGACAACCAGTTCTAGTTGGTACCGTTGCGGTTGAAACCAGTGATTACCTTTCTCAATTGTTGGTTCAAGCAGGTGTCCCTCACGAAGTTTTAAATGCGAAAAACCACTACAAAGAAGCGCAAATCATCATGAACGCTGGTCAACGTGGTGCTGTTACCATTGCGACCAACATGGCCGGGCGTGGTACCGATATCAAGCTTGGTGAAGGGGTTCGCGAACTCGGTGGACTTTGTGTCATCGGGACAGAACGTCACGAAAGCCGTCGGATCGATAACCAGCTTCGTGGACGTTCAGGACGTCAAGGGGATCCAGGTGAATCTCAATTCTACTTGTCTCTTGAAGATGAATTGATGCGTCGTTTCGGTTCTGAACGGATCAAAGCAGTGCTTGATCGCTTCAAGTTGAGCGAAGAAGAATCAGTGATCCGTTCAAACATGTTCACCCGTCAGGTAGAGGGTGCTCAAAAACGGGTTGAAGGAAACAACTACGATACCCGTAAACAAGTCCTTCAATACGATGACGTGATGCGGGAACAACGGGAAATTATCTACGCTGAACGCTATGATGTCATCACAGCTAACCGTGATTTGGCGCCTGAAATCAAGGCCATGATCAAACGGACCATCAAACGGATTGTTGAAGGAGCCAGCCACTCAAGTAAGGAAGAACGCGTTGAAGCGATTCTGAACTTTGCCAAATACAATTTGGTTCCGGAAGATACGATTTCTGCAAGCGATATTGAAGGAAAATCTGACAAGGAAGTCATCGATTACTTGTATGCACGTGCAGAAGAAATCTATGCTAGCCAAGTAGCGAAATTGCGTGACGAAGAGTCTGTGCAAGAATTCCAAAAAGTCTTGATCCTTCGCGTGGTGGACAGCAAGTGGACGGACCATATCGATGCTTTGGATCAATTGCGAAATGCGGTTGGACTCCGTGGGTATGCGCAAAATAACCCAGTGGTAGAATACCAATCAGAAAGTTTCCGTATGTTTAACGATATGATCGGATCGATTGAATTTGATGTGACTCGTCTCATGATGAAAGCCCAAATTCACGAACAAGAACGTCCACGTACGGAACACAGTATTTCAACAACTGCGACTCGCAACATTGCAGCGCAACAACAAGATATTCCAGCAGATATTGACTTGTCACAAGTGAAACGCAACGATTTGTGCCCTTGTGGTTCAGGCAAGAAATTTAAAAACTGTCACGGACGTAAATTTTAAGAGTTCCTCTGAAATAGAAAGAGGATGGGTCTAGCTAGCATAAGGAGGCTGTATGGTATTCATTACGAAGAGCAATAAGATTGATGAGCAAGAGATCACTTCGCTTTACCGCTTGGAAGGTCCAGCCTTGGAGCGCAAAGAAGTGCGTGATCGAGAATTGGAAGCTATTATCAAAGGAGAAGACCAACGGATCCTTCTTGTGATCGGGCCTTGCTCTTCTGATAATGAAGAAGCTGTGATGGAGTATGCCCGTCGTTTGGCAGACTTGCAAGAGCAAGTGAAATATCAAATTTTCATTGTGATGCGGGTCTATACGGCTAAACCTCGGACCAATGGGGATGGCTATAAAGGCTTGATGCACCAACCAGATACACATGCAGCACCAAGCTTTGTGGATGGTTTGAAAGCAGTCCGACATCTCCACTACCGTGTGATTACCGAGACTGGTTTGACAACTGCGGATGAGTTGCTTTATCCAGCAAGTCTTCCTTATGTTGAGGATTTAATTTCTTATCATGCCATTGGAGCTCGTTCAGTTGAAGACCAGGAGCACCGCTTTGTATCTAGTGGGATCTCTGCTCCGACAGGCATGAAGAATCCAACCTCTGGAAATCTTTCTGTCATGTTCAATGCGATTTATGCAGCCCAACATCCCCAAAACTTTTTGTTCAATGCCCAAGCAGTGGAAACATCAGGAAATCCTTTAGCCCATGCGATCCTTCGTGGAGGCTTGGATGCGAGTGGTAAGAATGTTCCAAACTACCATTATGAAGATTTGCTAGCGGCAGCAAAACGCTATAGCGAAATGGGCTTGCAACATCCCTTCATCCTGGTGGATACCAACCATGACAATTCTGGCAAACAATTCGAAGAGCAAGTACGCATCGTGAGAGAAACCATGATGAACCGTGCTTGGCACAAGGATTTGGCAACTTTAGTTCGTGGTTTCATGATTGAATCCTATCTAGAAGATGGCCGTCAAAATGAACCAGTGGTTTATGGTCAATCCATCACAGACCCTTGCCTGGGTTGGGAAAAAACACAGGCCTTGGTCAAAGAAATTGCAACGATGAATAAGTAAAAGGCAGGGGCGGAAGGAGTGATTCTTTAGCCCCTTCTCTTTTGTCAGTAAAACGATACTGAAACGATAAATAAGGATAAAACAAGATGATCAAAGGACATGGCATCGATATCGAATCGATCGCTGCGATTGAAAAAGCCTATCAGAAGAATACTCGATTCGCTGAAAAAGTTTTAACCGAGGCTGAGCGAGAGCGCTTTGAGGAATTGTCTGGAAAACGGAAAATGGAATATTTAACGGGCCGATGGTCCGCCAAAGAAGCCTTTTCAAAGGCAATGGGAACAGGGATTGGACCAGTTGGTTTTCAAGATTTAGAAATTTTAAATGATGCCCACGGAGCTCCCTATTTTTCCAAGTCTCCTTTTTCTGGGAAGGTATGGATTTCGATCAGTCACAAGGGAGACCTAGTGTCGACCAGTGTCATTTTGGAGGAAGAAAATGAAAGCAAGTAAACATAGACCAACTGTTGCTAGAGTCGATTTGGATGCCATTGCCTTTAATGTGCAACAAGTCAGTGACCATATTCCGAGTCAAGCCTTGAAATATGCAGTCGTCAAGGCCAACGCCTATGGTCATGGGGTCGTTGCGGTGACCAAAAAATTGGCGCCTCAGGTAGATGCTTTTTGTGTTTCCAATATGGATGAAGCCCTCGAAATCCGTGAAGAAGGCTTGCAACACCCTCTTTTGATTTTGGGAGTTGTGCCAAGTGAAACAGTGAATCTAGCCAAAGAGCATGAGATCCGCTTAACGGTGGCTAGTCTTGCTTGGTTGGACCAATTGCTTGGACAAGAAGCAGATCTTTCAGGATTGAAGGTCCATATTAAGGTGGATTCAGGAATGGGGCGGATTGGATTCAGAACTATCGAAGAGATCAAAGAGGCTGAACGCCTCCTCTTAGCAGCTGGAGCTGAGATTGAAGGGATCTTTACTCATTTTGCGACAGCAGATGAGGCAGATGATCGAAAATTTCAAGCGCAATACCAGTTTTTCAAAGAAGTATTGGCTGCTCTTGAAACCCTTCCTCCGATTGTTCATGCTAGTAATTCAGCCACCTCTTTGTGGCATGCAGATACGATTTTCACAGCTGTGCGCTTGGGAGATGTCATGTATGGCTTGAATCCAAGTGGTTCTGTTCTAGCCTTGCCTTATGAAATCAAGCCAGCCTTGAGTTTGGTGAGCGAATTGGTTCATGTCAAACAGTTAGAAGCCGGTCAAGATATTGGCTACGGGGCCACCTATACGACGGAAGATGCCCAATGGATCGGGACGATTCCTATCGGCTATGCGGATGGCTGGATTCGAGAGATGCAAAATTTCCAAGTGCTGATTAAGAGTGAGTTTTGCCCTATTGTAGGCCGGGTTTCGATGGACCAGATTACTGTTCGCCTTCCAGAAGAATTACCTCTGGGGACCAAGGTTACCCTGATTGGCCGAGACGGCGAGAAAGAAATTACGGCAACAGAGATTGCGGATTACCGTGGTACCATTAATTATGAAGTAGTCTGTCTCTTGAGTGATCGGATTCCTCGTGACTATGCAGGTGAAGAATAAAAAAAGCAGGTGGGATTTCCCTGAAGAACCTGCTTTTTTATAAAAGAAAGGAGGAACAATGAATTTACACCAACCCTTATCCGTACTGCCTGGCGTCGGTCCAAAATCGGCGGAAAAATTTAAAAAATTAGGGATTGAAACCTTAGAAGATCTACTCTTGTATTTCCCCTTTCGCTATGAAGACTTCAAAACACGCAATGTTTTAGAGTTGGAAGATGGGGAAAAAGCCGTCATCTCTGGGCTGGTAGCAACGCCAGCCAATGTCCAATATTATGGCTACAAACGAAATCGCTTGCGTTTTTCCATCAAACAGGGAGACCAAGTCATTGCGGTTAATTTTTTCAACCAACCCTACCTGGCAGACAAAATTGAGGTTCAGCAGACAGTGGCGATTTTTGGGAAATGGGACAAGGCCAAAGGCAGTTTGACAGGGATGAAACTCCTGGCTCAAGTGGAAGATGATTTGCAACCGGTCTATCGAGTGACGCAAGGAGTCAGCCAAAACAGCCTGGTGAAATTGATCAAAATAGCGTTTGACCAGGGTTTGGACCAGCTTTTAGAAGAGAATGTACCCCAAGTCTTGCGGGATCGTTATCAACTTATGTCTCGTTCCCAAGCAGTGCAAGCTATGCATTTTCCTAAGGATCTGGCAGAGTACAAGCAAGCCCTTCGCCGGGTAAAATTTGAAGAGCTCCTCTTTTTCCAGCTGCAACTCCAAGTGCTAAAAGAAGAAAATCACGATGCCAGCCAAGGGATTTCCTTGGCCTGGAATCCAGAAAAATTAGCAGAACGAAAAAAACAGCTTCCTTTTGAGCTAACGCAAGCTCAAGAAAACAGCCTGAATGAAATCTTGACAGATATGGCCTCTCCTTATCATATGAACCGCCTCTTACAAGGGGATGTGGGAAGCGGGAAGACAGTCGTGGCCGGTCTTGCTATGTATGCAGCCTTAAGCGCTGGGAAGCAAGCTGCCTTGATGGTTCCAACGGAGATTTTGGCAGAGCAACACAAGGAAAGCTTGCAAAATCTTTTTCCAGATTTGCCAATTGCCCTTCTAACAGGAGGATTAAAGGCGGCTGAGAAACGAGAAGTCTTAGAAGAGATCGCCTCAGGAAAAGCCCAATTGATTGTGGGGACACATGCCTTGATTCAAGAGGGAGTTCACTACCAAGATCTAGGCTTGGTCATTATTGATGAACAGCATCGCTTTGGGGTTTCCCAACGTCGTATTCTTCGAGAAAAGGGACAAAATCCAGACGTCCTGATGATGACGGCTACCCCTATTCCCCGGACCTTGGCTATTACAGCCTTTGGAGATATGGATGTGTCCATCATTGATCAGATGCCTGCGGGACGCAAGGAAATCATCACACGTTGGGTCAAGCATGAGCAGTTAGAAGTGGTCCTCGACTGGTTAGTCAAAGAACTTGGCAAAGGTTCTCAAGCCTACTTTATTTCTCCATTGATTGAGGAGTCAGAGGCGCTAGATTTGAAAAACGCCCTTGCCCTCAAAGAAGAGCTAGAGACCTTCTTTGGACAGCGAGCACGCGTTTCTCTTCTTCATGGGAAGATGAAAAGTGAAGAAAAAGATGCTATCATGCAGTCCTTTAAAGAGCACCAAGTCGATGTTTTGGTGTCTACGACCGTTATTGAAGTAGGAGTCAACGTGCCCAATGCGACCGTTATGGTCATTATGGATGCAGATCGGTTTGGTCTTAGCCAACTTCACCAGCTTCGAGGCCGGGTTGGTCGGGGAAGCAAGCAATCCTATGCTATTCTAGTAGCCAATCCTAAGACAGATAGTGGCAAGCAGCGCATGAAAATCATGACAGAGACGACCAATGGGTTTGTTCTAGCGGAAGAAGATTTGAAAATGCGGGGTTCAGGTGAAATCTTTGGAACCCGTCAATCTGGGATTCCAGAATTTCAAGTGGCTGATTTGGTAGAAGATTATCCCATTCTGGAAGAAGCGCGGAAAGTCGCCAGCCAGATCGTAGCCACGCCAGATTGGCGCGAACACCCCGATTGGCATCTGCTCTCGCTTTACTTAGAAAAGAAAGAACATTTAGACTAAAATATAAAAAGGGAGTAGAGAGGAAATTCTTTGGATTCCACTCCACTCCCTTTAAGATGGTATTTTACGGGCTTTGTATCTTATTAATTGAACACGGGCTGCGGATTGTGTCAAAAAGATGAATCCTCCTAGAATCTTTTGGATTCTTCGTCGTATTCCCTATTTTGACTGTATCCGCTACGCCCTTTGTATCTTATTTTACCCTTCGATATAGTCTTTGAGTTCTTGTCCTTTTAGGCCGGCATTGAGGGCGATGAGGAGTTTGATGCGCGCTTTGGGGGCATTTAATTCTTTGATGAAAAAGACACCTGCTTGATGGAGTTGGACGCCTCCTCCTTCATATGCGTAGACGGGTTCAGCGATTCCATTGAAGCAACGGGATACTAAAGCGATTGGAAGGCCTGCATCCATGAATTCTTGGAGTTTATGTGCCGTTTCTTTAGGGATGTTTCCTGCTCCAAAGGCTTGGATAATGAGGCCGTCGAGCTTTGAAAGATCCAGCATATCCAGCAGATCGGTTTTCATCCCTGCATAGGTAGCAATGATCGGAACGAAACCATCGATGGTATCGAGATCAAAGCGCACCCTTGGCTCGGCTGTTTTAAAGAAGAGGATTTCCTTTTTCATGACCAAACCTAGTGGTCCGTGGGTTGGTGTCTGGAAGGTGCTGACATTGGTGGTGTGGGTTTTGGTGACGTACTTAGCCGCATGAATTTCATCGTTCATGACGACTAAGACCCCTTTATCACGTGCTTTTGGATCGGCAGCCACTCGAAGGGCTGTCAGAAAATTATAGACGCCATCGCTTCCTAGCTCATTGGAGCTTCGCATAGCTCCTGTAATGACCACAGCGATCTCTGGTAACTCCATGGTATCCAAGAAATAAGCCGTTTCTTCCAGCGTATCTGTTCCGTGGGTAATAACGATGCCATCATAGTTGTGAGCTTCCTCTTTGATTTTTTGATACAGGGCTAACATGTGACGAGGAGTCATTTGAGGGCTGGGAAGGTTGAAGAAGTCCTCTGAGGTGACTGCAATCCCTTCAATTGGTGAAGTAACTTGGGTCATGGGATTGACTTCATTGGTAATCACTGCCCCAGAGTCATCTGCCGCCATCGAAATGGTCCCTCCGGTATGTAGTGCTAAAATTTTCTTAAACATGTGAAGCTCCTTGGAATATGTGATATAATTTATTTTATCATAAAAAGAAAGAAACAGTAGACATGGAAATAAAAGCAGTCTTTTTTGATATCGATGGAACCTTGGTGAATGATAGTCGAGCGGTCCTCAAATCAACAGAAAAAGCTATTCAGTCTTTAAAGGAAGAAGGGATCTATGTAGGCCTTGCGACAGGGCGGGGACCGGCCTTTGTCAAACCGTTTATGGAACGCTATGGCTTTGATTTTGCCGTGACCTATAATGGTCAGTATATTTTGACCAAGGACCGCGTGCTATTTACCAGTCCAATCGATAAAAAGAGTCTGCACCAACTAATTGACTATGCTCGAGAACACCGCAAGGAAATTGCTCTCGGTACCAAGGATGGGGTATTCGGTTCTCGGATCATGAGTTTTGGGATGAGTCCTATTTCAACCTGGTCCAGTCGCTTTGTGCCCCGCAAAATGGCCCGTACAGTCAGTCGTGGATTTAACAAAGTGGTCAGCAAGGTCGTCCCACAAGATCAGGATACCCTCTATGCACTAGCGCAAGAACCAATCTACCAAGTGTTGATCTTATCGAGTCCAGAGGAGACTGCAAAAATTGAAAAAGAGTTTCCGGATCTGAAATTCACACGGTCTAGTCCTTTTGCAGCAGATGTCCTCAACCCAGGGATTTCCAAGTTAGAAGGGATCCGCATCGTTGGTCAGGAATTTGGCTTTGACATCGATGAAGTGATGGCTTTTGGAGATTCTGATAATGACTTAGAGATGCTGTCAGGTGTTGGCTTGTCTATTGCGATGGGAAATGGGACGACCAGTGTCAAGGCAATTGCCAAGCATACCACGACTAGTAATGGCAAGGATGGCATCCAAAAGGCCCTGCAACACTTTGGTATTCTCTCAGAGAAAGAACTCTTTCTTTCTAAGGATGATCACTTCAATAAGGTCAAAACCTTCCATGGTGTGATGGATGGGGAAACCCAGGAGAAACCAGTTGTTTGGCAGCCTCAAGACGCCCTTTATCGAACCATGTTCAAGCAAGAGGAGTTGGTTGAATTTGTCCGAGCAGCTAGCACAAGTGAGGAAGAATTTGACCGCTCGGTAGCAGCTCTTCACGAAGCCTTGGATAAGGCTGCAGATAAGGTTCGGAGCAAGCATCCAGCTGAGATCTCCATGGTAGGGCAGGTTGATGCCTTAATTGATACCCTCTATCTGACTTATGGTAGCTTTGTACTAATGGGAGTTGATCCTGAAGAGGTCTTTGAGATTGTTCACCGGGCCAATATGGGCAAGATTTTCCCAGATGGAAAGGCGCACTTTGATCCAGTAACCCACAAAATTCTGAAGCCAGATGATTGGGAAGAAAAATACGCCCCGGAACCAGCCATCAAAAAAGAACTCGATCGCCAGCTCAAGGCCTACGAAAAACATGCAAAACAAAAAGAAGCAAAAAAAGACAACTAAAAAAGTTTGGAACAGAAGTTCCAAACTTTCAGATTGAAGATAAAGTCTTCTGAAAAACTTTCCTTAGGTGAGTATGGACGTCAGCGAACTTCTACGAAGTTCCATGACTTAGTTTTGAGCCTAAGGTCTCAAAACTCCCGAGTGCTAGAAACAATAATGTTTCTAGCACTTTTCTCACAGCGGAAAGTTTTTTATCTTCAAAAAATAAAAGTCATTTTTTGAAAATCATCTAGCTGTTTTATGTAAAACAATAGTTTGTCTACATTCAAAAAGTTTGGAACCTTTGTTCCAAACTTTTTCTTTCTTACATGGTTTTATCCTTATCACGTACCACTAGTAAGTCTACTTTGGCGTGGCGAAGGATATATTCTGAGGAGGATCCGACCATTAACCGTTCGAAGGCATTGAGTCCGGTAGCTCCGACCATAATAAGGTCAACCCCTTCCTTACTTGGGATATCATTGGCTAAGAGGACTTTTGGATTTCCCATTTCTACAACAGTCACAACATTTTGAACGCCGACTTTTTCAGCACGTTCCTTGTAGCCCTTGAGCAATTCGTTGGCTTCTTCTTGCAATTCTTCGTAGACCTCAGCATCAAAAGTTGAGACGCTTTGAAGGGCACGGGTATCGATGACGTGGGCAATAGTCAATTTAGAGCCGTTGCGAAGAGAAACGTTAACCCCTTTTTCAAAGGCTAATTCTGCTTCATGAGAACCGTCGACAGCGACCATAATGTTTTCGTATTTTTGAGACATAATCCTACCTCCTTATAGCTTGAAAACATGGATAGAATAGAAGGAAATCCTATTCTTAATACACTTATATTTTATCTCTTTTAAGCTAGAATGTAAAGGTAAAGTCTCTCTTTTCTGCTATAATTTTGCAGAATTTTTAAAGTCCTCGGTTTGTACTCTATTTCAACTAGTGGTATAATAGAGATAATTTCGTGAATCGAGGCAGAATATGAAGGAATATAATAAATCAAGCAAACTCGAACATGTCGCTTACGATATTCGTGGTCCAGTCTTGGAAGAAGCCATGCGCATGCGCGCAAATGGAGAAAAAATTCTCCGTTTGAATACAGGGAATCCTGCTGAATTTGGCTTTACAGCTCCAGATGAAGTCATCCATGATTTGATCATGAATGCGCGTGATAGTGAAGGTTATTCAGACTCAAAAGGGATCTTTTCAGCCCGCAAGGCTATCATGCAGTACTGCCAGTTGAAAAAAATTCCAAATGTGGATATTGATGATATTTACCTTGGGAATGGAGTGAGTGAGCTGATCGTCATGTCCATGCAAGGACTGCTTGACAATGGGGATGAGGTCTTGGTTCCCATGCCGGACTATCCTCTTTGGACAGCAGCCGTCAGCCTAGCTGGTGGGAATGCCGTTCACTATCTTTGTGATGAAGAAGCAAATTGGTATCCAGATATTGAAGATATCAAGTCGAAAATCACCTCAAACACTAAAGCTATCGTTGTCATCAACCCGAATAACCCAACAGGTGCCCTTTATCCAGATGAGATCCTGCTTGAGATTGTAGAGATTGCTCGTCAAAATAACTTGATCATCTTTGCGGACGAGATCTATGATCGCTTGGTCATGGATGGTGAAAAACACACAGCTATCGCAAGTTTAGCGCCGGATCTCTTCTGTGTGAGTATGAATGGCTTGTCAAAATCTCACCGGATTGCCGGTTTCCGTGTTGGTTGGATGGTTCTGTCCGGACCAAAGCATCACGTGAAGGGCTATATCGAAGGCTTGAACATGTTGTCCAATATGCGTCTTTGTTCAAATGTCTTGTCTCAACATGTTGTGCAAACCTCTCTTGGAGGCTACCAATCTGTGGATGAACTCTTGCTTCCAGGTGGTCGCATCTACGAACAACGCAATTTTATCTACAAGGCCATCAATGATATTCCAGGCCTCTCAGCTGTTAAGCCAAAGGCTGGTCTATATATCTTCCCTAAGATTGATCGGGACATGTACCGCGTGGATGATGATGAACAATTTGTTTTAGAATTCTTGAAGCAAGAAAAGATTCTCTTGGTTCATGGCCGCGGCTTTAACTGGAAAGATCCAGATCACTTCCGGATCGTTTACCTTCCACGTGTCGATGAGTTAGCTCAAATTCAAGAAAAAATGACTCGTTTCTTGAAACAATACAAACGCTAATCAGATGAAAGATTGAAGATGAAGGTCTTCAGTCTTTTTTGATTCATTTTATAAAATCCATGTCATCGAATCGACATTTTTCTGAATTGCGCATAATTGTAGAAAAAATAAATAATTTTCAGATAATTTGATTGAAATTCCCACACTTATATGATATACTTGAGCTGACTATATGTGAGGTTTATTATGGCAAACTTATTAGAAAAGACACGTAAAATTACATCCATCTTGAAACGGACTGATGAACAGTTGCAGTTCGAGATGCCTTACAATGATATTGCCCAACAATTAGCGGATATTATCCACTGTAATGCCTGTATCATTAATAGCAAGGGAACCCTTCTTGGTTATTTCATGCGTTACAAGACCAACAATGACCGGGTAGAAGCTTTCTTTCAAAATAAAAAATTACCAGAAGATTATGCCAAGGCAGCTAGTTTGGTCTACGATACAGAAGCTAATTTAGATGTGGACCATGATTTGAGTATCTTTCCGGTCGAAACCAAGTCTGAATTTCCTGATGGCTTGACGACCATTGCGCCTATTCATGTTTCTGGGATTCGATTGGGTTCCTTGATCATTTGGCGCAATGATAAACAGTTTGCGGATGATGATTTGATCTTGGTTGAGATTGCGAGTACCGTGGTAGGGATTCAAATGTTGAACTACCAACGCGAGGAAGACGAGAAGAATATTCGTCGTCGGACAGCGGTGAATATGGCTGTCAATACCTTGTCTTACTCTGAATTGCGTGCTGTTTCTGCCATCCTTAGTGAATTGAAAGGAAATGAGGGACAGTTGACTGCTTCTATCATTGCAGATCGGATTGGTATCACCCGCTCTGTGATTGTCAATGCACTCCGGAAATTGGAGTCAGCTGGTATTATTGAAAGCCGTTCTCTTGGAATGAAGGGAACCTATCTCAAAGTGTTGATTCCAGATATCTTTGAGGAAATTAAGAAAAGAGATTACTAATGACAAAAGCTTTGATTTCAATTGACTACACTGTCGATTTCGTAGCAGATGATGGTAAACTTACGGCAGGTGCTCCTGCACAAGCCATTTCTGAGACTATTGCTCAGGTGACCCAATTGGCCTTTGACCAAGGAGCCTATGTCTTTTTTGCCATTGATGCGCATGATGTAGAGGATCCATTTCATCCTGAAAGCAAGCTCTTCCCACCTCATAATATCATTGGGACTAGCGGACGTGATTTGTACGGCCCTTTAGCAGATTTTTATCGGGAGCACAAAGCGGATCCACGCGTCTTTTGGATGGACAAACGTCATTATTCTGCTTTTTCAGGAACGGATCTAGATATCCGCCTGCGGGAACGCCATGTAGATACCGTTATTTTGACTGGGGTCTTGACTGATATCTGTGTCCTCCATACAGCGGTTGATGCCTACAATCTCGGCTACCAGATCGAAGTCGTGGAACCTGCAGTGGCATCACTCACTCCTGAAAATCACCAGTTTGCCTTGAATCATTTCAAGCATGTCTTAGGGGCAAGCTTGGTAGACAGCGCACTAGCTGTATTAGATACTAAATAAGAAAAGATTGTAAAAGAGGTCATAGACATTTGTCTGGGCCTCTTTTTCGGGCCTAGAAATTGTCTTCCTCTCTTGAAAATGGTATTCTAATGGAAGAAAATAAGGGGGAGTTATGAGTAAAAAAGCTGTCGTGTTTTCAGCGGATCTATCTTATATGGAAAAGTTGGAAACCGCTATGAAGTCACTGTGTGCCTATCAGGACCAGTTAAAAATTTATGTCTTGAATGAAGATCTACCAACAGAGTGGTTTACTATCATGAATCAGCGCTTGCGCCAGTTGGATTCAGAAGTGATCAATTGTCGGATGTCTTCTGAGCAATTCCAATCCTTCTCGCTTCCAAGCGACCATATTCACTATGCGACCTATTTCCGTTACGCTATTCCAGAGTTTGTGGAGGAAGAACGGATCCTCTATCTGGATTGTGACATGATCTTTACACAGGATTTATCGCCTTTATTTGAGGTTGATCTAAAAGGTTATGGACTGGGTGCAGTGGTCGATAAGCCAACGACGACAGATGGCTTTAATGCGGGACTTTTGCTGATTGATAAGACTTGGTGGCAAGATCACCAAGTGACAGAGGCTCTTTTTGACCTAACTCGCAAGCATCATCAACATGTTTATGGAGATCAAGGAATTTTGAATCTGTATTTCAAAAATGCGTGGTATCCATTACCTTGGACCTATAATTTACAAGTAGGTTCTGATAAGGATCAATACCTCTATGGAGATCTAGACTGGTACGATGCCTTTCAAGGGATTCCGGCGGTCATTCACTACACCTCTCATAATAAACCATGGACCTCCAAACGCTTCAATCGTTTTCGGGAACAATGGTGGTTTTACTATGCCCTCTCTTGGGAGGAGATTTTGCTTCGAAAACCGATTTTGAAGCAAACCTATCAAGACCTAGTGGGAGAATTTCCTTATCATGCTGCCATTTATACCCATACAGCAGATATACACGAGTTGGAGACTTTGTTAAAAGAGTTGCCAGACGTAGCGATTCATGTCCTTGCCCATAGCCATTTTGGTTTTAACTTGGTGCAATTGGAACGCTACCCCAACCTCTTTCTTTATCCCTCTTTTGATCCCTTGACCAGTCGAAAGGTCCTAGAAAAATTGGATTTCTATCTGGATATCAATCCTTACGATGAGGTGGATCAGGTGACGCAAAGGATCCATCAATTGGGCTTACCGATTTTTTCTTTTGAAGGAACCAATCATGTAGAGAATGGAGAGAACCAAGTGTTTGCGGATGATCAGGTGCAGGAGATGGTGGCAGCGATTCACGATTATTTAAAGAGAAACGAGAAGAAGCATGGAAACAAATGAAGTAGTGAGTATCATCATTCCCATCTATAATGTAGAAGCTTATTTGAGACAATGTTTGGAAACGGTTGTCCATCAGACTTACCCTCACCTTGAAATTATCCTGGTCAATGATGGTTCGCCAGACCAGTCAGAAGAGATCTGTAAAGAATTTTTTAGGAAGGATGCGCGCATCCGCTACGTTCGTCAAGAAAATGGGGGCTTATCTGCTGCCCGTAATACAGGGATTGAGTTGGCGACTGGTGATTATATCACCTTTATTGATCCAGATGACTGGGTGACGGAGGATTATGTAGAAGTGCTCTATCGTCAACTGAAGAAGTATGATGCGGATGTCTCCGTAGCCAACTATAACCTCTATGATGACAGTAGTAGCAAATACTTGATCAAGGTAACGGACGACGATTATTCAGAGACCCTTTATGAGGGACGTGAGATCATGGACCAGGATGCCATCCAGGAGACCAGAGATATGGCCTGGGCTTGTGCCATGATGAAGCTCTATAAGCGTAGCTTATTTGAAGGGCTTCGTTTTCCAGTCGGAAAAAATGTTGAAGACAACTTCCTGATGTACAAGCTCTTCTTAAAAGCCCATCGGGTAGTTCATACGGAGAAATGTATTTATTGGTATCGCGTGGGGCGTGCAGATACTCTGTCCCAGGTTTGGACAGAAAAGCGAGTCGTCGATGAGATGGAAGCTAAGCAGGAGAAGTTGGCTCTACTGGGGATGTTGGGCTATGATTTGACTTGGCATCGTTATATCTATAAAACGCGCTTGAAACGGGCCCTTGAAAAATTAGAGGAAGCAGGCTTGCAAGGGTCAGAAACCTATGAGCGCGTGGTGACCAACCTCCGTTTTATTGAAACGATGGACTAACCCCTTATTGATGAGAAAGGATCAGCATGTTCATTATTGCATCAGAGCAGACCAGAGAGCTGGATCGTTTGCAAAAATACTTGGACAAACTTGGCCAGCCCTATCGGGTATTTGTGACCAATTTGGAAACAGATTTGGACCAACAGACAGAGAGTCTTGCGACCTTTTTTACCCAAAAAGACCCAGCATCAAAAATTGGAAAACCTTTATTTTTCAATGATCTAGCAGTTCCAGAATTATGGGAATGTTGGACACTGGGGATCACAACCTATCTTTTTGATGGTGAGGAACGTCGTGCCAACGTGGTTTTGCGAGAGGATATCTTGTCCCGAACGGTTGATAGAGTGGAGTGGTTTGGTCAGGGAGAGGAGATCATATCGATTGATGTCTACAACCGCTATGGCTGGAGAAGCAAACGGAGTCTCCTTACGGAAGCTGGTCAACCCTATTTAGACATCTATTTGAACCGTCAGCAAGAAGAAGTCTTGCTTCACTTTGTCTCACAAGGAACCTTTTTACTTCAAACTCCTAAGGGACGGGATCGCCTGTATGCCAGTAAGAAAGAGCTGCAAAGAGCTGTCCTAGAACAAGTCTTGCCGGAAGATGAAGCCGTTCTTTTGATGGACAAGGCATTGCTAGATGTTGTGAAAGAGATACCAAAGGAAAGACTCGCCTATTGTGCCAGTAATGCGCATGATCTAGACGAGATCAAAGAACAAGTCAGTCAGATTTTGTTGGTAGAAGATGGTCTGTTGAGGGAGAAAACAGACGGAATCACAGTCTTGTCAGGGCTGGTAGATGTGGAGCAGGAAAGTTTTCAACCAGAAGCTCTGGTCATGACGGCTTCTCAAGAGGTCGAAGGCCTATCTAGCCTAGTCCATCAATTCCCACAAGTGACCTTTCACATTGCAGCCTTGACGGCTATGGGGCCAAAATTAACAGACTTAGCAACTCGCTCCAATGTGCGCCTCTATCCAGGGATTTCGCTGGACAAATATGAGGACTTGTTATCCAGCTGCTCTATTTATCTGGATTGCAACCAGGGAGAAGAAGTGTGGAGTAGTAGTCTTCATGCTCTTGAAAATGGGCAAGTCTTGTTTGGGTTGAAGACTACCGTGCACCATGAAGCTTATAAAAAATTGAGCACGATTACAGATTCAGTCGAAGAAATGAAACAGCAACTAGATACCTTGCTCCAGCATCCAGAGACCCACAAAGAATTGGTAAGAGAGCAGGCACGAATCTTGAAATTGCCTGAAAAAGAAGCTTTGGAAGAGCTGTTTAAGCGATTAGAGGGAGGAACCGCATGACCATTTATACCTTTAATCTATTAGTGGGATTCGAACCTAATGGGGTTGATGTTGCCCAAGCCTCTCGGGCAAAGATGCTCCGGAGACTAGGAGTGGCAGCGAAGTTTGTCTTTACCACTTGGCCCACTCCAGAAAAATTGGCCTATTACCTCTCATTGGGGCACCGGGATGAGGAACTGCTTTTTGCCCATTTAACTTTTACGGATCAACAGACTACGGTCCCTCAAAAGTCGGTAGGGGCCTTGCAAATGGAGTTTCAACTGACTCGTCTGGATGTTGTTGAAAAAACGGAAAGAGTCATTCGCTACCAATTTGCGGATGGAAACGCCTTGAGCTTTCATTTGGATCCCTATCATCCAAACTGTGTCCGCTATGTAGACTATCTTTTGGCTGGAAATAGGATCAAGCGAGAGTATTATGGAGCTTGTAAACTTGTCACAGAGTATTTTCAGTATGGTAGTGTTGTCAGACGGATCTATCACCATCAAGATGGGACTATCGCTTTTGAAGAATCGAGGTTAGGTGGAAGCTGGCTCTATAAACTGGGGTCTGAGATTTTGACCAACCATACAGAAGTGATGAGACGTTTTTTGTCGCAGCTGTCGCTAAAAGAAGAAGATCTGATTCTGCTTGACCGGGCTTCGCGCATGGATTTTGCTCGCCCTTTGTTGGAGAAACCTGCTTCTTCAAAGCTCGCCATGGTGTTTCATTCGGAGCATGAATTTGAAAATGGCCATCTCAATTATGAATATTATTATGTGTTCAAGTATGCTAAACGCTTCGATTATTTCATCACGGCAACGGATCTTCAAAAAGAAGTCTTGGAGCAGACACTTGCTAAACAAGGATGCCAAGGAATTCCAATCTATAGCATTCCGGTTGGGCATCTAGAAGAATTGACAGAATCACAAGGAGATCGACCTCCCTTTAGTGTGCTCACAGCTTCCCGTTTGGATCCAAGAAAACGCATCGATTTGGCTATTCGAGTAGTGGCCCAAGCTCATGAAAAACTCCCAGCCCTTCAGTTTGATATTTATGGGAAGGGTGGAGAAGCGGACAACTTGCGCCACCTGATTCAGGAGCTTGCAGCACAAGATTATATTCACCTACGCGGTCATGCGGATCTTCAGCAGATCTATCCTTGCTACCAAGCCTACCTCACCACTTCTCAGTGGGAGACCTTTGGTTTGACCTTGATGGAGGCGGCTGGAGCAGGTTTGGCCTTGCTGGGCTTTGATGCTCGTTATGGCAATCCGACTTTTATAAAAGAGGGTGAAAATGGCTTTTTGGTACCTTATAGCGAGACAGTGCCAGAAGAAGAGTTGGTGAAAGAGTTGGCGGACAAGCTGGTCCAGCTCTTTGAAAGGGACCTCGCTCCATTTCATCAGGCTTCTTATGACTTGGCCTCTTCCTACCTCGCTTCTAACGTCCAGGAAGTCTGGAGAGAGACTCTAATGGAGATGGGGCAATTCGGCGGAAAAGAAATATAAAAAGAAGAATCTGTGGCGACAAAAAAGTCCTACAGATTTTTTCTAAGGCAAGCAAATTGGGCTAAATTATGGTAAAATAGAGGGTATTGAAAAATCATCATTTCACGAAAGGAAGCAAGATGAAAATTACGCAAGAAGAGGTAACCCACGTTGCCAATCTTTCAAAATTGAAATTCTCTCCAGAAGAGACAGCTGAGTTTGCGACAACCTTATCGAAAATTGTCGACATGGTGGAATTGTTGGAAGAAGTGGACACGACAGGTGTTGCCCCAACAACGACCATGGCTGACCGCAAGACCGTATTGCGTCCGGATGTTGCTGAAAAAGGGACTGACCGTGACCGCTTGTTTAAAAATGTACCTGAAAAAGATAACTATTACATCAAGGTACCAGCTATCCTAGAAGATGGAGGAGATGCCTAATGTCATTCAACAATAAAACCATTGAAGAGTTGCACGACCTCCTTGTCTCTAAGGAAATTTCGGCAACGGAATTGATACAAGCGGCGCTTGACGATATCAAGGCGCGTGAAGAAGCCGTCAATGCCTTTGTAACGGTGGCAGAAGAAGCTGCCCTTGCACAAGCCAAGGCTATTGATGAAAAAGGAATCGATGCAGATAACCTCCTGTCAGGGATTCCACTTGCAGTCAAAGACAATATCTCAACAGATGGCATCTTGACCACTGCGGCATCAAAAATGCTCTATAACTACGAGCCAATCTTTGATGCGACAGCTGTTGCCAATGCGAAAGCCAAAGATATGATTATCATCGGGAAGACCAACATGGACGAGTTTGCCATGGGTGGATCTGGTGAAACTTCTTACTATGGACCAACCAAGAATGCATGGGACCACAGCAAGGTGCCTGGTGGATCTTCTAGTGGTTCAGCAGCTTCTGTCGCTTCAGGCCAAGTCCGTTTGTCCCTTGGTTCAGATACAGGTGGTTCTATCCGCCAGCCGGCTGCTTTTAACGGGATTGTTGGTCTCAAACCAACTTATGGAACAGTTTCCCGTTTTGGTCTCATTGCCTTTGGTAGTTCACTTGACCAAATTGGACCTTTCGCTCCAACGGTTAAGGAAAATGCCCTCTTGCTTAATGTTATTGCTAGTGAAGATGCCAAGGATTCAACATCTGCACCTGTTCGTGTAGCAGACTTTACTTCTAAGATTGGTCAAGACATTAAAGGCATGAAGATTGCCCTTCCGAAGGAATACCTTGGGGAAGGGATCGACCCAGAAGTCAAAGAAACTATCCTTAATGCGGCCAAACACTTTGAAAAATTGGGAGCAACTGTCGAAGAAGTTAGCCTTCCACACTCTAAATACGGGGTTGCCGTTTATTACATCATCGCTTCATCTGAAGCTTCTTCAAACTTGCAACGTTTCGACGGTATTCGCTATGGTTTCCGTGCGGAAGATGCCAAGAACTTGGATGATATCTACGTGAACACTCGTAGTCAAGGCTTTGGCGATGAGGTCAAACGCCGTATCATGCTTGGTACCTTTAGTTTGTCATCTGGTTACTATGATGCTTACTACAAGAAAGCTGGTCAAGTCCGTACCCTCATTATCCAAGACTTCGAAAAAGTCTTTGCAGATTACGACCTTATCCTTGGTCCAACAGCTCCAAGTGTAGCCTTTGATTTGGATTCGCTCAACCATGATCCGGTTGCCATGTACTTGGCTGACCTCTTGACCATTCCAGTCAACTTGGCAGGTCTTCCAGGGATTTCGATTCCTGCAGGTTTTGCGCAAGGTCTTCCAGTTGGTTTGCAGTTGATTGGTCCGAAGTATTCTGAAGAAACCATCTACCAAGCTGCAGCTGCCTTTGAAGCAACGACGGATTACCACAAGCAACAACCCCTTATTTTCGGAGGTGACAATTAATGAACTTTGAAACAGTCATCGGACTTGAAGTCCACGTTGAATTGAATACAAACTCAAAAATTTTCTCACCAACCTCTGCTCACTTTGGGAACGAGCAAAATGCCAATACCAATGTGATTGACTGGTCTTTCCCAGGGGTGCTTCCTGTCTTGAACAAGGGTGTTGTGGATGCTGGTATCAAGGCTGCTTTGGCGCTGAATATGGATATCCATCAGCACATGCACTTTGACCGTAAGAACTACTTCTACCCTGATAATCCAAAGGCCTACCAAATTTCGCAATTTGACGAGCCAATCGGATATAACGGTTGGATTGAAGTGCAATTGGAAGACGGCTCAACTAAGAAAATCGGGATTGAACGGGCCCACTTGGAAGAAGATGCCGGTAAGAACACCCACGGAACAGATGGATTCTCTTACGTAGACCTCAACCGCCAAGGGGTTCCATTGATTGAAATCGTTTCTGAAGCCGATATGCGTTCTCCAGAAGAAGCCTACGCTTATTTGACAGCTTTGAAAGAAGTCATCCAGTACACAGGTATTTCAGACGTCAAGATGGAAGAAGGATCTATGCGGGTGGATGCCAACATTTCCCTTCGCCCATATGGTCAAGAGGAATTTGGTACCAAGACTGAGTTGAAAAACTTGAACTCTTTCTCAAACGTCCGTAAAGGTCTTGAATACGAAGTTGAGCGTCAAGCGAAAATCTTGCGTTCAGGTGGTGTCATTCGTCAAGAAACACGCCGTTATGATGAAGCCAATAAGAGCACGATTCTTATGCGTGTCAAAGAAGGAGCTGCGGATTACCGTTACTTCCCAGAACCAGACCTACCACTCTTTGAAATCTCAGATGAGTGGATCGAGGAAATGCGTACTGAGTTGCCAGAGTTTCCAAAAGACCGTCGTGCTCGCTACGTGGCAGAGCTTGGCTTGTCTGACTATGATGCCAACCAATTGACAGCGACGAAAGTTACTTCTGACTTCTTTGAAGCAGCTGTAGCCCTTGGTGGCGATGCCAAACAAGTGTCTAACTGGCTCCAAGGGGAAGTCGCACAATTCTTGAACGCAGAAGGCAAAACGCTGGAAGAAATCCAATTGACACCAGAAAACTTGGTTGAAATGATTGCCATTATCGAAGATGGAACCATTTCATCTAAGATTGCCAAGAAAGTCTTCGTTCACTTGGCGAAAAACGGTGGCGGCGCGCGTGAATACGTCGAAAAAGCTGGTCTGGTACAGATTTCAGATCCTGAAGTCTTGATACCAATCATCCACCAAGTCTTTGCAGACAATGAAGCAGCCGTAGCTGACTTCAAGTCAGGGAAACGGAATGCGGACAAGGCCTTTACAGGCTTCCTCATGAAAGCAACCAAAGGTCAAGCCAACCCACAAGTAGCCCTCAAGTTACTTGCTCAAGAATTGGCGAAGTTGAAAGAAGAGTAATAGAGAAAAAACCAGCCGAGAGGTTGGTTTTTACTATCCATAAAATTGTGTTAGAATAGGAAAGACCATTACATATCAACTGGCATTAGGAGGAGTTACATGAACAAATTTTTAAGAGTCTTATTTATCCTGGTTATCATCGCCATGACTGGAGCGATTATCTTCCAGCTATTCTTTCCATCCTATATGGGAAGTCATTCGGGATATGGTATTTCTGTCGGTTGGCAACGGGAGATTGGGATTTGGAATGTGGCGGTCCTTGTGATCCTGATTGCTGTCAATCTCAAATACGATTGGTTTTATCTTCGAACGGTTCTATTGGCTTTGATCCTAGGTGGGCTTGGGATCGGTACTAATCATCTCTTCAGTTATTTTCACTATCATCTGCCGGTCAATGGGATCGGTGCGCTTGAAAATTATCTCCTAGTCCTTGGTTGGATTGTTGGGTGGAGATTGGAATCCTCTCGGATCAAGAAGAAATAAGAAGGAGCAGTCAAAGGGCTGCTCTTTTTCATCTTCAGTTTTTTCTTGACAAACAAAAAGAAAACGTTTACAATTTTAAATATAAAGTTTCTTGAAAAGAAAACAAAAAAGGTGAAAACAAGGAGATCATCATATGGCTACTATGAAAGCAGCTCGCTGGCATGCAGCAAAAGACGTTCGTATCGAAGAGGTGGAAGTACCTGAAGTACAACCACATCAAGTAAAGGTGGCAGTTAAGTTCACAGGGATCTGTGGTACGGACTTGCATGAATATTTGGATGGTCCGATCTTCATTCCAACAGAAGAACATGTTTATTCTGGTCAAAAAGCACCGGTTACTTTGGGACATGAATTCTCTGGTGAGATTGTAGAAGTCGGAAGTGATGTGACTCGTGTCAAAGTTGGCGATCGTGTCACTATCGAACCAATTCTTGCAGAGCACAACTTAATTGGTGATTACAACCTCGATCCAAACTTGAACTTCGTCGGCCTCGCTGCAGATGGTGGTTTTGCTAAATATTGTGTTCTTGATGGTGATCTTGTCCATGTGATTCCAGATAGCTTGAGCTATGAACAAGCCGCTCTTACAGAACCTGCTGCTGTTGCTGTGTATGCAGTTCGTCAATCTGCATTGAAAACTGGAGATACAGCTGTTATCTTTGGTTTAGGCCCAATTGGTCTTTTGATCGTTGAAGCCCTTCGTGCAGCAGGAGCATCAAAAATCTATGCGGTTGAATTGTCTCCTGAACGCCAAGCCAAAGCAGAAGAATTGGGAGCGATCGTTGTTCGTCCAGAAGAAGGAGAAACAATTGTAGAAGCCATCCATCGTTTAACAGGTGGTGGAGCAGATGTTTCTTATGAAGTTACTGGGGTTCCAGTTGTTTTAGGCCAAGCCCTTGCAGCTGTTCATAAAGCTGGGGAATGTATGGTTGTATCGATTTGGGAACGTGAAGCCAGCATCAATCCAAATGAATTCGCCATCCAAGAAAAATCTCTCAAAGGAATTATTGCCTACCGTCACATCTTCCCTAAAGTCTTGGAATTGATGGAACAAGGCTACTTCTCTGCTGAAAAATTGGTTACTAAGAAAATCAAATTGGAAAATATCGTTGAAGAAGGATTTGTTGAATTAACACAAGATAAATCCCAAATCAAGATCTTGGTTCAACCTGAATAAGCGAATAAATTTATATGAAATAAAGCAAGGCTGAAACGTTTCGTTTTGGCCTTTTGTGATACAATAAAAGTAAGGAACAGATTTGGGAGGGGACTATGTCAAAGACGATGAAGGGGACGCTCATGACCTTGATTGCTGGGATCGCTTGGGGTTTATCAGGAGCTTGCGGCCAGTACCTTATGGCTCATGGATTTACAGCAATTGGTTTGACAACAATTCGTTTAGTGTTTTCAGGAGCTGTACTACTGCTTCTTGCATATCTAGCGGACCAGGAAAAAGTAAAGGCCTTTCTAACAGACCGCTCGTCATACATCCCCTTGCTTTTATTTGCATTTTTGGGATTGTTAATGACCCAATTGACTTATTTAGAAGCGATTGATGCGACTAATGCAGGTACTGCAACTGTTTTGCAATATCTCTGTCCCATTGGAGTTTTGGCCTATTCTTGTGTTAAGGACCGGGTAGCTCCTACGGTATCGGAAATCTTTTCGATGATCTTAGCCATCGCAGGGACCTTTCTCATTGCAACCCATGGTCAACTCAATCAATTGGCAATCACTCCTAAAGGGCTAGCTTGGGGACTTGTTTCTGCCTTTGCCTATGCCCTCTACATCATTCTGCCTATTCAGTTAATTCAAAAATGGGGTAGTATGTTGGTGATTGGTATCGGTATGCTCATTCCAGGACTTGTGATGATTCCCTTCACAGGAAGAAGACTTTTTCATGGCCAATATAGCATGGATAATCTAATGGGCTTAGTTGGCTTAGTGGTGATTGGGACCATATTTGCCTATACGGTCTTTTTGAAAGGGACAACTCTGATTGGACCGGTCAAAGGTAGCCTTCTTGCAGCTATTGAGCCTATTTCAGCTGTATTTTTTGCCTTTGCCATTATGAATGAACATTTCTTTGCCATTGATTTTATCGGGATGGCTATGATCCTCCTTGCGGTCCTCTTGATTTCCCTTAAGGATCTCATGATTCAAAAAGAAAAAGGAATCTTGTGAAACCAAGATCAATTATTTTTCAGTTAAAAGGTTGAGACGAAAGTCTTGGCCTTTTTGTAATCCTCGCCCTTTGAGGGAAGAGTTATCACTATATAGCGTATACATAGCTAGAAAAAGATGTTAAAATAGAACAAAACTTTTTTAAGGAGATGAGAATGAAAAAGATTTTTAAATGGACCTTATTTGCTGTGGCGACCTTGAGTCTAGTAGCTTGTGGAACTACTGCTCAAAAGACAAATTCGCAGCAAGCAAAGACAGAAAAAGCAGCGAAAAGCTCCGCATCTGACGGTCAAGTCGAGGTGAGTTTAAAAGGAGGGCAATACATCAAACCACCTGTCCTCAATGACTCAGAAGACGGAACCTATTTAGCCCTTCAATTAGAATTTAAAAATGTTGCCAAAGAATCTATCAACGTGTCAGATTCAGATATCACTATTTACGATGCGGATAATAACAAGGTCAAATTGCAGTCAGGAATTTATGACCAAACGGAAGCCTTCCAATTGCTCAAGAGTGATCAGTTGGCTAAGGATAAAAAATTAACCGGCTATATCGTTTTTCCAGTCGAAAAAGGCAAGAAGTACGAAGTGCAGTATGAACGAAAAAACTATAGCTCTGATAAAAATTCCAAGCCTTTAAAATTTGCGGTGGATTCTTCTCAGTATGAGGACAAGGTGGAAGCTTCTACTATTCTAGCAGATGAATATATCAATCAAGTTTACTTCAGTGGCCAACGAAAGGTCAAAAAGGATGACGCTTTTGTTTTGGGAACCGATTTGAAAAAGGAACGCAGTGATTTCCGTGCGAAATTTGCGGCTGATTTTACTCGTAAACTACATGATTACCAATTCCCTGAAGAAGAAGTAACTCAGTTTATCGATGCTTATGAAAAGGAAAATGCTAAGCGCGCGAAATTAACCTATAAGGTCAAACAATACTTCCCAGACAAGGTAGTCATTAGCTTGAATCCTGAGACAGTCAGCATGGAAAAGACGATCTTAAACCACATGCAGACCTTTTATCAGGAACATCGAAAAGACTATCCAGGGATCATCGAGGCGAATCAGGCTCAAAACAAAGCCTATAGAGAGGAAATGATGGCTTCTCTTGCAGATCGTCCTTTAACGACGCCGGATCGATACGACTTCCAGTTGACCTTTGTTAAGAAAGATGGCAAATGGGAAGTAGAAAAAGCCTACAATAGTGATAGCTTTATGGAAAAATTCGAGGGAAATCTTTCTTAATGCTGAAGTTGGCACTCCTAGGATATGAATCTAGGAGTGTTTTTATCTATAGCTTTAAACTATATCAAAACCCAAGAAACAGGAATTAGACGGAAACACCTATTAGTGATAAAATAATTTTAAGTTTGAAAGGAGATGAAGGCTTGTGGCTTTTTCTTATGAAGAGTTAGCAGAGATTCGCCGCTATATCCACCAACACCCAGAATTGTCTGGTCAAGAATACCAGACAACCGCCTTTCTAAAAGAGCGTTTAGAAGAGTTGGGGATCCGTATTTTAGAGAGTGGACTAAAAACTGGTCTGATTGCAGAAATTGGTTCCGGCCAACCGGTGGTGGCACTTCGAGCAGATATCGATGCCCTTCCAATTTTGGAACAAACGAATCTGCCCTACCAAAGTCAGAATCCAGGAGTCATGCATGCATGTGGCCATGATTTTCATCAAACCAGTCTTCTGGGAGCAGCAGCTCTTCTCAAGGAAAAAGAAGACCAGCTTGAAGGAACTGTACGCTTGATCTTTCAGCCAGCAGAAGAAATCTCAGAAGGTGCTTCTGATGTTTTGGCAACAGGACTGTTGGAGGATGTTCAAGGAATTATTGGTTTTCACAACATTCCCCAGCTAAAAGCAGGGCAACTTGCCTTGAATGCTGGAGCTATGATGGCAGGGGTTGAGAAATTCAAGGTTACCGTGACAGGGGTTAGTAGCCATGCTGCGAGACCAGATTTGGGAGTTGACACTGTAACGGCCGTCACAACCATGGTTCAGAATGTACAATTATTAATTTCACGGACCGTTTCTCCCTTTGAAACAGCTGTTTTGTCCATTACGCACCTGGATGTGGGCTCAACCTGGAATGTGCTCCCAAAATCAGGCTATTTTGAAGGGACCATTCGTTCTTTTAATCCAAGTGTGCAAAGAGACTTGAAGGCACATTTTATTTCCATCATTCGACACATTGCAGAAAGTCTGGAAGTAGATGTAGCTTTTGAGTGGGGTGTGACACCTCCCGTTACCTTTAACGATGAGGAATTGACGCAGGTGGTTTGGGAAGCTTCACAAGACTTGGCTGAAGTGATTCCAGCAAATCCTTCTACTGCTGGAGAAGACTTCGCCTTTTACCAAGAGCGAATTCCTGGAGTCTTTGCCTTTATTGGTTCGAATGGAGAGCCGGATGCGCCAGACCTCCATCATGATCACATGACCATCGATGATGCAGCCTTTGAGGTTTCGGTTCCCTATTATGTTGAAAATGCGCAAGCTTTATTGCGGTATTTTAAGGCCAAAGATGTGTGATAAAGAAAAACTATCACCTCCATAAAAAATATATATTAGGCAAGTAAATGCTTTTTTGATAAAATTAAAAAATACTTTTAAAATGGCGTTTTATGTGCCTGAAACGAATAAGGAGATCCTATGAATCTAAAAAAAGTGATTAAGTATTCTGCTTTAGGATTAGTTGCAGTCCTTGCAACCAGTGCTTTAGTAGCATGTTCATCTGGTAAATCAGCCAGTGGTAAGAAAACCATTGAAGTTGGTACTGTTGGAACAACCAAACCATTCTCTTACGAAGAAAAAGACGGCAAGCTAACCGGTTATGAAATCGAAGTTTTGCGTGAAATCTTCAAAGGTTCAGACAAATATGAAGTAAACTTTAACAAAACAGAGTGGTCTTCAGTCTTCGCTGGCTTAGATAGTGACCGTTTCCAAATCGGTGCCAACAACATTAGCTACTCAAAAGAGCGGGAAGAAAAATACCTCTATCCAAATCCATATGCTCGTAATCCATTAGTATTGGTCGTACCAAAAGATTCTTCTATTAAATCTTTGGATGACATTGGTGGCAAGAAAACAGAAGTTGTTCAAGGAACATCTACTGCTAAACAATTAGAAGATTACAATAAAAAACATTCAGATAATCCAACTGACTTGCAATACACAGATGGAACCATTCAAACCATCATGGCTAATTTAGCGGATGGTCGTACAGATTACAAGATCTTCGAACGGATCTCAGTAGATACTATCATTCGTGATCAAGGCTATGACAACTTGAAGGTTATCGAGCTTCCAAGCGACCAACAACCTTATGTGTATCCAATTATTGCAAAAGAAGATAAAGATCTTCAAAAATTTGTCAATAAACGTATCAAGGAACTCTACGACAATGGAACCCTTGAAAAACTGTCTAAAAAATACTTTGGTGGAACTTACCTACCAGAAGCAAAAGATATTAAAGAATAATATTTAATTAAAGGAGACTTCAAAATGAAATTGAAAAAAATTCTTGGTTTAACAGCTCTTGCAGCTCTTGCAACATTTGCTCTTGCAGCATGTGGTTCTTCAAAATCATCTAGCAAAGATGGTGAAACAACTGTAAAAGTAGGTGTCATGACGTTGAGCGATACTGAAAAAGCTCGTTGGGATCAAGTTCAAAAGAACTTGGATGACGCTAAAACAGGGATCAAATTGGAATTCACTCAATTTACAGATTACTCACAACCAAACGTGGCTGTAAAAGATGGTAGCGTAGATATCAATGCATTCCAACACTACAACTTCCTTGATAACTGGAATTCTAAAAACGACAAAGCCCTTGTTGCAGTAGCAGATACTTACATCGCTCCAATCCGTCTTTACTCTGGTACAGAAAACGGTAAAAACAAATACACTTCAATTAAAGAAATTCCTAAAGGTGGAACAATCGCTGTACCAAATGACCCAACAAATGAAAGCCGTGCCTTGTATGTCTTGCAATCAGCTGGTTTGATTAAATTGGATACCAAAGATGGTCAATTGGCAAACGTGTCAAACATCAAAGAAAATTCAAAAGATTTGAAGATTTCTGAATTGGATGCTTCACAAACACCATCTGCTCTTCCATCAGTAGATGCTGCAGTCATCAACAATACCTTCGTTCGTGAAGCAGGCGTTGATTTCAAAAAAGCTATCTATGTTGAAAAGAAAGACAACAACTCAAAACAATGGTACAACGTGATCGCTGCTAAGAAAGATTGGGAAAAATCTGATAAAGCAAAAGCAATCAAAGAAATCATCAAAGCCTATCACAAAGACAATGTGAAGAAAGTGATCGAAGAATCTTCAGAAGGAATGGACCAACCAGTCTTCTAAGATTTGATCTCAAGTGTATGAAGGAGGTGGAGAAGCAATTCTCTACCTCTTATCGTGTATTAGGAGGAATGCATGCCTTTTGCAACAGAAGCGGAACAAATCCGTAAATTTGAAAATGATGAGGTCGCACAACATTATTTTGAAGTGTTGCGAACATTGATTTCAAAAAAATCCATCTTTGCCCAACAAGTTGGTCTCAAGGAAGTGGCCAACTATTTGGGGGAAATTTTTACAGCTGCAGGAGCCAAAGTCGAAGTTGATGATAGCTATACAGCTCCTTTTGTGATTGCCAAATTTTTCTCGCCAAATCCTGAAGCCAAAACCATCATTTTTTATAACCACTATGATACGGTACCAGCTGATGGAGACCAACCTTGGACGGGAGATCCCTTCACCTTGTCAGTTCATTATGGAACCATGTACGGTCGAGGGGTTGATGATGATAAGGGGCATATCACAGCTCGTCTCACAGCTCTTCGAAAATACATTCGTGAAAGTGGCGATTTGCCAGTCAATATCACCTTTATTATCGAAGGGGCAGAGGAGTCTGCATCGACTGACTTGGATAAATACTTGGCCAAACATAAGAAACACTTGCGTGGGGCAGACCTCTTAGTGTGGGAACAAGGTACCCGAAATAATCAGGGTCAGTTGGAAATTTCCGGTGGTAGCAAAGGGATCGTCACCTTTGATATGGTGGTGAAGAGTGCAGAAGTGGATATCCATTCCAGCTATGGTGGCGTGGTGGACTCTGCTTCTTGGTATTTGTTAAATGCTATCGCCAGTCTTCGTGACAAAGAAGGCCGAATCTTGGTGGATGGGATTTATGATCAGATCCAAGAACCCAATGAACGCGAACTAGCTTTGATCGAGCAATATGCCAACAAAGGACCAGAAGATGTAGCGGAAACCTATGGTCTAACCCTTCCAATCTTGAAGGAAGACCGAAAAGAATTCCTGCGTCGTTTCTATTTTGAACCAGCCCTGAATATTGAAGGTTTTGGCTCTGGTTACCAAGGACAAGGTGTTAAAACGATTCTTCCGGCAGAGGCGCGTGCCAAGATGGAGGTGCGCTTGGTTCCAGGTCTAGATCCCAAGGATGTCTTAGAAAAGATCAAGCAACAATTGAAGAAAAATGGCTATGATCAGGTCGAATTGGTCTATACTCTCGGTGAAATGAGTTACCGAAGTGATATGAGTGCCCCATCGATTTTAAATGTCATACGGCTGGCCAAAGATTTCTATAGAGAAGGAGTTTCTGTTCTTCCAACAACAGCAGGGACAGGCCCCATGCATACGGTCTTTGAGGCTTTGCAGGTGCCGATGGCAGCCTTTGGAATTGGGAATGCCAATAGCCGGGACCATGGGGGCGATGAAAATGTGAAAATCGCCGATTATTACACCCATATTGAATTGATAAAGGAGTTAATAGCAAGTTATGAGTAAAGCAATGATTCAGCTGGACCACATTGATGTGACCTTCCAGCAAAAGAAACGTCAGATCCAAGCTGTCAAAGATGTGACCATTCATATCAATGAAGGTGATATCTATGGGATTGTAGGTTATTCTGGAGCCGGGAAATCGACCTTGGTTCGGGTGATCAATCTCTTACAAGTTCCAAGTGCCGGAACCATCACTGTGGATGGGGATGTGATTTACCAAGATCGGGTGACCTTAAAACCGGCTGCTCTTCGAGAGAAACGTCGGGATATCGGGATGATCTTCCAACACTTCAACTTGATGGCTCAAATGACCGTCGCAGAAAATGTAGCCTTCGCTCTTAAACATTCAAATTTAAATAAAGAACAAAAGAATGAAAAAGTGGCGAAATTGTTGGATCTAGTTGGTCTAGCTGACCGTGCAGAAAATTACCCAGCCCAATTGTCTGGTGGTCAAAAGCAACGGGTGGCGATAGCGCGTGCCCTTGCCAACGATCCAAAAATTTTGATTTCAGATGAGTCAACTTCAGCCTTGGATCCAAAGACGACCAAACAAATTCTAGCTTTGTTGCAAGAATTGAATAAAAAACTTGGTTTAACCATTGTCTTGATCACCCATGAGATGCAAATTGTCAAAGATATTGCCAACCGGGTAGCTGTCATGCAAAATGGCGAACTGATTGAAGAAGGGTCTGTGTTAGATATCTTCTCGAATCCGAAAAATGCTTTGACGCAAGACTTTATCACGGTTGCAACAGGAATTGATGAAGCCATGGTGAAAATCAATCAACAAGCGATTGTGAAGAACTTGCCTGATGATTCGATTTTGGCGCATCTCAAGTATGCAGGTTCTGTGACAGATACAGCTATCATCAATGATATTTACAAGCAGTACCAAGTATCTGCCAACATTTTATTTGGGAACATCGAGATCCTTGATAACACACCTGTTGGAGAGTTGGTGGTCATCTTATCAGGTGAAAATCAAAATCTGGAAACGGCCAAAGCTGAGTTAGAAAATGCAGGAGTTTCCGTGACTATTGTGAAAGATGGGAGAAAAGCATGATCCAGTTAATTCAAACATATTTACCAAATGTCTATAAATTAGGGTGGTCTGGCCAGTATGGATGGGGAACCGCTATTTACTTGACTCTTTACATGACCGTTATTTCCTTCATTATTGGTGGATTTTTAGGTTTGGTGACAGGACTTTTGTTAGTCTTGACCCGTCCAGGAGGTGTCATCGAAAATAGAATCGTTTTCCAAATTTTGGATAAGATTACTTCCTTGTTCCGCGCCATTCCTTTCATTATCTTGTTGGCCTTTATTAATCCCTTGACCTACTTGCTCTTGAAAAATACCATCGGTCCTACAGCGGCCCTTGTTCCGCTGTCTTTGGCTGTCTTTCCATTCTTTGCTCGCCAAGTCCAAGTAGTCTTGTCAGAATTGGATGGAGGCGTGATTGAAGCAGCACAAGCCAGTGGGGCAACCTTCTGGGATATTGTCGGTGTCTACCTGCGTGAAGGACTTCCTGATTTGATCCGTGTAACAACAGTGACCATCATTTCCTTGATTGGAGAAACCGCCATGGCGGGTGCCGTTGGTGCTGGAGGATTAGGAACCTTAGCCATCAACTACGGGAAAAACATGTTTAACAATGATGTCATCTTTGTGGCGACCCTATTGATCCTGATTCTGATCGTTCTGGTCCAATTTATCGGGGACTTCCTTTCGAAGAAAATTAGCCACCGTTAGGATCAGTATCCAATGAATAGAATAAATGTGAATCAAATAAAACAAGTTGGAGCCTTCATCTTCCTCTATTTTCTTGCGATTGGACTGGGGGTCTTAGTTGGAAATCTGGTCGATCATCAAGGAAATATGTTTTATGCTCCTGCCTTTTCAGCCTTGTTTGGCGGGATGATCTACCGCTATTATCTAGAAAAAATAAAAGGAGTTGGATCTATCTTTATAGTTGGCTGCGTGATTGGATCCTTCTTCCTCTTTTCGCGTCATGGTGCAGGGGCCTTTATTCCAGCCTTGATCGCCGGAAGTTTTGCGGAAATGGTCGCCTTAAGTGGTCGTTTTCGCTCGAATTTACGAAATGCTTTGTCTTTTGTCATTTTTGCCTTTGCGACGACAGGGCCCATTCTTATGATGTGGTTCTATCCAGCCAGTTACCGCATGTCGTTACTGGATCGTGGTAAATCGATAGACTATGTCAATCGGGTGATGGTATCACCAGATCTAGCGACCATCACTTGGTTTGTCCTCACGGTCATATTGGGTGCTGGATTAGGATGGGGACTATCATATATCCTACAGTCATTTCTAACAAAAAGAAGAGGAAACTAAGAAAACCTGGGAAACCAGGCTTTTTTTGTTTTGTAAAAAATATTTTTTACAAAATGCAAGATATATATTGCAAAATAGAAAATATAGTGTATAATAGAGCTATAAAAATAAGAAAGGAAAAGCCTGTGGCGAAAAATCTCAAATTAAAAATGGCCCGGGTCGAGCATGATATGACCCAGGGGGATCTTGCAGATGCCATTGGAGTGACGCGCCAGACCATCGGTCTGATTGAGGCGGGAAAGTATAACCCAACCCTCGGTCTCTGCCTTGCCATCTGTAAGACCTTGGATAAGACGCTGGATCAACTGTTCTGGGAGTAACAGTTTTAATAATAGAAAGAGGAAGAATATGAAACAAAAGAAAGAACCAATTGTAAAAGATGAACGGACTATGCTACTTGATGGAAAAATCGCAGGAGAACTTGTCCTTGGCATGACCTGCTTTATTGCCCTATCTGCCTTTGTGAAGTCCAGTATCCTGGACTTAGACCTAGTCGCTTATCTCCCCGAGATGTTCCTTCTGATTGCCATGGGGGCTTATGCTCTGCTAAGAAGGATCAGTTCAGGGATTGATATCCGAGATGTGTTAGAAAAAGATAGCTGGTTGAGTCGCCTTGGGTCAGGTCTAGTCTTTGCTGTGCTGATGATAGCCATGGATGTGATTGGAAAGCGAGAGGCAACGAGCTTTATCTTGAGTCCCAAGTATCTGATCAAAATTTTATTAGAAATCATCGTTTTTGCCATCCTGACAGATCTGCTTGAAAAACCACTTGCTCTTATCAATCGGAAAAAACAAGAGAAGATCGAGGCAGAGTTAGAGGATGAAGAATAAGGAGAAAGCAATGAGATTACAATTGCTGAACAAACAAATCATAGATGAACGAGAAGAAGGCTTAGCTAATAAGGCTGGTGCTGAGACAGCCGGTTTTCTTTTCCTTGCCTTAACTGTTTTTAGTGTGGGATCCATTTTTACATCTAAGGTGGGGCTCAGTCCAATCATGGTGGTAGCCTTACTCATCGTCTCAGGATTGTATTACTCTGTTCGTTGTCAACGATTGGGTGTGAAATTTATCAGTTATAGCTATCTAAATGTGACGGGAATTGTAGCAGTAACCTCTATTCTTTCCTTGTTCATCTGGGCTCAAAATTTTCAATTAAACCAAGCTGTCTATCAGGCAAATCCCTTCCATTCAAAAATCTTACTGGTACTACCTATTACCTTTTTACTGAATCTTCCAATTGTATGGGGAGTCAATACCCTTGTAATGCTTCTTGCAAAAGTTGAGAAAAAACGCTATGAAGCCTATCTAGATCAGTTGGAAAAGGAAGAGTAGAAAGTTGGAACCTTGGTTTCGTCGTATAAAAGTCTGGGAAACCAGGCTTTTATTTTTCAGTCAAATAAATTGCATTCGTTTTCTTGGGAGAGTATACTGGTATAGTTGAATGAAAAATTCTGATAATTTAATCTTAGAAAAGAGAATGACATGGCAAAACCTATTCGTGTATTACTTTACTATAAATATGTTCCCATCGAAAACGCAGAACAATTTGCGGCTGATCACTTGGCTTTTTGTAAATCAATCGGCCTTAAAGGTCGTATCCTAGTCGCTGACGAAGGGATTAACGGAACCGTTTCTGGTGACTATGAAACAACGCAAAAATACATGGACTACGTTCAAAGCCTTCCAGGGATGGAAGACCTCTGGTTCAAGATCGATGAGGAAGAAGAGCAAGCCTTCAAGAAGATGTTTGTACGTTATAAGAAAGAGATTGTCCACCTTGGTTTAGAAGATGATAATTTCGATAATGACATCAATCCTCTTGAAACGACAGGTGCTTATTTGTCTCCAAAAGAGTTTAAAGATGCTCTTCTAGACGAAGATACAGTCGTCCTTGATACTCGGAATGACTACGAGTACGATCTTGGTCACTTCCGTGGGGCTATTCGTCCTGACATCCGTAACTTCCGTGAATTGCCACAATGGGTTCGTGATAACAAGGAAAAATTCATGGACAAGCGTGTTGTCGTCTACTGTACTGGTGGAGTCCGCTGTGAGAAATTCTCTGGCTGGATGGTGCGTGAAGGCTACAAAGATGTTGGTCAATTGCATGGCGGAATCGCCACTTACGGGAAAGACCCAGAAGTTCAAGGCGAACTGTGGGATGGGAAAATGTACGTCTTTGACGAGCGGATTGCAGTCGATGTCAACCATGTCGATCCAAGCGTTGTCGGAAAAGACTGGTTTGATGGAACACCATGCGAACGCTATGTCAACTGTGGAAATCCTTTCTGTAACCGTCGCATCTTGACCTCAGAAGAAAACGAAGACAAGTACCTCCGTGGCTGCTCACATGAGTGCCGAGTTCACCCTCGCAATCGCTATGTAGAAGAACACAACTTGTCACAAGCAGAAGTTCGTGAGCGTTTAGCCCTTATCGGTGAGACGCTTGATGGAGCACCTGCATAATGGAAACAAACAGTCTGAAAGCTCAGGCTGTTTTTATATGGAAATTGATTGAAAATTGTGCTATACTTTAGGTAAGCGATTTCACAAAGGAGAAAACAAATGAGTATCGTGTTTTCAATCAAAAATAAAAAGAGCTTATTTGGCTATCAGAAAGTACTCGCAGCACAGGAAGTTCTTAAATTAGTGGAAGGGTTGACGACCTACAACTATGATCCTGCCACCCTTCATCGTCCCTTAAATGATTTTGAAGGTTTGAACTGTATCGTATTTGGTAAGAGCGGTCTTCCTCTGCAGTTACGCTATTTTGATGAGGAAGAGTCTTATCAGATTCAGGTGCCCTCTTTTGCGATAGAAGAAGATTGGCAGTTGGCCCTTCGATGGCTTAGTCGCCTCGCAGAAGTATTAGGAACGGAGATTGTGGCCAGCGACGGCGTGAGCTATACTCCAGATTCTATTTTCCATTTTGATTATGAAGTCGTCATCCTAGAAACGCTGGGTAATTTGACGAAAGAAAAAGATCTAAAAGAGTTTGAAGTACAAGGCTTCGCTCATCTGGTTTATTTGGATCGGGATACAGTGCAGGAAGTCTTGAACCATGTCCATCCACTAGAAGCCTACTCTGCCTTTATCAAGAAGATTCAATATAGTGCAGCTTATTTCAGTCAAGTCCGTTTTTATCAACAGGAGGAGACAGGAGCCTTCTTAGCTAGCTATAGCTTGACAGAAGATACGGATACGGTCTTGCCAAGCGTGCCACATGTTCCTGCAGAATATGTAGAAATTGTGGGCTTAGCGGGTATCATTGATTGGCGAGTTCTATTGGTTGCGATCGATGGAGATCCTGATAAGCCAGAAAGTTACCATCCAATTGGTTCTCTTGCTCTGAAGAGTCTACTGGAAGCACTAGAGCCAGATGAATTCCAGTTGCTTGATGCTAGTCAAATTGAAATTAAAAAATTGTCCAAAGAACGATTGCTAGAATTAGCGCAATTGGAGAACAAGTAAAAAATATCGAAGTGAACTGTTCTTCCGACGTTTGATCCGAAAAATCTAACGTCTGGGAGCAGTTCTTTTTTTTTTTATGCTTCTTCCTTTGATCAAAAACCAATGACTAGGCTAATTATGGTATAATAGGGGCCTAGAAGTAGAATGAAAGAGGTGCACGAAATGCTGTTAGAAGAATTTGATGCCAATCGACAGGCGATTATCAATCCACAAGACTTACACCAACCAATTGAAGGATTTCCCAAAGTAGTCATCTCTTGCTTTTCAAGAGTAACTTTTGCTCGCCTCCTTGAAAATTATGAACATGAGGTCATTGCAAGAACCTCCATGGCCAATTTTGAAGTCGTGGTCTATGGGATCACTATTGGAGACCAACAGATTGGTGCCTTTAATGCACCAGTTGGGGCTGCTTCCTGTGTGGGGATTATAGAGGACCTGATTCAATTTGGGATGGAAAAACTGGTGCTCTTTGGAACCTGTGGGGTTTTAGACCGTGATATCGAAGCGACTTCCATCATCATTCCAACGGCTGCTCTTCGCGACGAGGGGACCAGTTACCACTATCTTCCGGCTAGTGATGAAGTGGAAGTAAACAAGAAAAACCTTCCTCTCTTCCAAGCCTTTCTTGAAAGCCACAAGGTTTCCTATCAGTCAGGAAAAGTGTGGACGACAGATGCACCCTACCGGGAAACCATCGACAAGATGAAGCGACGAAAGGAAGCGGGAGCCATCTGTGTGGATATGGAATGTTCGGCAGTGGCAGCCTTAGCAGCTTATAGGGGCTTTGAGCTCTGCCATTTCTTCTATGCAGCTGACCACCTCTCGGAAGAAAAATGGGATATCCGAACCTTATCTAGTCATGAGGATTTAGATAGCAAGGATCGAATCGCGGAGTTAGCCATCCAATTTGCGCTCTTATGGGAAAAGGCGAACTAAATGAAAGAAGTAATGATTGAACTGAAGGATTTTTCCTTCCAATACAAGAAGTAATTTTGCAAGTGAGGGATGGTTCATCTAGATTCTAATTCGAGACAGAACCTGATGGATCTGCTCAATCTGAATTTTTTTACAATCCATGGAGGTAATGACATGTCAGAAACGATTTTAGTAACAGGAGCTTCAGCTGGCTTTGGTCAAGCGATTTGCCGTCGTTTAGTAGCAGATGGATATCGTGTGATCGGATCAGCTAGACGCATCGAAAAATTACAGGCCCTCCAAGAAGAGTTGGGAGAAGCCTTTTATCCCCTGCAAATGGATGTGACGGATCTTTCTCAGGTAGATCATGCACTTGCCAGTTTGCCAAAAGCTTGGGAGAAAGTGGATGTTTTGGTCAATAATGCTGGCTTGGCTCTAGGCCTCGCCCCAGCTTATGAAGCAGAGGTCGCAGACTGGCTGACCATGATTCAGACCAATATTGTTGGTTTGACCTATCTGACAAGGAAAATCTTGCCCCAGATGGTGGAACGAAATGATGGCTATATTATCAATTTGGGCTCTACAGCAGGAACTGTGCCTTATCCAGGGGCCAATATTTACGGGGCATCCAAGGCTTTTGTCAAGCAATTCTCCCTCAATCTTCGGGCGGATCTAGCTGGCAAGAAGATTCGTGTCAGCAATATTGAACCCGGTCTTTGTGAAGGGACAGAGTTCTCTTCTGTTCGCTTTAAAGGAGACGAAAAACGGGTAGAAGCCCTCTATCGTGATGCCCATGCCATTCAACCTGAAGACATTGCTAACACCGTAGCTTGGTTGATCCAACAGCCCAAGCATGTCAATGTCAATCGGATTGAAATCATGCCGGTTTCCCAAACCTTTGGCCCTCAACCCGTTTATCGTGATTAAAAAGAGAAGCAACCACTCCACAAGGGGTTGGTTGTTTTTTATGTTTCCTCTGGTATAATAGAAGGCAAAGTAAGGAGAAAAAGATGACAGCTGCGTTAATTATTGGTTCTACAGTTTGTGATGTGATGATCTACTTGGATCGTTTGCCAAGTCGTGAAGGAGATGCCCATATTGATCACCAGCAATGGTCTGTGGGAGGTTGTGCCTTTAATGTCGTTAATATCCTTCATTTTTTGTCGCAACCCTACCAGTTTGTCTCGCCAGTCGGTTCTGGAATATATGGTGATTTTATTCGGAGAGAATTGAAACAATTAGGGATTTCCTCTAGCATCTCATTAGAAGGGGCCAATGGTTGCTGTTACTGCTTTGTAGAGTTTGATGGTGAGCGGACCTTCTTATCGGACCACGGAGTGGAGTATAGCTTCCAAGCAGAGTGGCTAAAAGAGATTGAGACAGATCGGTTTGATTACATCTACTTATGTGGCCTTGAAGTCGAGGAGCCAACTGGTCTTGCATTGGTCCAGTCTGTTTCGCAACTAGAAGGCCAGGTGATTTTCGCACCTGGGCCACGTGGACTCTTGATTCCAAAGGATCGATTGGAAGCCATTTATGATCTGCATCCAATTCTCCATGTTAATGAGGCTGAAGCACTGGCTTTTTCAGGGTGTAGAGAGATCCAGCCAGCCATCGAACACTTGTATCAGAGAACGGGACAAATAGTCATTGTCACCTTGGGTGAAAACGGAGCGGTTGCCTATGATGGCAACTGGTATGAGGCAGACGGTTTTCCAACAGAAGTCGTCGATACAGTAGGCGCTGGAGATAGCCATGTAGGAGCCTTTATATCCGCTCGTCTAGAAGGCTTAGACATCGCGCAAGCCTTAAGCTTTGCCAACAAAGTCTCTAGCCAGATTGTTGCAAGTAAGGGCGTTCATCTGACAAAAGAGCAGCAAGAAGCCCTGCGAACAGAATTGAAACAAAAATAAAAAAGAGAGTGGGACAGAAATCGGTAATTCGTTAGAATTCGATTTCGTCGTCCCACCTCCGCACAGTTGAGTAGGGCTGTAAAAGCTGATGAAATTAGCGTAGTAGAGCCCACTCAACCACTGCGTCTTGCTTGACAATCCAAAAATAATTGAGAGGCTAGGACTTTTGTCCCAGCCTCTTATTTGACTTTTATCCTCTTAGCCCTTTGTATCTTACTACAATGGCCGCTTATTGGGCATACCTGCTTTTCTTGGGTATTTATTGGGGGTTTCTTTTTTCTTTTCGACAACAGTGATATAGCGTGGATCCCCGTTTGGCAATTCATACTGTAGATTGTCTTCAACCTTGCTAAAGAGCAGGTTAAGGGCATTTTTGGCTTCTTCCAACTCTTCTGGAGCATTGCTGGCCTTGAGAGCAAGAAGTTGTCCTCCTACTTTCAGGTAAGGAATGGTCAGTTCAGAGAGGACCTGCATGCGGGCAACAGCGCGGGCAGTTACGATATCAAATTGGGCACGAAAAGCCTTATCTTGTGCAAAGTCCTCCGCACGTCCATGGTAGAAATGAACTCCGCTCAAACCTAACTCTTCAGCCAGCAAGTGGAGAAAATTGATCCGCTTATTAAGGGAATCAATGATGGTCACATCCAGCTCAGGGAAAAGGATCTTCATGGGTAGGCTTGGAAAGCCGGCGCCAGCTCCGATATCCAAGAGACGGATGGGTTGGTTTTCGATCAAACCTTGTAAAATGGGTGCGATCGAATCATAAAAATGCTTGAGATAGACTTCGTCTTTTTCGGTGATGGCAGTGAGATTAATCTTTTCATTCCATTCCACGAGGAGCTCGAAATAGCGTTCGTATTGCTCTTTTTGACGATCAGTTAATGGAAAGCCGAGATCGGCTAAACGGACATAAAATTCTTCTGGTTTCATGCTTTTATTTTACCACAAAATAAGGGAAATTTGATATACTGGTAGAAAGAAATGAAAGGAATTCAATAAAATGATTTGGATTATTCTTGGGATCATTGTGGTCCTTGTGTTGATTGTAGTAGGAGTTTACAACGGTTTGGTGAAAAGCCGGATGCAAACTCGTGAAGCATGGAGTCAAATTGATGTGCAATTGAAACGTCGGAATGACTTGATTCCAAACTTGATCGAAACCGTTAAAGGCTATGCCAAGTACGAAGGAGATACACTAGCAAAAGTGACTCAACTTCGCCAACAAGTAGCGCAAGCTTCTTCACCTGCAGAAGCAATGGCAGCCAGTGATGCTCTTTCACGCCAAGTAGCAGGCATCTTTGCGGTGGCTGAAAATTACCCAGACTTGAAAGCCAACACCAACTTCATGCAATTGCAAGAAGAATTGACCAACACAGAAAACAAAATTTCTTATGCTCGTCAATTGTACAATAGTGTCACAAGCAATTACAATGTCAAGTTGGAAACTTTCCCAACAAACGTAATTGCTGGAATGTTCGGCTTCAGACAAGCTGAATTTCTTCAAGTGCCTGAAGAAGAAAAAGCAGTACCAAAGGTGGACTTTAGCGGATTAGGAGACTAATATGCTCTTTGACCAAATTGCAAGCAATAAAAGGAGAACCTGGATTCTCCTTATTGCTTTTTTCATACTCTTAGCTCTTATCGGAGCAGCCGTTGGTTACCTCTGGTTAGGCTCCTCCCTTGGTGGCGTCATCCTAGCTTTGATTATTGGTGGGATTTATGCCTTTAGCATGATTTTCCAATCCACGGAAGTTGTCATGCGGATGAATGGGGCGCGTGAAGTGACGGAAGAGCAAGCCCCTCAGCTCTACCATATTGTACAAGATATGGCTATGGTAGCTCAGATCCCCATGCCTCGGGTCTATATTGTAGATGATCCTTCTATGAATGCATTTGCGACAGGGTCCAATCCTCAAAATGCTGCTGTTGCAGCAACGACAGGTCTTCTAGCTGTGATGAACCGTGAGGAATTGGAGGGAGTCATCGGACATGAAGTCAGCCACATTCGCAATTACGATATTCGCATCTCTACGATTGCAGTGGCCCTTGCCAGTGCCATCACCATGCTTTCTAGCATTGGTGGCCGGATGATGTGGTGGGGCGGTGGTCGTAGCCGGGACGATGATCGAGAAGGTAGCGGTGGTTTGGAGATTGTAATTTTGATCCTTTCCTTGCTTGCCATCGTTTTAGCACCATTAGCAGCGACCTTGGTCCAGTTAGCCATTTCTCGTCAACGGGAGTTCCTAGCAGACGCTTCAAGTGTTGAATTGACACGGAATCCTCAAGGAATGATAAATGCTTTGTTAAAGCTAGACAATAGCGAACCAATGCAACGACATGTCGATGATGCGAGCAGTGCTCTTTTTATCAACGATCCAAAAAAAGAATCCGGATTGCAAAAACTCTTTTATACCCACCCACCCATTGCTGAACGGGTGGCTCGCCTAAGAAAAATGTAAAAAAAAAAATCCACCAAACGGTGGACTTTTTATTTGGTTGTTAAGAGGAGGGTAGTGAAACCAAGCATGGCAAAGGTCCCCCAAGCTAGGGGAAGGCTCCAGATAGCTAGACTAGAAAAGAGAGCTGTCCCAAGTGGCATGGCAAAGCTGACCATCAGTCCCAAAAAGCTAGAGGTAGAAGCTAATTTTTCAGCAGGCAATTTGCTCATTAAAAGACTGGAAACTTTTGGGTTGATTTTTGCTACAAGATAACCAAGGAAAGTGATGAGTAGAAGAGAAAGAATGTCCCAGTGTACCAGGATATTTGTGAGCCCAAGCATGGTCAGCCCACCTGCGATCCACAGGAGGATATGATGGAGCGATTGTTTGGAAAAATAGTCATGGGGTGTCAAGCTAGCCCAGACCATGCTTAAAATAGTCACAGCCTCTAAGATCAAGAGGGATTGGCTAAAACTCAACTGAAAGAAGGGGGAGTGAAGCAGTTGCAAATTGTAGATACCAGAGATGGATCCCCCTAGGGCATTGATGAGAACCAATGAGAAGAGCAACTTGCCAAAGTGGTGAACCTCCTCATCTGCAAAAATACTTTTTGCGTTCTGGTACATCTCTTGGCAATCGTGTACCAAAGATTTCTTACTTTTGGGCTCAATGACGGGAGCATGTGTCAGCTGCTTTTTTCTCATCAGGAGACAAGTGGAAGACAGGAGAAAAGTCACGGCATTGATCGAAGCGACCATAGCAAAATTTTGATGGCTGATAGCTAGCAGCCAAACTCCTAGAGCTTGTCCAGAAATCGAACAGACCATGCTAAGCAGTTGGTTGAAGGAATAGGCCTCCATCAAATCCTCGTCGGGGATGTTCTTTTTCATGATAGGGAGTTGCAAACCTCCGCGATAATCACTCAAACAATCTGAAACAATGTTTAAGAAGCAAACAATCGAAAAGGCAAGGTAACCCGGAATCTTGGTCATGAGAGCAATAAGGATGAAGAGGCTGGCTTGAAGATAGCCAATGCGGATCAACCAGTTAGCTTTTTTCTTCGTGCGATCAGCCTTCATTCCGACAAAAATGGTAAAGAGGCTAGGAATAAATACAATGAGATTGGCAATGCCAACCGCCAGACTCGGTTGTGGCATGCTGGCAGCAAAGACCACAAAGACCAGATTGTAGATGGCAGCACCAAGGGTATTCAAAAAGCGAGAAAGACTAAGTAAGGCAAAAATCTTATTACGGACTAAGAGTTTCATAAGCCTTCCTCCTTCACGTGATCAGTTGGTATGACTTGTTTGATAGATCGAAAGATCTGTTTGAAGAGATCCAACTTCTCCTTTTCAGAGAGAGCTAGTTCCTGATCCTTCAGATAAACGCAGGTATGTGAGAGAAGAAAGCGGAGGAAGTGGTTTTTTAGTTTGGTCATCATGGGAAGAACCTTCTTTCTTTACTTGATAGTCCTATTGTAAACCTAAAAAGCAAGAAAAAATTAATGTTGCATATTTTCAACAAAAACTCACAGAGTAGATCTGTGAGTTTTTTAGGTTTCTTTGATGAGTTCCTGCATGCCCTGTCTGTAATAGATGGCGCTGTCCTTACAATCCAGAATAGAGAGAACCTGGATGGCCTGTTCCATCTTTTCTAGACCAGCTTCTTTTTCTCCCTTTCGATAGAGAAGTTCCCCTTTGGCATAGAGATAAACCGTCCGAAGGTAGGCTTCGTTTTCAGAGTAAAAGTGGTCCTTGATCAGCTGATCAAAATAGGTTGCATCTTCAAATTCTTTTGAACTAATGGCCAGAAAAAAACCATTGAGAAAAATAGAGTTGAGGGCAGGCAGAGAAGAGTCTAGGAGAAGCTTGAAGTCCTCCCGTTGGACCAATTCCTCTGTGTATTGTCGATAGAGCTGACTAGAGAAAAGAGGAGAGGTCAGTGAAAATAGGCTTAACTCAAAATTTCCCCAGATCATGACAGAGAAGAGATAGTCATAGAGGAAATCTAGTTCCTCTTGGCTAGCGGCCAACTCTACCTCAGGATAGTTGCCAAGCATTTGGGCCTTGAGAATAATGCTGGCTAATAAGTCTTCTTTTTTGTGATCTTTCTGATAGGCTAGCTGGTAGCTTTGGTACAAGGCTTGATCATGTTCCAAGCTCATGTTCTCATAGTGCTCTTTCAACAATTTGGGAATAAAAGAGTGCTGATCGATCCCTGCTAGATGAGAGAACTCACTGAGACTTGTTTTGATCTGTTGAAGGGCCTGAAAAAACCGTTGCGTGGTCAGGTCATTTTCCCCTCTTTCAAATCGAGATAGCATGGAGCGTGAAAATTCGCCACCCGTAGCCTCCTCTAAAGAGATGTGGCGACTTTCACGTATTTGCCGAAAAACTGCTCCGATATCTTTCATGAATTCTCCTCTATCTAACATTGCTCAATGCCCTAGCCAGTGACCCTCTTTTGTCCAAGAGATGGTGGGACCTTGTGTACAACACCAATTGGCCTAGTTACTGTATCTTTTTTCATGATTATAACAAATTTTTGAGGAGACTTCTTGGTTGAGGGGCAGCTTCATGATATACTAGTAGTATCTAGAAGATTTGAGGACAAAAGAATGAACCTATTTACACAAGAAATCCGTAAAAATCCTGAAGGACTAGCCTTTGATCAAGAGTTGGATTTGCTCAAAGAATTGCAAAAGCGTAATCCAGAAATTCTTGATTTAAAGAATGTGACGGCGACAGGACGAGTTGCCTATGATACAGGCCTCTATATCTTGGATTATCAGTTGAGCTACACCATCGTTTTGGCATCTAGCCGAAGCATGGAGCCTGTTGAGATAAAAGAAAGCTATCCTGTAACAGAAGTGTTTGCGGAGGATGTACAGTCTGACGCAGATATCGAAGCTCTTGAGGAAGATCTGATCCTTCCAATCGAAGGTGGGAAGATTGACCTGAGTGAAAGCGTAGCGGATAATATCCTGCTCAATATTCCTCTCAAGGTTCTCACTCCAGAAGAAGAGGCTGGACAAGGTTTTATCGAAGGCAATGATTGGAAAATCCTATCCGAAGAAGAATACCAAGCCGCTCAAGCGATTAAGAAAGAAGAAAACAGTCCTTTCGCTGGTCTCCAAGGTTTATTTGAGGAAGAATAGGCTAGGGATGACATATTAAAAATCTCAACATAAATACAGGTCTTTTCTTTGAGGAAAGGCCTTCTTTTGATATACTAGGATTAATAAACAACAGAGGGGAGACCTCTAAAAAAGGAGAAAAAGTATGGATACTTTATTTATTCCAGGTTGGTTGATTACTGTTGTAATCGTAGCCATTCTTGTATTGATCTTGTTGGTCAAAGGGTATGTCAATGCTAAACCCAACGAAGTCGTGGTCATTACCGGTCTTCGGAAGCAACGTCACTTGCGTGGGAAAGCTGGCTTTATGATTCCCTTTGTCGAACAACGCTCTTATCTTGATATTGAGCAATTCTCGACAGATGTTCGGACGTCAGAAGCAGTCCCAACACTGGACTTCATTAACGTCCGTGCCGATGCAGCTGTTAAATTAAAAATCGGTACAACCGATGAAATGATTGCCCGGGCTGCAGAAAACTTCTTGAACTGGAATACGACAGATATTTCCAATTCTGTCCAAGATGTCTTGGAAGGAAACCTGCGGGAAGTGATCGGTCAGATGGAGCTCCGTAAGATGGTCAATGACCGTCAAGAGTTTGCCTCAAAAGTGCAGGACAACGTAGCACCAGACTTGGCAAAAATGGGTCTAGAAGTCATCGCCTTTACGGTTCAATCCTTCTCTGATGAAGGGGGAGTCATCGATAACCTCGGGATTGAAAATGTTGAAACCATTAAGAAAGATGCCTTGATTGCCAAAGCCAAAGCAGAACGTGAACGCAAGGAAGTTGAAGCAGAACAAGATAAATTGGCTAACGACAAACGCGTCGCAGCCGATCTTGAAATTGCGCAAAAACAAAACGAATTAAAACTCAAACAAGCAGCCCTCAAGCAAGAAGCAGATATTGCCCAAGCAAAAGCGGATGCCGCTAAAGGGATTGAGGCAGAGGTGCAACGTCGTGAACAAGAGCGCGTGGCAGCCGAAGCTAATATCATGAAACAGGAAAAAGAAGCGGAAGTCAAAGAGCGCGAAGTTAAGGTTCGTGAGCAAGAATTGGATGCCAACATCCGCAAACAAGCTGAAGCTGAAAAATATGCGCGTCAACAAGCTGCAGAAGCAGAATTGATTGAACGCCAACGCAAGGCGGAAGCAGAACTCTTCGAAACACAAAAAGAAGCCGAAGCTCGAAAAGCCCAAGCCGAAGCTGAGAAATTTGCCCAATTGCAAGAGGCCGAAGCTATTGAGGCTAAAGGTCGTGCCGAGGCTGAAGCCATTCGCTTGAAACTGGAAGCCGAAGCCAAAGGTTTGGACCAAAAGGCCGAAGCCATGAAGAAAATGCAAGAAGCAGCCATTACTGAAATGGTCGTTGACAAGTTGCCTGAAATTGCGCGTGCTGTCGCTGAACCATTAACCAAGGTTGATAAGATCACCATGTACGGGGAAGGCAATGCTTCTAAGATGGTGGGCGATATTATGCAAAGTATCGACCAAGTCTCTCAAGGAGCTGGATTTGATATTCGTCAATTGCTAGCAGGAGCTCTTGGAGTTAATATGACGGTCAATAAACTCAAAGAAGGAGAACAACCGGTCATTGAAGCAGAGGAGTTAGCTTCAAAAGAAGATTAATGACATTCATCAAGAAGTGTCTGAGAACTGTTTCTCGGGCACTTTTGTTTTTAAGATCAAATGACTTGCATGATCTTCTCCCTCTTAGAGAAGGTGGGAAGCTATTTTCTGCTTTCTTTTGAGGAGGAAAAATGGTAGAATAAAGGCAAACTATAAAGAGGAGTGTCACATGACTAAAGCAAACTTTGGTGTTGTTGGTATGGCCGTAATGGGTCGTAACCTTGCCCTTAATATCGAATCTCGTGGCTACACAGTTGCCATTTATAACCGTAGTAAAGAAAAAACAGAAGATGTAATTGCTTGCCATCCTGATAAAAACTTTGTGCCAAGCTATGATATCGAAAGCTTCGTAAACTCTATCGAAAAACCACGTCGTATCATGCTCATGGTTCAAGCCGGACCTGGTACAGACGCAACCATCCAAGCCCTTCTTCCACACTTGGACAAAGGTGATATCTTGATCGACGGAGGAAACACTTTCTATAAAGATACCATCCGTCGTAATGAAGAATTGGCGAACTCAGGAATCAACTTTATTGGTACTGGTGTATCTGGTGGGGAAAAAGGTGCCCTTGAAGGTCCTTCAATCATGCCTGGTGGGCAAAAAGAAGCGTATGACTTGGTAGCTGACGTTCTTGAAGAAATCTCTGCAAAAGCGCCTGAAGATGGAAAACCATGTGTGACTTACATCGGTCCTGATGGAGCTGGTCACTACGTGAAAATGGTCCACAACGGTATCGAGTACGGGGATATGCAATTGATCGCAGAAAGCTATGACCTCATGCAACACTTGCTTGGTCTTTCTGCAGAAGACATGGCTGAAATCTTCACTGAATGGAACAAGGGTGAATTGGACAGCTACTTGATCGAAATCACTGCTGATATCTTGAAACGCAAAGACGACGAAGGTCAAGATGGACCAATCGTAGACTACATCTTGGATGCTGCAGGAAACAAAGGAACTGGTAAATGGACTAGCCAATCAGCGCTTGACCTTGGTGTACCATTGTCACTCATCACTGAGTCAGTATTTGCTCGTTACATCTCTGCCTACAAAGAAGAACGTGTACACGCTAGCAAGGTTCTTCCAAAACCAGCTGCATTCAAATTTGAAGGAGATAAGGCTGAGTTGATCGAAAAAATTCGTCAAGCCCTTTACTTCTCAAAAATCATCTCTTACGCACAAGGTTTTGCGCAATTGCGTGTTGCTTCTAAAGAAAACAACTGGAACTTGCCATTTGCGGACATCGCATCTATCTGGCGCGATGGATGTATCATCCGTTCTCGTTTCTTGCAAAAGATCACAGATGCTTACAACCGCGATGCAGATCTTGCTAACCTTCTATTGGATGAGTACTTCTTGGATGTCACTGCTAAGTACCAACAATCAGTTCGTGACATTGTAGCTCTTGCTGTTCAAGCAGGTGTACCTGTACCAACCTTCTCAGCAGCCATCACTTACTTCGATAGCTACCGTTCAGCGGATCTTCCAGCGAACTTGATCCAAGCACAACGTGACTACTTTGGTGCTCACACATACCAACGTAAAGACAAAGAAGGTACCTTCCACTATTCTTGGTACGACGAAAAATAATCTTGCTCTATGGTCAAACGAGTTCTACTAGTAGAAAATGAGAAGCAAATCGCGCGCTTCATTGATTTGGAACTTCAAAAAGAAGGGTATCAAGTTGATGTGGTCGAGGATGGAAAAGCGGGTCTGGCCTTGATTGCTGCGACCAAATATGATCTGATCTTGTTTAATTACGATTTGTCAGATATGTCTGGTGAAACATTCGCAGAGGAAATCAGTCGGATTCGCCCAGCTTCTGTTTTGATTGTTTTGGATAGCCGCGAAAAAATTGCTGAGCACAAAGAGAGTATTCAGCGCTTTGCCGTTTCCTATATGGTTAAACCCTTTATTATCAGCGATTTGGTAGATAAAATCACAGCCATTTTTAGAGGACGTGATTATATTGACCAACATTGTAGCCAGATGAAAATCCCAACATCATACCGCAATTTGCGCATTGATGTGGAACACCATACCGTCTATCGTGGGAAAGACATGATTAGTTTAACCCGCAGAGAGTATGATCTCTTAGCGACTCTGATGGGAAGCAAAGGGGTGGTGACACGAGATCAGTTGTTGGAAAGTGTCTGGAAGTACGAGAGTACAGGTGAGACTAATATTGTGGACGTCTATATCCGTTATCTCCGTGGGAAAATTGATCTACCCGGTCAAAAAAGCTATATTAAGACCGTTCGTGGGATTGGCTATGCCATGCAAGACACATTAGAATAAAATATTCGAACCCTTAGAGGGTTCGAATATTTTTATGACTCAAGGGAAACGTTTGCGTTTGGAAAGGATGTGTTTTAAAAAGGATTTGGCTAAAAAAAGATAAAAAAAGATAAAATTTAGAGAAAAAAATGAATGTAAGGCTTTACAAATTTTTAAAATGTGGTATACTAGAAACAAATTAAGCGCAAACGTTTTCTTAAAAACAAAAGCCTTAAACAATATAAGGAGGTTGAATGATGAATAAAGGATCATTCAAAAGTTTATTTAGCTTTGAATTCTGGCAGAAGTTTGGTAAGGCCTTGATGGTCGTTATCGCTGTCATGCCAGCTGCTGGGTTGATGATTTCAATCGGGAAATCAATCCCTATGATCAACCCGAATTTATCTCCACTTGTTATTACAGGTGGGATTCTCGAACAAATCGGTTGGGGGGTTATCGGTAACCTTCACATCCTCTTTGCACTCGCTATCGGTGGTAGCTGGGCCAAAGAGCGTGCTGGGGGTGCCTTTGCGGCTGGTCTCTCTTTCATCTTGATTAACCGTATTACCGGTGCAGTTTTTGGAGTTACATCTGCAATGTTGGCTGATAAGGATGCTACCGTTCATACGATCTTAGGTGGATCAATTAAAGTTGCAGACTACTTCATTAGTGTCCTTGAGGCACCGGCACTTAATATGGGGGTGTTTGTAGGGATTATCTCAGGTTTTGTTGGAGCAACTGCTTTCAATAAATACTATAACTACCGTAAACTTCCAGAAGCCCTTTCTTTCTTTAACGGGAAGCGCTTTGTCCCATTCGTTGTTATCGTTCGTTCAGCTCTTACAGCCTTGGTTTTGGCAGCCTTGTGGCCAGTGGTTCAATCAGGAATTAATGGATTCGGTGTCTGGATCGCCAACTCACAATCAACAGCTCCAGTATTGGCACCATTCTTGTTTGGTACCTTGGAACGTCTTCTCTTGCCGTTTGGTCTTCACCACATGTTGACCATTCCAATCAACTATACTCAATTGGGTGGTAGCTACCAAGTTCTTACAGGTGCTGCCAAAGGAACAACTGTATTTGGACAAGATCCACTTTGGTTAGCTTGGGTAACAGACCTTGTTAACTTGAAGAAGGCAGATCCTAGCCAATACCAACACTTGCTTCATGCGTACACACCAGCTCGTTTCAAAGTTGGTCAAATGATTGGATCATTTGGTATCTTGATGGGGGTTGTAGTTGCTATCTATCGCAATGTGGACCCAGATAAGAAAGAAAAATACAAAGGGATGCTTTTTGCAACTGCCCTTGCTACATTCTTGACAGGTGTTACAGAACCAATTGAATACATGTTCATGTTCATTGCAACACCATTGTACTTGATCTACGCCTTTGTTCAAGGTGCTGCCTTTGCAATGGCTGACTTGGTTCACCTTCGTGTCCACTCATTCGGTTCAATCGAGTTCTTGACACGTACCCCAATGGCCATCAACGCTGGTTTGGCATTAGATATCTTTAACTTTGTATGGGTAACAGTCCTCTTTGCCTTTATCATGTACTTCATTGCTAACTTCATGATTAAGAAATTCAATTATGCAACTCCAGGACGTAACGGTAACTATGAACAAAATGATGATGCCCCTGCAGGAGATGGTGCAGCAGCAGGTGCTGCTACAAGCTCAGCAAGCTCACAAGTCATTAACATTATCAACCTTCTTGGTGGACGTGCTAACATCGTCGACGTTGACGCATGTATGACTCGTCTTCGTGTAACCGTTAAGGATGCTGAAAAAGTAGGAACAGAAGAACAATGGAAAGCTGAAGGCGCTATGGGTCTTGTCATGAAAGGACAAGGGGTCCAAGCGATCTACGGACCTAAAGCTGACGTATTGAAATCTGATATCCAAGACGTTCTTGATTCAGGTGAAGTTATTCCTGAAACACTTCCTAGCCAAATGACAGCAGTTCAAAAAGCTGAAGCAACCTTTAAAGGGGTAACTGATGAAGTGCATTCCGTTGCAGATGGTGAAGTGATCAACATCGAAGATGTGAAAGATCCTGTATTCTCACAAAAAATGATGGGTGACGGATTTGCGGTTGAGCCTGAAAATGGCCACATCGTTTCACCAGTTGCTGGTAAAGTTACTAGCGTCTTCCCAACCAAACATGCCCTTGGTTTGGTAACAGATAATGGTTTGGAAGTCTTGGTTCACATCGGTCTAGATACTGTTAGTCTTGAAGGAAAACCATTTGAGGTTAAAGTTTCTGAAGGTCAAACAGTGGCTGCTGGAGACCTCTTGGTAGAAGCAGACCTTGATGCGATCCGTGAAGCTGGTCGTGAAACTTCAACAATTGTTGTCTTCACAAATGCAGATGCGATTAAATCCGTTAAGGTCGAACATACTGGTAAATTGGCAGCAAATGCGCCAGTTGCAACAGTAGAATTATAAAAGACATCGGCAAAGAAAATGAGGTTGGGGCAGTGCACCCGGCCTCTTGCCGTTTCTTGATTTGGAGAGAAGGAGAAATCAGGGGATGAAATTTTTAACATTAAATTCCCATAGTTGGATGGAAGAGAATGCTCAGCAAAAATTTGAAACCCTCAAGGAACAAATTTTGGAAGCGCAATATGATGTGATCTGTTTCCAAGAGGTCAATCAAGAAATGGGCTCAGAAGCAGTCGAAACAGATGAGTATTATCAAGCCTTGCCATCATCTGTAGCCATTCACAAAGATCACTTTGTTCGCGTATTGGTAGAAGAGTTAGCTGCTCAAGGACTCCACTATTATTGGACTTGGGCTTATAACCATATTGGCTATGATCACCTCAATGAGGGTGTGGCCGTTCTTTCGCGTCAACCCTTGAAGGCGGATGAGATTTTGGTATCCAATATGGATGATCCAACGGACTACCATACTCGTCGAGTAGCCGTTGCCCATACAAGTGTAGATGGCAAAGAGATTGCTGTTGCCAGCGTCCATCTTTCTTGGTGGGACAAAGGTTTCCAATTTGAGTGGCCACGCATTGAGAACTACTTCAGCCAAGTAGGCAAACCCTTTATTCTAGCTGGTGATTTCAATAATCCTGCCGGTCAAGAAGGGTATGAGACGATTCTATCCAGTTCCCTTAAGCTTCAAGACAGCTTTATCGAAGCTAAAGAAACAAAGGGGACTTATACTGTAGGTCCTGGAATCGATGGCTGGACGGATAATCAAGTTCCATTGCGAATCGATTACGTCTTTGCAAGTCCAGAATGGGACATCCAGCGTCTACATGTCATTTTTGATGATCAAAACAAACCCCATGTCAGTGATCACTATGGCTTAGAAGCCGAATTATCACTTTAATATAAATGGAGAGTCGAAAGGAAAACGATTTTATTCAATCGTCCTTCGACTCTTTTTTATGGATCAATGAGGAGCAAGCATAGGGGATTCTCCTGTTCTTCTGCTTTCTTTACGATTCAATTTATGGTAAAATGAAGTGTTAAAACAGTTTAAGGAGGTAGCAAATGCGTTGTCCAAAATGTGGTGGAAGTAAGTCTAGTGTGGTGGATAGTCGACAAGCTGAAGATGGGAATACCATCCGTCGTCGCAGGGAATGCGAAGAGTGCCATTATCGCTTTACTACCTACGAACGAGTGGAAGAGCGGACTCTAGTGGTCGTCAAAAAGGATGGGACACGCGAGCAATTTTCTCGTGATAAAATCTTTAATGGTATTATCCGCTCAGCTCAAAAACGGCCTGTTTCTAGTGACGAAATCGAAGAAATTGTAAACCGGATCGAGCAAAAGGTTCGCAGCCAAAGTGATAATGAAATCAACAGTGAATATATTGGTTCGTTGGTCATGGATGAGTTAGCAGATCTAGATGAGATCACCTATGTCCGTTTTGCTAGTGTTTACCGGAGTTTCAAGGATGTCGGTGAGTTAGAGACCCTCTTGAAACAAATTACGAAGGGAACCAAGAAGAAAAAGGAAAAATAGATGAAGCCCAATACGCCTTTCGCATTTTTAAAAAATAATCTTCTTCCACCGGCAGGGGCTGCATTGGAGCAGTATTACCTGCCTATTTTGGAGACGGAAACAGTAGCAGTTTATCGTTATCTGCTCGCCTCTTATGATCAGGGTGAAAAACAATATTTACTTGCTCAAATCCTCAATCACTTAAATATAGGATTTCCACAGTTGCTACTCGCCTTTGATCGCTTAATTGCTATGGGGTTGATCGATCTCTATGAGGAAGAAGTTGGGATCACCATCCAGTTACATGCTCCTCTTGCCTCAGAACAATTTTTTTCGAATGCTGTTTTCAAACGCTTGCTTGAAAAAAAGATTGGGGAAAAGGCCGTGGAGGATCTGCTCCCAGCACGCTCTTTAGGGACTAGACGGCAAGTTTCCTTCTCGCAAGTCTTTGGACTAGATGCTGGGGAGGTGACTGTTCTTCCAAGTAAGAAACAGCAGTTTGATATGGAGATGTTTAAGCGAATGATGGGGCGTGATGGACTTCGTTTTGTGGATGAAGGAGAAGCAACCCTAGCCCTCTTTGCCATCGCAGAAGAGCAACAATGGACCTGGTATGAAACTTATCTTTTAGCGAAAGAAACAGCTGTAGACCGGATTGTCTCTCCAAAGAGAATGAAGCAAAAGTTGGCTCAGGCGAGCCAAGAGCAACCACGCATGTCCTATAGCCGTCAGGAAGAAACCATTCTGAGGGAAGCTAAGGCAAAATCCAGCCTACAATTTCTAGCAGAGATTAAGAAGGCGCGCAATGCGACCATTACGCAGAGCGAACGCAAGACATTATCCAAGTTAGCTGATCTAGGCTTACTAGACGAGGTGATCAATATTATCTTGTTGTTGACCTTTAACAAGACCCAGTCTGCTAATCTCAATGAAAAGTATGCTTTGAAGGTGGGAAATGATTTTTCTTATCAAGGGGTCAACAGTGCAGAACTAGCGATTTTAAAAGTTCGAGAACGCCAGGAACAAGCTAAAGCTCAAGGAAACAAGGGGACGAGTCCTACATCAGCCAAGGGCAAGAACAGCAATGTTCCCAAGTGGAGCCAACCAAACTATCAAAATCAAACCAGTCAAGCAGAAAAGGTGGATCTTGCTAAAGAGAAACAACGCCTATTAGAAAAACTGAATCAAGGAGGTGAGTAGATGGAAAGTGTAGGTCAAACCATGTCTCACATGAACCGTGCGCGTCAATTTAACTATGAGGATTTGGTCGCACAGATCTTGGCAGACCAAGAAGTGGCTGCCTTTATCAAGGACCAGTCTTTGTCTGAACAAGAAATTCGACGGAGTATTTCAAAATTTAATCAATACATTAGTGAACGCAACCGTTTCTTATTGGGAGATCCGGATTATATTGCCAAAGGTTATAAGCCCATCCTCACCATGAATGAAGGCTATGCGGATGTCGCTTATGAGGAAACGCCAGAGTTAATCGAAGCCCAAAAACGAGCTGCGATCAACCAACGTCTCAACTTGATCAATCTCCCTTCAACCTTGAAAGAAGCGAGTCTAGCCAAGGTGGAACTCGATGATAAGGGGCGATTTGAGGCCTTTGAAGAATTAGCTAATTTTGTGGCCAACTATCCTGAATATCAAAAGGGGATCTACCTCTATGGTGATTTCGGAGTAGGAAAGAGCTACATGATGGCAGCCTTGGCTCATGATTTATCCGAAAAACGCCAGGCCTCTACTACCCTACTTCATTTTCCAAGTTTTGCTATCGATGTTAAAAATGCCATCAGTTCAGGCTTGGTCAAAGAAACCGTCGATCAGGTGAAAAAAGCCGAAATTTTAATTCTCGATGATATAGGTGCGGAACAGATGTCAGCCTGGGTGCGAGATGAAATCTTACAAGTGATTTTGCAGCACCGAATGCAGGAAAATCTCCCAACCTTCTTTACTTCTAACTTTAATTTTGAAGAGTTGGAACGTCATTTTGCAGCTTCGCGTAATGGAGATGAAACCTGGCAGGCCAAACGGGTCATGGAGCGCGTGAAATTTTTAGCCAAGGAAATCCATCTGGAAGGAGTCAATCGCCGATGAATGAAACCATCCGTTTAATGAAATCTCATTTTTCTGTTCGCCGTTTTAAGGAAGAAGCCATCAAAGAAGCTGACCTCAAGGAAATTTTATCAGCTGGGCAGATGGCATCAAGTTGGAAAAACTTTCAGTCTTATTCTGTGATTGTGGTCAAAAGCAAGGAAAAGAAAGAAGCTCTTTACGACTTTCTTCCTCAAGAAGCGATTCGCCAATCAGCCGTCTTTCTCCTCTTTGTTGGGGATTTAAACCGCGCTGGAAAAGCTGTCAAACTTCATGAGCAGGATTTCCATCCTGAAGGGGTGGACAACTTACTGATCACCTCAGTGGATGCGGCTCTAGCAGCTCAAAATACGCTATTGGCAGCTGAAAGTCTCGGCTATGGTGGAGTGATTATCGGCATGTTGCGCTACTGTTCAGAAGAAGTCGCAGAACTCTTCCGTCTGCCAGACTATACCTATCCTGTTTTTGGGATTGCTCTCGGAGTACCTAATCAGCAGCATGCAGTGAAACCACGTTTGCCATTGGAGCAGGTTGCTTTTGAAGAAGAATACCAAGAACAAGACCCATCAGTTGTGACTGCCTATGACAAGGTTCAGGCAGATTATGCTGGAGCGCGTGCAACAGACAGCTGGAGCGAGCGCCTTGCAGCTCAATTTGGTCAACCTGAACAAGAAGAGACCAAAAAACTACTAGAAAAACACAAACTATTATGAAATGAAGAGAGGCGTTCTTGAACCGAGGTCTCGCCTTTCATTAGAAAAGAGGAAATCATGGCCCTACCAACTATTGCGATTGTAGGCCGTCCCAATGTCGGAAAATCTACACTCTTTAACCGGATTGCCGGTGAGCGGATTTCCATCGTTGAGGATGTAGAAGGAGTCACTCGTGACCGCATTTATGCAACAGCTGAGTGGTTGAATCGAAAATTTAGTATCATCGATACGGGGGGAATTGATGACGTAGATGCCCCATTTATGGAGCAAATCAAGCATCAGGCAGAAATTGCCATGGACGAAGCAGATGTGATCGTCTTTGTTGTTTCTGGAAAAGAAGGGATCACGGATGCGGATGAATATGTCACTCGTATCTTGTATAAGACCCATAAACCGGTGATTCTTGCAGTCAACAAGGTGGATAACCCAGAGATGCGCAATGATATCTATGACTTTTATGCCTTAGGACTGGGCGAGCCACTACCGGTATCCTCTGTCCACGGGATCGGAACTGGGGATGTGCTCGATGCCATCATCGAAAATCTTCCGAATGACACAGAAGAAGAAAATCCAGATATCATCAAATTTAGCTTGATTGGTCGTCCAAATGTTGGGAAATCAAGCTTGATCAATGCGATCCTTGGAGAAGACCGGGTCATCGCAAGCCCTGTTGCTGGAACCACACGGGATGCCATCGATACCCATTTTACCGATGCAGATGGCCAAGAATTTACCATGATCGATACAGCTGGTATGCGCAAATCTGGTAAAATCTATGAAAACACTGAGAAATATTCTGTCATGCGTGCCATGCGTGCCATCGACCGCTCAGATGTGGTTTTGATGGTTATCAATGCCGAAGAAGGGATTCGGGAGTATGACAAACGGATCGCTGGCTTTGCTCATGAAGCTGGTAAAGGTATGATCATTGTTGTCAACAAATGGGATACCATTGAAAAAGACAACCATACCATGAAGCAGTGGGAAGATGACATTCGCGATCAATTCCAATACCTTTCTTATGCGCCGATTGTTTTTGTCTCTGCCTTAACCAAACAACGCTTGCACAAGTTGCCAGAGATGATTAAACAGATCAGTGAGAGTCAAAATACACGAATTCCTTCAGCTGTCTTGAACGATGTGATTATGGATGCCATTGCCATTAATCCAACGCCGACCGACAAAGGAAAACGTCTCAAGATCTTCTATGCGACACAAGTGGCAACCAAGCCGCCAACTTTTGTGGTCTTTGTTAACGAAGAAGAACTGATGCACTTCTCATACCTCCGTTTCTTGGAGAACCAAATTCGCAAGGCCTTTGTTTTTGAAGGAACTCCAATCCATTTGATTGCGCGAAAACGGAAGTAGGGAATATGAGACAAATGGATCAAAGTGGAGAAGGATATTTCAAATGATAAAACGCTCATTCTTCCAACTATGAAAACAACTAAAAGTAGCGCAAAAGCGTTGCTTTTTTTAATAAGCTGGTAAAATGAAGTGGAGGATAGTCAGATGCATAGTTTCATAGTCCGGATATTCTTTATTCCTTATGCTTTTTTAAGGATGAGTAGAGTAAACTCATGAAGATCATGAGAGCTTTAGGTTTGTGTACTTATTATTTAAAATCTATCTGTATCTCTTGTTTCTCGGTTCGATCGTAAGCTTGGAGCTCTTGATCCTATTGTTGGGGATTTTATTAAAAAATAGGTCGTATTTTTTGTGGGCTATCGGGATCTTTCTCCTCTCTATTTAGCTATTCTGTCTATTGTTCGCTCAGACGGTTAAAAGAGAAAAATCATGGATAGCTGATTGAGGTAACTCTATTACGAAATCAGGTGAAAAGCTGGGACAAGACTGTCTCAGTTTTTTTCTAAAAGTAAGTTAAAATCCTTTTAATAGTAAAATTATCTTTTCTAATTTTATCTTAAATATGGTATAATAAAGGGATTAATCTAAGGTGGTAAACATGGCAAAATTAATTCCTGGGAAGGTTCGTTCACAAGGGAGCCTTCTCTATGAAGCTGGGAAAGTTTCCCTTCAGGAAGTAAAAGAAAAATACCTATATTTTCGGGTGGAAGAAGAAAGCTTGCGGTACAGTTTGGACGACGATGCTGTTTTTTGTAGCTGTGCTTTCTTTCAAAAGAAAAAATTCTGTACACATCTAGCAGCTGTGGAAGCTTTTTTGAAGAATGATGACAGTGGGAAAGCAGCTCTTGCAAGTCTTGAAGAAGACGCCACGGCGACTGAAGAAACGCAGGAGAAGGTCTCTTTTGGAAGTTTGTTTTTAGACCAGGTCCTTCCAAAAATCGAAAAGAAAGAAACACGCTATGTCTTATCAGCAGTCGGGCAGGAGGATGAATACTCTGGTCAATTCTTGTGGACCCTTCGCATTCGTCGCTTGCCAGACGAGCGCTCTTATGTGATCAGAGATGTACTAGCTTTTTTGCAGACCATTCAGAAAGAAAGCCATTTTGCAATTGGAAAAAGTTACTATGAACCTATTTCTTACTTAGAATTTGATGGTCCTAGTCAGGATGTGATCAATTTCCTACAAGGCTTGGTCACAGATAGTGGATCAAAAGAGCAAGATTTCTTTCCCAATGCTGGGCGCCATCTTTATTTTCCACCGACTCTCTTTGAAGAAGCTGTAGAATTACTAATGAATTTGGATTCCTTCCTTTTGCAATATAGCATGTATGATTTTTCTGAAGTCTATTTTCAGGATGTCCATGGGGAGGAAGATCTCTTTCATTTTCAGGTGGAAGACCATGGTGATTTTTACGAATTGATCATTACTGAGCCACAAGTGAAGGTTGTCGAGTCTGCTGTTTACCTGTTTCGAAATGGTGTCTTCTATCACCTGACGCCCCAACAGCGAACCCTATGGAAGGCCATCCAAGATCTTCCAATGGATCAGGATCGCAAAAAACGCCTGCATTTTGATCCAACGGACCAAACAAAGCTTTCCTATAGTTTAAAAGAGTTCAAAAAACTGGGACAAATAACCGCACCGACCAGCTTTTTAATCCACGATTTCACTCCGGAATTTCATTTTGATCTAGCACAGGATCAGACTGTATTACTGGATGTTGTCTTTCAATACCAGGATCGTGTGGTGACCACGCGTGAGGAACTTCTCAATCTTCCTTATTCTAGTGATTTCGATAAGGAGCAAGAAGTCTTTTCAACCATGCTAGCAGCAGGCTTTACAGACGACTTTTCTTCCCAAAGAAGTCCTTTATCAAGTGAGCAAATCTATCCATTCTTTCACCAACAGATCCCGACTTTTGAAGCCTTAGGAGAGATTACCCTCTCTGATAGCCTTTTAGATCTTTATCAAGTGGAGCGCCCAAAAATTGATGTTAAAACCAATGGCAGTCTACTGGAGATCGGTTTTGACTTTGAAAGTGTGGATCCAGCTGAAGTGGACCAGGTCCTCAAAGCTTTAGTGGGGCAAGAAGATTATTTTGTCAGCCATACAGGGAAGGTCCTTGTTTTTGATGAAGAAACCAAGAAAATCAGTCGAGCCCTAGCAGATCTGCGGGCGAAAATGAGCAAGGGTGGGAAACTACAAGCCCGCCGGATTGCCGCTTATCAGCTATCTGATTTGTTGGCAGATCAAGACAATGTTCATTTTTCAGAAGAATTTCGAAATTTAGCTCATGATTTGACTCATCCAGAAGACTTCCAACTCCCTCAGATGACAATCCAAGCGACCCTAAGGGATTACCAAGAAACAGGGGTCAAATGGTTCTCCATGTTAAATCATTATGGTTTTGGTGGTATTTTAGCGGATGATATGGGGCTTGGGAAAACCCTGCAGACTATTTCCTTCTTGACCAGTGTTGCAAAAAAAGAAACTAAAATCTTGATTCTAGCTCCATCTAGTCTCATCTACAATTGGAAACAAGAATTTTCAAAATTCGCTCCTCAGATGGAAGTGGCAGTCGTCTATGGTCTCAAGCAACACCGAGATGAACTCATCGCAACCAATCCACAGGTAGTTATCACTAGTTACGCGTCTTTCCGTCAAGATGTGGAGGAATACCAGAAGAATCAGTATGAGTACTTGATTCTAGATGAAGCCCAGGTCATGAAAAATGCCCAAACCAAGATTGCCCAACACTTACGTGGCTTTGAGGTTCCGCATGTGTTTGCCTTATCTGGGACACCGATTGAAAATCATGTGGGTGAACTCTGGTCTATTTTCCAAATTGTCCTTCCAGGGCTCTTCCCAGCTAAAAGAGAATTTCAAAAATTGAGTCCTGAGACCATTGCGCGTTTTGTCAAACCTTTCGTCATGAGACGGAAAAAAGATGAAGTGCTCCAAGAATTACCGGACTTAATTGAAACAACCTACCACAATGAGTTGGATGAAAGTCAAAAAACGATCTATTTGGCTCAATTAAAACAAATTCAAGATCGGGTTCGAAGCTCTAGCGAGGAAGAACTAAATCGGAGCAAGGTGGAAATTCTCTCTGGCCTCATGCGCCTTCGCCAAATCTGTGATACCCCCGCCCTCTTTATGGAGGACTATCAAGGAGATAGTGGGAAATTGGAGAGCCTTCGAGATCTTTTGGGGCAAATCAAGGATGGCGAACACCGGGTTTTGATCTTCTCTCAATTCAGAGGCATGCTGGATATCCTAGAGCAGGAAATTGACCAGCTTGGCATGACCTCCTTTAAAATCACAGGTTCCACTCCCGCTAAAGATCGTCAAGAAATGACCAATGCCTTTAATGCAGGTGAGCGCCATGCTTTTCTCATTTCTTTGAAGGCTGGAGGGGTCGGATTAAACCTCACTGGTGCCGATACGGTCATCTTAGTCGATTTGTGGTGGAATCCTGCAGTGGAAGACCAGGCTATTGGACGTGCCCATCGAATGGGACAGGAACAAAATGTTGAAGTTTACCGCATGATTACCCGGGGCACGATTGAAGAAAAAATCCAAGAACTGCAAGCTTCTAAAAGACACTTGGTCTCGACGATTTTAGATGGAACGGAAACACGATCCAGCTTATCGGTTGAGGAAATTCGTGAGATTCTTGGAATTCCGTCAGAATAGCTTGAAAAATTCTGTGAATAGTTTATAATTAATGGAGTGTCGAAAGGAAGAAAGCATGACAGAAAAATATTTTCCTCAAGTAGGGGATAATGAGTTGATGTTAACAGAGATGCCCCACATGAACCTGTATGATGAAACAGATTTGATTAGTAACATTACAGGCGACTATGTGGATAAAAATTATTTGGAATGGCAACCGATTGCTGAAAATACCAAACCCAAGCATCCTTACCATCAACCACTAGAAGAGCCCCTACCGAAAAGACGGCCAGTAAGAAAACCTGATTTTAAAGAGCCGATTGATAAAAAAAGCCCTGCCAATCGTTATGCAGAGGAAGCGAGAGAGCGTGCGCGTGAAGATCTGAAAAAGAAACGCACAGCCCCCTATCTGACAACGGATCCAGCAGCTACTACAAGTAAGCGGAAAAAACCGTTTGTTTCAGAACGGAAACCTGGCCAGCCAACAGCTCCCTTCCAAAAGGAAAATCCGGGTGAATTATTGAAATATAGCAAACGATTGCGACAAGATCAGTTGATCCTTGCAGAGTTCGAATCTGCAGGAGAACCAGAAGTGGCAGAACCGACTGAAAAGAAAAACAATTATGATTTCTTAAAGACTAGCCAAATATACAATAAAGATCAACACAAGTTGAAACCACAGCCAATCAAACAAGAATTGGATTTAACCCATCTAGATCAAGAATAAGGAGAAAACATGTCTAACACATACCATTTTATTGGAATTAAAGGAGCAGGGATGAGTGCTTTAGCCCTCATGCTTCACCAAATGGGACATACTGTTCAAGGGTCAGATGTTGAGAAGTATTACTTTACGCAACGTGGCTTGGAACAAGCAGGAATTCAAATTTATCCATTTGATGTTAAAAATTTGGAAGGCGACAAGATCCTCATTGCCGGGAATGCTTTCCGTCCAGATAACAATGTGGAAATCGCTTATGCAGATGAGCATGGCCTAACCTATAAACGCTACCATGAATTCCTTGGTGAATTTATGTGTGACTTTGTCAGCATGGGGGTTGCCGGAGCACACGGGAAAACCTCAACAACAGGGATGCTTTCGCATGTCTTATCAAATATCACTGATACCAGTTATTTGATTGGTGACGGGACAGGTCGTGGCTCTGAAGCAGCCAAATACTTTGTATTTGAATCAGATGAGTATGAACGCCACTTTATGCCTTACCATCCTGAATACAGTATCATCACCAATATTGACTTCGACCATCCAGATTATTTCACGAGCTTAGAAGATGTCTTTAATGCCTTTAACGATTATGCCAAACAAATCAGCAAAGGCCTCTTCATCTACGGAGAAGACAAAGAATTGCGTCGGATTACCTCATCAGCACCAATTTATTACTATGGTTTTGATAAGGAGACGAACGATTTTGTGGCAAGCAACTTGCTTCGTTCAACGACTGGTTCAACCTTCAACGTTCATTTCCGTGGAGAAGATTTGGGACAATTCCATATCCCAACTTTTGGCCGCCACAACATCATGAATGCCACAGCAGTCATTGGTTTGCTTTACATTGCAGGATTTGATTTAGATTTAGTCCGCGAGCATTTGAAGACCTTTGCTGGAGTGAAACGTCGCTTTACTGAAAAAGTAGTCAATGGAACAGTGATCATCGATGACTTTGCGCACCATCCAACGGAAATTATTGCAACCTTGGATGCAGCCCGTCAAAAATACCCAAGTAAAGAGATTGTGGCTATTTTCCAACCACATACCTTTACACGGACCATTGCCTTGTTGGATGAATTTGCTGAAGCCTTGAATCAAGCAGATGCTGTTTACTTGGCACAGATCTATGGTTCTGCACGGGAAGTCGATCACGGCGATGTGAAAGTTGAAGATTTGGAAGCAAAAATTGTCAAACGTTCAGCGATTATTACAGCTGAGAATGTTTCTCCTCTTCTTGACCATGAAAATGCGGTCTATGTCTTTATGGGAGCAGGAGATATTCAAACCTATGAATACTCATTTGAGCGTTTATTATCTAGTTTGACACATAGTGTACAATAAGAGATGATTGAGTCTGGAATCGATTGGTTCCAGACTCAAATTTATCTGTCCACTGAAGGAGTATGAGATGAGGAAAGCAGGATGATGATTCGATCAATCACCCCAGCTGATCAAGAACAGTTGCTGTTGCTAGAAGAAGAACTTCATGACAATGAAGAAAAGAAGCACAAGGCCACTCTTGAGGAAGCGCTAGGTTCGAAGGAAGCCATTTCTTTGCTTGCAGAGCAGGCGGGGGATGCTGTGGCTTACTTGTTGGCGACAGAAGACCAGCCTTTAAAAAGAGACCTAATTGTATTGCGACTAGCAGTGAGACCAGCCTTTCAAGGTCAAGGCTATGGTTCTATTTTGATCGCTGCTTTAAAGGATCTAGCTGTTCAAAAGGAAAAGGAAGCCATTTGGATCGATTGCCCAGAAGACTTACTATCTTATTTTTCCCAGCAAGGATTTCGAGATGAAGCTGAGTCTGATCGAGGTGTCCATATGGTTTGGGAACGATAGAAGGAGTAAATGATGAAAGAAAAGATTCACATTAGACAGGCAGAGCTGCAGGATTTGGATGCCATCGAGCGCATTGAGCTTGAAAATTTCTCAGAAGAAGAAGCGATTGCGCGTGAGATTTTAAAAGATCACATCGAAAAGATTCAAACGACATTTCTTGTAGCAGAGTGCCAAGGTCAGATCTTAGGCTATTTAGAAGGACCTGTTAGACCGGAGCGCTATTTGATCGATTCCTCTTTTTCAGAGGTTGAAGATCTAAGCCATCTAGAACAGGGCTTTATTTCCATTACGAGTCTATCCATTGCTAAAGAAGCCCAAGGGCTAAGGGTTGGAACCCTCTTGCTTGAGGCAATGAAAGAGATTGCGGTGAAAGATAATCGCCAAGGGATCAATTTGACCTGTCATGATTATTTGATTCCTTATTACGAAAAGCAAGGATTTACCAATGAAGGTCTTTCAGAATCCCAATATGCGGGTGAAGTTTGGTACAATCTGGTCTGGGAAAACGAAAACCTTGATTAAATAGGTATTTTGAAGAAGAAGATCGATTTGTATTGCTTTTCTAAATCTTTTAAGATATAATATTAAGGATTATGATGAGGGAGGTCAATTATTTGACTGATAAATCACAAGACAGTGAGAAGTTATTAAGCTTCAAAGAGCAGATCCTCAGAGACTTAGAAGAGGCCAATGAGCAACTTCTAAAGATCGAAAAAGAGTATGATCTACCTGATCGAAGCATTGAAACCCCTTCTTCACTGAAAGAGGAGGAAGAAGCAACACCACCTCCAAAAGTAGAAGAATCTGCGTTGGCTCCCAAAGAAGAACCAGTGGAGCCAGAAAAGGCGACTCCTGCTGTGGAAGAAAAGAGTGAGCTTCCAAAGCCTGCTCCAAAAGAACCAAGTCAGGAACCGGTAGAGGAAAGCTTATCGCGCTCTTCTCGTAACCAGCGCCAACAAAAACAAAAGAAACAAAATAAAATCGCTAAACGAATTGTGCGGACAGTGGTCAGCCTTTTGCTGATTGTGATCGTGGCTACAGGGATCTTTGCTGTGACCTATATCCATTCAGCTGTCAAGCCGATGGATAAAAATGCAACAGAATTCGTAACGGTTGAGATTCCAGCAGGTTCAAGTAATCGTGAGATTGGCGCGATCCTTGAGAAAAAAGGACTCGTGAAAAATGGCCAGTTCTTTAACTACTATACCAAGTTCAAGAACTATAGCAATTTCAAATCCGGTTATTTCAATTTGCAAAAGAGCATGGATCTAGAAACCATCATCCAAAAACTGCAAGAAGAGGGAACCAAAACTCCTCAGGCTCCAGTTCTTGGAAAGGTCACGATTCCAGAAGGCTATACGATTGATCAGATTGCGACGGCTATCACCGCCGATGTCTCCACTAAGAAGGCAGGCAAGACTCCATTCAAGAAAGAAGATTTCTTGAAGGCTGTCCAAGACGATGCCTTTATTGAGAAGATGGTGGCCAAATATCCTAAGCTCTTGGCGAATCTGCCAAGTAAGGATTCTGGTGTTCGCTACCGTTTAGAAGGTTATCTCTTCCCAGCTACTTATAACTATGGGAAAGATACCACAGTGAAAGAGATGATCGATCAGATGCTTGCGGCAATGGATCAAAACTTAAGCCCATACTATGAAACACTTGAGAGCAAGAACATCAATGTAAACGAAGTATTGACTCTTGCTTCCTTGGTTGAAAAAGAAGGGGCGACGGATCAGGACCGCAAAGATATCGCGAGTGTCTTCTATAACCGTTTGAACCAAGACATGCCTTTGCAAAGTAATATTGCAATTCTTTATGCAGAAGGGAAACTTGGTCAAAAGACGACCTTAAAAGAAGATGCAACGATCAATACAGAGCTGGATTCACCTTATAATATTTATAAGAATACCGGCTTGATGCCTGGCCCAGTGGATAACCCTGGAGTATCAGCGATCGAAGCGGCGGTGAACCCAAGTAAGACCGATTACTTGTATTTTGTCGCAAATGTCGAAAATGGTGAAGTTTTCTTCGCTAAGACATACGAAGAACACAATAAAAATGTTGAAGAACATGTCAATAGTAAATTGACACAAGCAAGTTCAAACTAGAAAAAGCATGTGGCGCGTCCACAGCTTTTTCATTCAAATAATAGAAAGAGAAGAATAATGGCAGAAAAAACATACCCAATGACCCTAGCAGAAAAAGAAAAATTGGAACAAGAATTAGAAGAATTGAAATTGGTCCGTCGACCTGAAGTGGTGGAACGGATTAAGATCGCTCGTTCGTATGGTGACCTCTCAGAAAACTCTGAGTACGAAGCAGCAAAAGATGAACAAGCTTTTGTGGAAGGTCAAATCTCTAGCTTGGAAACAAAAATCCGTTATGCGGAAATCGTCGATAGTGATGCTGTTGCAGTAGACGAAGTTGCGATCGGAAAAACCGTTACAGTTCAAGAAGTTGGCGAAACAGATGAAGAAGTATACAGCATCGTTGGTTCAGCAGGGGCAGATGCCTTTGCAGGAAAGATCTCTAACGAAAGCCCAATCGGTCACGCTTTGATTGGTAAGAAGACAGGTGACGTTGTCACTGTTGAGACACCAGCTGGAAGCTACCAAGTGAAAATTTTGAACGTAGAAAAAACAGCGTAACTATAAAACGCAAGCCCTCCAAGAGGGCCTATTTTTTTGTGCTCTTAATCTCCTTGTGAGGGTGAAAATTCTACGTTGACTGACTGAACGGTATCAAAAAAGCACTTGAACCCAAGGGTTCAAGTGCTGCTCTATTTTCGCTAGAATTTAGTAGTTTGTACTACTTTCTATTGCGTTGTTTTCCTGCATTGCGGTTGTTTTTTGGTTTGTGTTGAATTTGTGTGGTCGCAGTTGGTGTGACGTCTTTTTTCACACGGTGACTAGTCGCTTTTGGAGGATTGTTTTTGTATTCCTCAGCGACCCGTTTGCGAAGATTTGGACGAATCAAGTAGTTGATGACAAATTGTTGGATAATTTGGATCACCCCACCGACTACCCAGTAAAGAGTCACTCCGGCTGAAGAGATCAATGAGAAGACACCGATCATAATCGGACTCATCAGTGATGCTTTACGCATGCTTTCCTTTTGGGTTTCATCTTCAATTCCATGAAGAGAAAGCATACTTTGGATATAGTAAAGAACTGCTACGATAGCCGTCAAGAGCAAGCTTGGTTTACCAAGAGCAATGCCAAGGAAGCTACTATCTGCTACCCCTTTGGTGTGCTGAGCTGCAAAGAAGAGAGCAGAGAAGAATGGCATTTGGATCAAGAGTGGCAAACACCCAACTCCACCAAACATGCTAACTCCATTTTCACGTTGAGCAGCCATTAATTCCTGTTGCGCCAATAGCTTTTCTTCTTGTGTGCTAGCGTTCTTCATGCGCTCTTGGATTGGCCCAAGGATAGGTTTTAAGTAGTTCATCTTTTCAGATTGGTAGGTTGCCTTCCATGATTGGTACAAACCAAGTGGCAAGATGATTAACCGCACGATCAAGGTGACGATAATAATCCCGATCCCAAAGCCCAAGCCAAGGTTGTTGGCAAAGAATTTGATGGCTTCGCCCATTGGACGGCCAAGAAGATTCCAGATCAGTCCAGTCGGATTTCCAGTTTTCCGATCGACACTCACGCATCCTGACAAGAAGACAAGCGAAGCTAGTCCCATCGATGCAAGTAATGCAAGTTTATTTTTTTTCACAAATAGTTCCTTCTTTTTTTTAATGTTACCTTTCTATTCTACTGTTTTTTTTGAAAATACACAATAGTTCTCTAGTCTTAATTTGCAATTTTAAAGTCTGTATAGTTTTCAAAGTTTGCGAGCGTAACATCTAAATAAGTCACATGTGCAAAAGGTGTAGGACCTTTGCGAATTTCTTGAATGAATTTGGCCATTTGGCTACTAGACTCTGCCTGGGCCAGAATGCCAACCGTTCCGTCGTCATTATTCCAGACACGGCCAGTAATCCCACCGATCTCTAAAGCAAGACTGTACACTCCCCAGCGAAAGCCAACCCCTTGAACCCGTCCTTGGGCAATCATTTTTACCTTTTGCATGTGCGACCTCCTTGACTCGAAGAAATCTATCTGAGGCATGATTTCTTCTTTTTCTTTGTGCTATAATAGTTCTATGAATATTATAACGTCTAAATCCAATAATGTAATCAAAAATGCTAAAAAATTACATCAAAAAAAATACCGGACAGATTCTTATCTCATTGAAGGCTGGCATCTGTTTGAAGAGGCAGTAGAAAATCATGCGAAGATTCGGCAGGTCTTTGTTTTAGAAGCCTATTTAGACCGGGTAGAGGACATCCAAAAAGTCACTATCGTGACTCCGGAGATCTTAAGCCTCTTGGCAGATTCGAAGACTCCTCAAGGGATTGTCGCAGAGATTCTTCTAGAGCAGCCAGAGCTTCGGGATCAGCTACAAGGACGCTTCCTCTATTTGGAGGATGTACAGGATCCTGGCAATGTAGGGACGATGATTCGAACAGCAGATGCAGCAGGCTTTGATGGTGTCATGCTATCGAAAGCCTCCGCTGATCTATACAGTCTCAAGACCCTTCGATCCATGCAGGGCAGTCATTTTCATATTCCTATCTGGAAACTGGATCGAGAAGAACTTTTGGAACAAGCTAAAGAATCTCATCTACCAGTACTTGCAACGACCCTTTCAGATGCGTCCATTGATTACCGTCAGCTTCCTCAGACCGATCAGTTTATCCTGGTTATGGGCAATGAAGGAAATGGCATCAGCCAGGAAATGGCGGCACAAGCAGACCAGCTGGTTCATATTCCCATGCCAGGTCGGGCAGAGAGTTTGAATGTTGCAGTGGCAGCTGGAATTTTGATGTTTTCTTTAAGGAAATTTTGAGAAAAAGAAGTATACTTAACCTGTAAGAAGAAGTTGATGGATGTTTTATTGGGAGAGCCTATCAACGAAAGGTGGTGATCTGATGCAATATCATCGTGACAAAGAATACATGACCTATGTGGGACATTTGATCCAGCATCCGAAGGTTCAAAAATTAGCAGACATTCCCCACCATATTCATTCCAATCGTTTGGAGCATTCCATTCATGTAAGCTATACAAGCTATAAACTGGCTAAAAAATTTGGTTGGGATGCTAAAAGTACGGCTCGGGGTGGCCTCTTGCATGACCTCTTTTACTATGATTGGCGCGAGACCAAGTTTACGAAAAGTCACGCCTGGATCCATCCCCGCATTGCCGTGAGAAATGCACGAAAGATCACAGAACTCAATGCCAAGGAAGAAGACATCATTATTAAACACATGTGGGGAGCTACCCTTGCTCCGCCTCGCTACAAAGAATCCTTCGTAGTGACGATGGTGGATAAATACTGGGCTGTTAAGGAAGCTTCAGAACCTTGGCGTAAAAAGATGGCCAAAAGGAGATTTTTTCATCGAAAAATGTTAAAATCATAGTAAACAAATTTGAAAGGAACTTGTTTATATGTATAATGATTCAGTAATCCAAGAACAAAGTGGATTGAATGCTTTTTATAACAAAATCTACTCATTAGTTGGGATCGGTGTTGGGATTTCAGCCCTTGTCTCTGGCCTGATGATGACGGTCTTTCAAGATTTCTTCGTTCAAATCTTGACAACAGCACCCATGGTTTACTATGCAGCAGTGGTTGTAGAATTGATCTTGGTCTTTGTTGCAAGTGGGAAGGCTGTTAAAAATAGCCCGTCTGCTCTTCCGATCTTCTTGATCTACTCAGCTTTGAATGGCTTTACCTTGAGCTTTATCATTGCTCGCTACATGCAAGCGACTGTCTATAAGGCTTTCTTGGTCAGTGCCTTGATGTTTATTGTCATGGGAGCTATCGGACGCGTCGTGAAAAAAGACCTGTCTGGTATGGGACGCGCCTTGATGGGTGTCTTGATCGGTGTGATCATCGCTTCTGTTGTGAACATGTTCTTGAGAAGTTCTGGAATGGACTATATCTTGAGTATTATCTCTGTTTTCCTCTTTGCAGGATTGACAGCTTGGGATAACCAAAAGATTCGCTATGTCTATGATCAAACAAATGGTCAACCTGCTACAGGTTGGGCAGTAGCGATGGCTTTGGAACTTTATCTTGACTTTATCAACCTCTTTATCAGCCTTCTTCGTATCTTCGGAAGAAACGACTAATCAAAGAGAGATTGAGCTGGGGCAGTTGCCTCGGCTTTTTTTGTCTTCCGACTTGTGCTATACTAATAGTGACTAAAGTATAGAAATGAGCGCTTATGAAAACACCTTTTGTAACCCGTGAACAATTAGAAAGCCTGACCCAAGAATTCCCTACCCCTTTCCATCTCTATGATGAAGCAGGAATTCGTGAAACGGCTCGTGCCCTCCATCAAGCTTTTGCTTGGAATGAAGGATTTAAGGAATATTTTGCCATCAAGGCGACTCCTAACCCATCGATCCTAAAAATTTTGCAAGAAGAGGGATGTGGTGTCGACACTGCCAGCTATGTCGAATTGTTAATGGCGGATAAACTGGGCTTTAGTGGAAAAGAAATCATGTTTTCTTCTAACAACACGCCAGCTGATGAATTTGTCTATGCTAGAGAATTAGGGGCAACGATCAATCTGGATGCCTATGAAGACATTGCTTTCTTGAAGTCTGTGACCAGCATCCCCAAGGTCATTTCTTGCCGCTATAATCCTGGTGGAGTTTTTGAACTGGGAACCGATATTATGGACAATCCGGAAGAAGCCAAGTTTGGAATGACCAAGGAGCAATTGATTCAAGCCTTTATTGAGTTGAAAGAACTAGGTGTGGAAGAGTTTGGTATTCACGCTTTATTGGCTTCTAATACTGTATCCAACGACTACTATCCAGAGTTAGCGCGTCAACTTTTTGAATTGGCAGTAGAAGTCGTCGAGAAAACAGGTGTCCACTTGGGCTTCATCAACCTCTCTGGTGGAGTTGGGGTCAATTACAAACCAGAGCAAGAACCAAATGATATTGCCATTATTGGGGAAGGTGTGCATCGCGTTTTTGATGAGATTCTCAAACCGGCAGGACTTGGTCATGTGAAAATCTATACCGAGCTTGGTCGCTTTATGCTGGCTTCACACGGCCTCCTGGTAACAAGAGTCACTCATAAAAAGAAAACCTACCGGACCTATGTTGGCGTCGATGCTTCTGCTGTGAATCTTCTCAGACCGGCTATGTACGGTGCTTATCACCATATTACCAATATGGATCGTCCAGATGGACCAACTGAAGTGGTTGATGTCGTGGGAAGTCTCTGTGAAAATAACGATAAATTTGCCAAACAACGAGAACTACCCGTGACGGAGATTGGAGATTTACTTGTGATCCATGACACTGGAGCCCATGGATTTTCAATGGGGTATCAGTACAATGCTAAGTTGCGTTCTGCAGAAGTTTTGCTTCAAGAAGATGGGCAGGCCCGTTTGATTCGTCGAGCAGAAAAACCAGAAGATTATCTTGCGACACTCTACGGCTTTGACATTGAAAAATAAGCGATTGTCTGATATAATGATAGTTATGTAAAAATAATGGATCGGAGAAAATTTTATGAATCTCTTTTTAGGAATTTTGTTGATTATTTTAGCTTTCTTTGGTGGGATGGTTGCAGGAATGTTCTTGCTTCGTCGTCAATTTGAAAAAGAATTTGCATCAAACCCACGTTTGAATGTTGAAGCAGTCCGTACGCTTTTAGGTGCCAGCGGCCAACGTCCAAGCGAAGCAAAAGTTCAACAAGTCTATCGCCAAATTGTGAACCAACAAAAATCAGCAATGGCGAAAAGCAAGAAAAAATAAGAGTGGGGCAATCTCACGATAATAAATGAGAGGGGCTTGGAGGAATTTCTTAGTCCCTCCTTTTGGAAGGAAGAGATATGGATAACCGACCGATTGGTTTTTTAGATTCTGGCGTAGGGGGCCTAACTGTTGTCCGCGAATTGCTCCGTCAGCTTCCTCACGAAGATGTCGTCTATATTGGAGATTCAGCGCGTGCACCTTATGGTCCTAGACCAGCAGACCAAATTCGCGAGTATACTTGGCAGATGGTGAACTTCCTTCTGACCAAAAATGTCAAGATGATTGTCTTAGCCTGTAATACAGCGACGGCAGTTGTTTGGGAAGAAGTCAAGGAGAAAATTGATATTCCCGTTTTAGGAGTGATTTTGCCCGGAGCTTCGGCAGCCATTAAATCGACGACCCATCAAAAAATTGGGGTCATTGGGACACCGATGACGGTTTCTTCTGGAATTTATAAAGAGAAGATTCAAAGTCTGGCACCAGACATGGAAGTCAGCAGTTTAGCTTGTCCCAAGTTTGTTCCTTTAGTAGAATCAAACGAGTTGGCATCCAGTGTGACCAAAAAGGTGGTTTACGAAACCCTAAAACCACTAGTTGGAAAGGTTGATACCTTAGTCTTGGGATGCACCCATTATCCCCTTTTAAAACCGATCATTCAAAATGTGATGGGACCGGATGTCAAATTGATTGATAGTGGGGCAGAGTGTGTTCGGGATATTTCCGTTTTATTAAACTATTTTGAGCTCAATAAGAGTCGCGAACTCTTAGAGCAGACCCACCGCTTTTATACCACTGCAAATGCCAATAGCTTTGCAGCGATTGCCGAAAAATGGCTAGAACGTTCAGTGAATGTGGAGCACATAAATTTATGAGTGACAAACTATTTGAATACAAAGATCCCCAAGATTGGTATATTGCCCAATGGGGAGAAGATGCAGACTACAACCAATTTAGTCAAGTTCCTGCGGAAGCTTCCACTCTGTTAGACCAGCTGGAACTTCTCTTTGCCAAGGATCCTGAAGGATTCCCTCTCAATCTATCGGTGATGCGCTATGGTTCAGCCTTCCGTTTTCTAACCTTTTTGACCGAAATCTTGAATGAAGTCAAGGGAAGAGCTTTTGAGATTGTACAGCGTCAAGGAGCCTTGCTCTTGGTTGAAAAAGGGAAATTGCTCTATTTGCATTTGCCAAGTGATGGGGTGGATTTGGAAGCCTTCTTGGGTCAAGACAAGGTCAAAGATACGATTCTTATTGCGACTCGAAATGAGGGAAAAACCAAAGAATTCCGTAATATGTTTGAAAAGCTGGGCTTTGAAGTGGAAAATCTCAATCAATACCCAGAGCTTCCAGAAGTCGAAGAGACAGGTATGACCTTTGAAGAGAATGCCCGCCTAAAAGCTGAAACCATTGCAGAGCTAACTGGGAAAACAGTCTTAGCGGATGATTCAGGTTTGAAGGTGGATATCTTGGGAGGCTTACCAGGAGTTTGGTCAGCTCGCTTTGCGGGAGTTGGTGCGACAGATGCGGAAAACAATGCGAAATTGTTGCACGAATTGGCCATGGTTTTTGACTTGAAAGATCGCTCAGCTCAGTTCCATACGACCTTGGTGGTTGCAAGACCAGGCAAGGAAAGCCTAGTGGTGGAAGCAGATTGGCCAGGGTATATTAATTTTGAGCCCAAAGGGGAACATGGCTTTGGATATGACCCTCTCTTCTTAGTTGGGGAAACGGGCCGTGCTGCTGCTGAATTAACGCTAGAAGAAAAAAATACACAATCACATCGTGCTTTAGCTGTTAAAAAGTTATTGGAGGTATTTCCATCATGGCAAAGCAAACAATCATCGTTATGAGTGACTCGCATGGAGACCGCTCCATTGTTGAAGCTATTAAAGAAAAATACCTAGGTCAGGTCGATGGGATCTTTCACAATGGGGATTCTGAACTAAAAAGTGATGATCCTGTCTGGGAAGGGATCCACGTTGTCCAAGGAAATATGGATTTTTATGAAGGCTATCCGGAACGCTTGGTGACCCAACTGGGGCCAACACGGATCATCCAGACCCACGGACATCTCTTCCAGATCAATTTTAGTTTTCAAAAATTGGATCTGTGGGCCCAAGAGGAGGAAGCAGATATCTGTCTATACGGCCACCTTCATATCCCAGATGCTTGGAAGGAAGGAAGAACCCTCTTTGTGAATCCTGGATCCATTAGCCAACCTCGTGGTCTGATTCGCGAGTGTTTGTATGCCAAGATAGAGATTACCGATTCGAACTTCAAGGTAGAGTATTATACGCGAGATCATGAATTGTACCCTGAATTGACAAAGGAGTTTAGCAGATGATAGCAAAGGAATTTGAGCGTTTCTTACTGGCGCAGGAAGAGACGTTCTTAACTCCTGCCAAAAATTTAGCGGTCTTGATTGATACCCACAATGTAGACCATGCGGTTTTGCTGTTGAGTCAGATTAGCTATAGTCGCATCCCGGTAGTGACGGATGAACGCAAGTTTGTGGGGACGATCTCCCTAACGGATATTCTATCTTATCAATTGAAACACGAGATTCCTGAGGAGACTTTTGCTTCGATGGATATCGTAGACGTTGCAAAGAAGGAGGTCGGGGTCATCGGCTTAGACTTCAATTTGACAGAAGTCCTTCACAAGTTGGTGGATGACTCCTTCTTATCAGTGGTGGATGAAGAAGGTTATTTCCAAGGGATTATTACGCGGAAATCGATCCTCAAAGCCATCAATTCGCTCATGCATAATTTTTCAAATGAATACGAGATGATTCCAAAATGAAAGAATTTATTGCAAGTTTTATTGATCAAAAAGAATTAAGTGAAAATTCTCAGTCAGCCTATTTCTATGATTTGGACCAGTTTATTGAGTCGATCCATGGAAAAGTGACGCCCACAAATTTGAGAATTTACCAAGCTTCGATTAAAGATTTTAAACCGGCGGTCCAAAAACGAAAATTATCCGCCGTCAACCAATTTTTATATTATTTGTATCAAGAACGCTTTATTTCTGAATACCATCGTTTGGTCTTGCCTAAAATTCAACCGGCCAAAACCCATGATCGGGAATTGTTGGATCTGACCCATTTTTGGGAAGAATCAACCAACTCTCAGGGACGCTTGATGGCCTTGTTGATTCTGGAGATGGGCTTATTGCCAAGTGAGATCCTCCAAGTCAAAGTCGAAGATATTCAGCTGGACTTTCATGTCATTCGAGTGGGCAAAGATGGCCAAAAACGGGTTTTAAAGGTTCCAGAGCCGTTACTGGATGAATTGCAACTCTTCCTAGATGGTGTTTATCTTTTTGATAATAAAGGAAAATCATACTCCCGTCAGTGGGGATTCCGACAATTAGAAGCCTTCTTGATCGAAAAAGGGAATCAAGACCTTTCGGCACAATCGATTCGTGAGCAATATATTTTGAAACAACGTGAACTCGGTGTGGATCTCTTTAGTATTGCGCGTGAATTGGGCCTAAAAACCATGGTGACATTAGAAAAATATAAATAATGGATATTAAAATTAAAGATTTTGAAGGGCCTTTGGACCTCTTGCTCCACTTGGTCTCTAAATACCAGATGGATATCTATGAGGTCCCCTTGATTGAGGTGATTGAACAGTATCTGGCTTATCTGGCGACTCTCCAGGCAATGAAACTAGAGGTGGCAGGGGAATACATGCTGATGGCTAGTCAACTAACCTTGATCAAGAGTCGAAGACTTCTTCCTAAGGTCGCAGAGGAGATGGATGAAGCAGAGGATCTAGAGCAGGACCTCCTTTCTCAACTGGAAGAGTACCGTACTTACAAGCAATTAGGAGAGTTGATGGCCTCGCAGCACGAGGAGCGCGCCCTCTATTATTCGAAACCGAAGATGGAATTGGTCTATGACGATACCGAATTACTTCATGATCGCACCACGGTGGATCTCTTCTTGGCTTTCTCAAAACTATTGACCAAGAAAAAAGAAGAATTCCGCCAGAACCATACAACCATTGTCAAGGATGAATACAAGATTGAGGATCTGATGGACCAGCTGCGTCACCGATTCCACGATCGTTCACAAGTTCTCTTGCAGGACTTGTTTCTAGAAGCAGCGGATCTCCAAGAGGTCATTACCCTATTTCTTGCAACCCTTGAATTAATCAAGATTCAAGAGGTCACAGTGGTACAGGATAGGGCTTTTGGAGAAATTTACTTAAATAGGATTGAACATGAGCAAATTAGCTGAAATTGAAGCACTCTTATTTGTAGCGGGTGAAGAAGGAATTACTGCCAGACAAATCGCAGATCTTCTCTCTTTACCCCCAACAGGTGTGGTGCAAAGTTTAGAAAAATTGGCCCAAAAATACCAGGAGGACTCAGATACCAGTCTGTGTTTGATGGAGACAGCTTCCCGTTATAAATTGGTGACAAAGGCAGACTACGCTTCGGTTTTACGAGACTATTCTAGAACGCCTATGAACCAAAGTTTGTCTCGGGCTGCCCTTGAAACCTTGTCAATCATTGCTTATAAGCAACCGATCACCCGCGTGGAGGTCGATGACATTCGAGGCGTCAATTCCAGTGGTGCTATTACCAAACTACTGTCATTTGATCTGATCCGTGAAGATGGAAAAAAAGAAGTCCTCGGGCGTCCTAATTTGTATGTTACGACGGAGTATTTTTTGGATTACATGGGGATCAATCATTTGGAGGAATTGCCAAAGGTTGAGGAAGTGGACATCGATCCAGAAGAAGGTCAATTATTTTCAGAGAGAACAGAGGAACTAGATGAGAATTAACAAATATATTGCCCATGCAGGCGTGGCTAGTCGTCGCAAGGCCGAAGAACTGATCAAGCAAGGCTTGGTGACGGTCAATGGCCAAGTTGTGCGTGAATTAGCGACCATTATTAAGACCGGTGATCAGGTTGAAGTAGAAGGTACTCCAATCTACAACGAAGAAAAGGTCTACTATCTTTTAAATAAGCCACGTGGCGTCATCTCTAGTGTATCGGATGATAAAGGGCGGACAACAGTCGTTGACCTTTTATCTCAAGTGCCAGAGCGTATCTACCCAGTGGGACGTTTGGACTGGGATACATCTGGTGTCTTGATTTTGACCAATGATGGTGATTTTACAGATGAGATGATTCACCCACGTAATGAGATTGATAAGGTCTATGTGGCGCGTGTCAAAGGGATTGCCAATAAGGAAAATTTGCGTCCCTTGACACGAGGGGTGACCATTGATGGCAAGAAAACCAAGCCAGCGACTTACGAGATCTTAAAAGTGGATGTTGAAAAGAACCGTTCAGTGGTTCAGTTGACCATTCATGAAGGGCGTAACCACCAGGTTAAAAAGATGTTTGAAGCTGTCGGACTTTTAGTGGATAAACTCTCCCGGACCCAGTTTGGAAATTTGGACGTCTCAGGACTACGTCCGGGTGAATACCGTCGCTTGAACAAAAAAGAAATCAGCCAACTGCACAATCTAGCAGTAACTAAATCTAAAAAAGCATGAAAACAATCCTGATTGCACTGGTCAGAGGCTATCAAAAATGGATTTCTCCCCTATTTCCGCCTTCTTGTCGCTTTCAACCGACCTGTTCCAATTATATGATCCAAGCGATTGAACGTTTTGGTGTGAAAGGTGTCTTGATGGGGATTGCAAGGATTCTACGTTGCCATCCTGGAAGCCAGGCGGGACCAGACCCCTTGCCAGACCATTTTAGTCTGAAGCGAAATGAAGAATCAAAATAGGACGATCGCAAATAAACAGAAACACCCTTAGAAATTATTTTTCTAAGGGTGTTGATTTTGTACTAGAGTTGTCTATCAGCGTTTAGACCATGTTTTAGGGAGGAAGAGAAGAATCATTGGATAGATTTCAAGTCGTCCGGCAATCATGGCTAAGGAAAGTAACAGTTTTGAAATCGGACTAAAGATGGAGAAGGTTTGACCTGTTCCAATCATAGGTCCAATGTTGTTGAAACAACTAAAGACAGCGCTGACAACCGTCATGAAGTTATTATTGTCTAGACTGACTACAAAGAGTAGGCCGATCGTGATAAAACTGTATATTGTAAAGTACTTGAGGATCTGATGCTGTGTATCCTTATCCAATACCGTATCATTGACATGCAAGGTCAGAACGCGATTCGGAGACAAGGTCGAAAGAACCTGATTTTTTGCGATTCGCCATAAGGTCAAGCACCGAATGACTTTTAGCCCCCCGGCGGTCGATCCAGCAGAACCACCGACAACCATCAGCATCAAGAGGATGAACTGAGAAAAGAGAGGCCATTTTTCCGTCGTTCCATAACCAAAACCGGTAGTGGTGATGATATTGGAAACTTGGAAGAAGGAAATCTCAAAACTCTTAGCGACATTGGCATAGAGATGAAGGACATTGTACGCGATCAAGACACTGGACACGAGGACGATGGTGATATAGGTCCGCAATTCCTCATCTTTAAAGAAGGCCTTGAATTTTCGGATCATGAGGAAGTAGTAGAGGTTAAAGTTAACCCCGAAGACTAAAACCCCGATACTGACCAAATAGGTGATTAAACTACTATTGTAGTGGGCAATTCCGTCGTTAAAAACGGTAAAGCCCCCGGTTCCAGCCGTTCCCATGGCGATGACAAAACTATCATAAAGGGGCATACCAGCAAGGAAATAAAGAACCACAAAGAGGAAGAACAAGCCCAAGTACAAGAAGTAGAGGATTTGAGCTGTGTTTTTTAATTTGGAAACGACCTTCCCAAAAACTGGACCAGGAACTTCTGCCTTCATGACTTCAAGGTGGCTGTTCTTGTTATTGTCCATAATTGCAAGGGCGAAGACCAATACTCCCATCCCCCCAATCAAGTGGGTGAAACTGCGCCAAAAGAGGAGAGAATGGGTGAGGACACCCACATCATCTAATATCGTTGCCCCTGTTGTTGTAAAGCCAGAGCTGACTTCAAAGAAGGCATCGATAATGTTGGGAATTTGTCCCGAAAAGACAAAGGGAAGGGCGCCAAAGAAGGACCAGAGGATCCAACAGAGGGCTACAATCAGGACTCCTTCTTTAGCATAAATGTGAAAGTCCTTTGGTTTGTGAAAACTACCAAGTAGCCCCAGCCCAAGTAAGATGGCCATGGTTGCCCCAATAGAGACAAAGACCTTGGCAGGTTCCTGATAGATCGTAGCGACGACTAAGGGAACGATCAGGAGAGCTGCCTCGATTAAGAGGAGCTTGGACAAGAGGTAACGAATCATGCTTCTATTCATCAGGCTTACCTCTCAAGTAGATCGTAGATTTTTGTGACATTTTGAATCAAGGTGGTTACGATAATCCGATCTCCTACCATCAAACGGTCATCTCCATTTGGGAAAATAGCCTTGCCGTCTCGAATAATGGCAGCGATCAAGACGCCTTTTTTCAATTTCAATTCAGAGAGGGGATATTGGGTTAGTTTATTGTCTTCCTTAATTTGGAACTGCAAGGTTTCAATCCGGCCGTTTGCGACATGGTGCAAGGCTTCTAGGTTTGAGAACTGTGCATTGTAGCGTCCACGAATAAAGTGCATAATGGTATCTACAGCGATGCGTTTTGGCGTAACGATACTGGTCATATCTTGATCGCCAATGATCTCCAACAGACTAGTTCGGTTGACCTTGGTAATGTTCTTTTTGACTCCGACAGAATTTAAGAACATGGAGGTGATGATGTTTTCTTCATCGACCCCTGTCAAAGTAGCCACAGCATCGAAGTTATTGGCACTCTCTTCTAAAAGAATGTCTTTAGCAGTTCCGTCTCCATGGACGACATAGAGATCAGGAAATTCCTGACTAAAGAATTCCGCCCGTTCGCGATTGACCTCTAAGACCTTGAGATCGATCTTGCGGCGCACATCTTGAAGAATGTTGAGTAGGTAATAGGCAATTTTCCCAGCACCAATGATCATCATGCTCTTAATGACCTGAGGGCGAACATTGTTGTGGAAGAGAACGACCTCGATCCGATTACCTGTTACGAAAATCTTGTCTTGAGGTTGCAAGACAAAGTCTCCGTTTGGAATGGTGAGTTCGTTGCCACGCTCGATTGCACAAACAATGACATTTCCGTATTTCTTCCGGAATTGGGATAGACTCATATTGCAGAGATTGCTATCTGGCTTGATTTTAAATTCCATCAAGGCAACTCGGCCATTGGCAAAATGCTCCACAGAAAGGGCATTTGGGAAGTCAATGATATTGGCAATATAGCGAGCTGTCAGCAATTCCGGATTGACAACTAGGGAGAAGCCCAAGATATTTTTTTCCTTGAAGTAGGAATTGGAATATTCCGGATTCCGCACCCGAACGATAGTCTCTTTGGCTCCCATTTTTTTAGCCAAAACAGCAGAGACCATATTCACTTCATCGTACTCGGTCATGGAAATGAAGATGTCGCAGTCTTCAACATCTGCTTGCTCCAAGATCTTGAAGTTTGCCCCATTTCCTAAAATTCCAATGATATCAAACCGTTTGGTAATATGGTTAAGAACGGATTCGTCTTTTTCGATCAAAATAACATCGTGGTTTTCAGCAACGAGAGAACGACAAAGGGCCGTTCCGACCTTTCCTCCACCAACAACAATAATTTTCATAGAATACCTCCAGAGTATGCTTCTATCATACTCTATTTTCAAGAAAAATTCATCTTTTTTAAGGACTTTCTGGAGGAATCTTACCAAGTTAAGAACAAGTGGGAAAAATTGTCAAAATAGAAGAATGAGGAGGGATCGAAAACTTTGATAAAGTTTCTTAAAAAAATCTAAAAAAACTATTGACAGGAGCTTCAAAAGTGATATACTTAAAAAGTACCTTCGTTGATTTACCTCAAACCTGTTGTGAGTTAAGTTAATGAAGCTGTAACCACGCTGTTTGCTGAGCTTGACTCCGGGCAGTGTGGCTATTTTTTTATCAGAAAGAGATCGAGTATGAATATTGAAGAACTAGACTACCAAGAGTCAGCGGCTCAAAACCACATCGTCTTGTTCCAACCTCAGATTCCACAAAATACGGGCAATATTGCACGGACCTGTGCGGCAACCAATTCCCCCTTACATATTATTCGTCCCATGGCTTTTCCGATCGATGATCGCAAGATGAAGCGAGCAGGACTCGATTACTGGGACAAGCTGGATGTCCGTTTCTATGATAGCTTAGAAGAGTTTATGGAAGCAGCGCGTGACGGTCAGGTGCACTTGGTGTCTAAGTTTGCAAATCAGACCTATTCGGACGTTTCTTATCAGGATGGGAACTCCCATTATTTCTTGTTTGGACGCGAGGATAAAGGATTGCCGGAAGATTTTATGCGCCAGCACGAAGAGAAGGCTATTCGCATTCCGATGAATGATGAGCATGTCCGTAGTTTAAATGTCTCTAATACCGTCTGCATGATTGTCTATGAGGCACTCCGTCAGCAAGGCTTTAAGGGGCTGGAGTTGAGCCATCGTTATGAGCACGACAAGCTCAAATAAGGACGAAAAATTAAAATCCAAACCATGTAATCCATGACGTTACAAAAACTTGCCTAGGCAAGTTTTTTTTGTTATCATAAAAGGGTCTTCAGGGCAGGGTGTAATTCCCGACCGGCGGTGACTTTTACGAGGAAATGTTCTTTTCCGTACTCTAAAAGAAGTCCGCGAGCGCAAGCTGATGTGGTGTGACTCCACAACCGACAGTATAGTCTGGATGGGAGAAGACGAGAGACGAATAGTCTGACAGCTATTCTGATCTGTTTAGAGCTGATGCATGGGAATAGTACGTGGAATCTAAGACTGACTAACGGCATGTTTCGATGGAGATCAGCTAAAGTAACTAGAATGGTTTCTAGTTTAAGCTTTGTTTAAATAGTTTAGAGTAGAATGATGGAGTAGACGTCTTTCCAGCTTCTCTAATTTTTAAAAAATTGGAGGAACCTGTTATGACAAATACACGTAAACTGACCCTAGTGGCTGTTTTATCCGCTTTATCTTTTATTTTGATGTTCTATCAATTTTCTTTCTTGATAGATTTCTTCAAAATTGATTTGAGTATCATCGCCATTTTGTTGGCCTTGGTCCTATTGGATTTTAAAAGTGCCGTTTGGGTGACCTTGATCCGATCTGTCCTTAAATTAGCCCTCAATAATAAGGGGCTTGAAACCTTGATCGGATTACCAATCAATATCATTGGTGTTCTTGTTTTTGTTCTTGCTTTTGCATGGATTTGGAACAAGGAACGGACCCATGGTCGATTTGTCCTGGCAACGATTGTTGGAACGATCAGCTTGAGTATTACGATGGTATTGGTGAACTATGTCTATGCAATCCCTTTGTATGCTCGTTTTATGAACTATGATATTTCGAAAACACTAGGTCTTGTCCACTATTTAGCCGCAATGGTTGCACCGTTTAACCTGATCGAAGGGGTGATTTGGGCCATCGCATTTGGGTTGATCTATACCTTATTGCAACCGATTTTGAAAAAATATGAAAAATAAACAACAACATTGGGCGAAGGCAAGCTTCGCCCTTCTCATTTTTGTGATTCTCGGGTATGTGATTCGCTTTTACCCGCAACAATTAACAGGCTTTGATAGCACGATCCAATCTGCTATTCGAGGCGATCTGCCTGCAACACTGACGGCCTTCTTTACCAAGGTAACCCATGTCATGGATACCAAGATCATTGTCATCTGGGTGGGTCTTCTGCTAGCGGTCTTTGCCTATAAGAAATGGTACAGTGAAGCCCTCTTTTTTGGAAGCAATCTGGTATTGACTGGTCTTTTGGTTCTTCTTCTAAAGAATATCTACCAGAGACCGAGACCAAGTATTCTTCATCTAGTAGAGGAAAAAGGCTTTTCTTTCCCGAGTGGTCATTCACTGGCATCTACCCTTGTTTTGGGAAGTTTGATCATCATAATCGGCCAACATGTAAAACATAAAACAGCCCGCTATTGCCTTCAAGGCTTGCTGGTTATGGGAATTGTGACCATTGTGGTCTCCCGTATTTATGTCGGGGTCCACTATCCATCAGACGTTCTCGGCAGTATGATTTTGGGCCTTGCTGTCTTGCAATTTGAGTACCCCTTGTACGATCGCTTGCGGTTTCAATGGCGCTTTACAGGGAAGCAAAAATAACTAACAACTAGGAGTTGGACTCGCGTTTTGAGTTCGACTCTTTTTTTGCTATAATGAAAAGTATGAAATCCTACAATACCTTGAATGATTATTATCGAACCTTATTTGGAGAAAAGACCTTTAAAGTCCCTATTGATGCAGGCTTTGATTGTCCCAATAGAGACGGAACAGTCGCCCACGGTGGCTGTACTTTTTGTACGGTCTCGGGTTCAGGAGATGCCATTGTGGCCCCAGAAGCTCCGATTCGAGAACAATTTTACAAAGAGATTGACTTTATGCATCGGAAATGGCCAGATGTGAAGAAGTACCTGGTCTATTTTCAAAATTTCACCAATACCCACGATAAAGTGGAAGTCATTCGAGAGCGGTATGAACAGGCCATCAATGAACCAGGAGTGGTAGGAATCAACATTGGTACGCGTCCGGACTGTTTACCAGATGAGACCTTAGCCTACCTAGCAGAGCTGACAGAGCGCATGCATGTGACGATCGAGTTGGGGCTTCAGACGACTTATGAAGCGACTTCTGAATTGATCAATCGGGCCCATAGTTATGATCTCTATGTTGAAACAGTCAAGCGTATTCGCAAACGGGTCCCCAAGGCAGAGATCGTATCCCATTTGATCAATGGCCTTCCTGGGGAGACGCATGAGATGATGGTGGAAAATGTTCGCCGTTGTGTGACCGATAATGAAATTGATGGCATCAAGTTACACCTCTTGCATTTGATGACCAATACACGGATGCAACGGGACTATCATGAAGGACGACTTCAACTCATGAGCCAGGAGGAGTATGTCAAGGTCATCTGTGACCAGTTGGAGATCATCCCCAAACACATTGTCATCCACCGGATTACAGGGGACGCGCCAAGGGATATGTTGATTGGCCCTATGTGGAGCCTCAACAAATGGGAAGTCCTAAACGCCATTGAAACTGAAATGCGTCGGCGTGGAAGTACCCAAGGATGTAAGCTAGAAGAAAAGGAGACTGCTGATGCTTCGACCACTTGAAATGGCCCATCAATTTTTAGCAGAAGTCATCACCAAAGAAGATGTGGTGGTGGATGCGACCATGGGAAATGGACATGATACGGCCTTTTTAGCCCAACTAGCAGGCCAGGTCTATGCCTTTGATATTCAAGAACAAGCACTTGTAAATACCCGAGAACGATTGGAAAAGTTGGGTCTTCAACATGTCCGGTTGATTTTGGATGGCCACCAGCATGTGGACCAATATGTGGAGACCCTCAAAGCAGCTATTTTTAATCTGGGGTATCTGCCATCTGCAGATAAGTCGGTCATTACTCTTCCTGCTACCACGATTGAAGCGATGGAGAAAATCTGTGCTCGCCTAGAAAAAGGTGGGCGAATGGCTATTATGATCTATTATGGTCATGAGGGAGGAGACATCGAGCGTGATGCAGTGCTGGACTTTGTTAGTCAGCTTCCTCAAAAAGACTATACAGCGACCATCTACCGGACACTGAATCAAGTGAATCAGCCACCGTTTTTGGTCATGATCGAAAAATTAGAAAGCTACCGTCATGGATAAAGAATATTTAAAGAATAAAATTGAAGGATTGAGACATCATTTTGTCGAATCAACCATCCACGAGCGTGCAATGGGTTTTTATGATGAAGCTCATATGACCAAAAAGATGCTCAAAATAAAAAAGAAATTGGTTTCGCTTGAGATGGAACGATGCCAAAAGAAGATTGAGCACAAGGATGTAAGCAAGACAGACCAAAAGATTGCGGAGTTAAAACAGCAATTTGAGACCTGTTGCAAAGAACGCTAGGGAGGGAGTGATATGGAACTACTCCTTTATGCAGTGATCTTTTCGATGATTTTGATCGTCTCAAATGCCACCAATAAACTTGTGCCGAGCCTTCCTCTGCCCCTGATTCAAATTTTACTAGGGATTGGTTGGGCCCTCTTTGTCCCAGAAGAAAATTTTCATCTGGATACCGAGCTCTTTCTGGCCTTGGTCATTGGCCCTCTCTTATTTCGAGAAGCAGAAGAAGCAGATATTACTTCTGTCTTGAAACACTGGCGCATCATTCTTTATTTGATTTTTCCAGTGATTTTTATCTCAACCATTAGTTTGGGCTGGGCAGCTCACTCCTTGTGGCTGAGCCTTCCTTTAGCAGCCTGTATGGCAGTCGGGGCAGCCCTTGGACCAACAGACTTAGTAGCCTTTGCTTCCCTGTCTGAGCGCTTTAGCTTTCCAAAGCGGGTTTCGAATATCTTAAAAGGCGAAGGGTTACTAAATGATGCCTCTGGTCTAGTCGCCTTTCGAGTGGCCTTGGCAGCCCTTGCGACCGGAAGTTTCTCTCTTGGAGAGGCAGGGGTTTCCTTAGGAATCTCCATCATTGGAGGATTTGCGGTGGGGATCTTGACGGCCTTTGTGAACCGGTGGCTGCAAACCTTACTCTTGAGTGTTCGCGCTAGTGATATTGCTAGTGAATTGTTATTAGAACTGAGTCTCCCACTGTTGACCTTCTTCTTAGCAGAAGAACTCCATGTCTCTGGTATCATTGCAGTAGTTGTGTCAGGGATCCTAAAAGCCAGTCGCTTTAAGCACATTACCCTCCTTGAAGCGCGGGTAGATACTGTGAGTCATACTGTCTGGAATACGGTCAACTTTATCTTAAATGGGTCGGTCTTTGTCATCTTAGGAATGGAATTGGAAATGATTTCCAAGCCCATCTTAAGTAGTCCCATTTACAATAATCTGCTTTTAGTTCTTTCTGTCTTTTTGTTGACAGCATTGCTCTTTTTGATTCGTTTTGTCATGGTTTACCTCTTTTATTGGTTCCGAACGGCTCGATTAAAAAAATCGTTGAGAAATTATCTAAAAGATGCCTTATTGCTGACTTTTTCGGGTGTGAAGGGAACGGTTTCGATTGCGACGATTCTTTTGATTCCAACCAAGATCGAAAAAGAATACCCTATCCTACTCTTTTTAGTGGCAGGAGTTACCCTTGTTAGCTTTATTGCAGGCTTAGTGGTACTTCCAAAATTATCAGAAGACAAGGAAGAAACCAATGACTACCTGATGCAGATCGCGATTTTAAATGATGTCGTCATGGATTTAGAAGCAGACCTAAAGAATAGCAAGCACAAGGGTCCCTTGTACGCGGCGATTGATAACTACCATGGTCGCATAGAAAACTTGATTCTAGGCCAAGAAAACAGGCTCATTCAAAAGGACTGGGAACAGTTGAAGCTCCTGATTTTGAGTATTGAAAGTGACGGCTTGGAACAAGCCTATGAAGAAGGGAAGATTCGAGAGCGGGGCTACCGCGTCTACCAACGCTATCTTCGCAATATGGAGCAACGTGTCAATCGCAATCTTTCGTCTCGTTTAACCTATTACCTCTTGGTGTCTTTCCGTCTCTTGCGTTTATTAGTTCATGAGATCTTAACTTTTGGGTCTGGCTTGCGAAACTGGTGGACCCGAGAAGACAGTAAGTTAGAGGCCATTGATTATGACCAGATTGCGGCCCTTTATCTGGCCAATACGGAAATCATTATCGAAAGTTTGGAAGACCTCAAGGGGGTTTATCGGAGCAGTTTGATCTCTTTCCTACAAGAATCTCGTCTGAGAGAGACAGCTATTATTACCAGTGGGGCCTTTGTGGAGCGGGTTATTAATCGCGTGAAACCAAATAATATCGATGAAATGTTGAGAGGCTATTATTTGGAGCGTAAGATTATTTTTGAATATGAAGCGCAACACCTGATTACTGCCAAGCAAGCGCGCCGTATGCGACAAAATGTCAATGAATTAGAAAGCTATTCCCTAAGAGAAAGTGCCAATACGCTTCCATACGATTTGATCGAGTATGCACGGAATCGTTGAGATAAGAGTAAAAGAGGCTGGGACAAAAGTCCTAGCCTCTCAATTATTTTTGGATTGTCGATCAAGACGCAGTGGTTGAGTGGACTCTACTACGCTGATTACATCAGCTTTTACAGCCCTACTCAACTGTGCGGAGGTGGGACGACGAAATCGAATTCTAACGAATTACCGATTTCTGTCCCACTCTCTTTTTGCTTTATTCATTTTCTTTTCAGTGTGCGATTTCTGGTTTGACAAAGAGTCGCTCATCACCAAGATCAATAAGGGATACTGGTGCTTCATAAAATTGGCTAAGGACATGGGGAGTTAGGATCTTTTCCTTTGGTCCTTGCTTGACCACTTGGCCATGTTTGAGTAAGAGGACATGGGTCATGTCTTTTGTAATTTCCTCGGCATGGTGGGTGACATAAATCATGGTAGGCGCGTGATCCAGTTGTTTGATATGATGGATCTGACGGAGGAGTTTTTCTCTGGCAAAGAGATCAAGCCCGCTCGAGGCTTCATCAAAGATGATCAGATCTGGCTGGTCCATGAGGCTTCGTGCAATGAGGACTGTCTGCTTTTCTCCCTGGGAGAGCTCCCGGTATTTGCGACCGATCAAAGAGCTAGCTCCAATTGAAGTTAGCATATCCCGAGCCCAGTTTAGTTCTTCCTCCCCGTATGCAGCATATAAAATACTACTCTTGTATTGACCAGTTAGGACAATTTGCTCTGTCAAAAGATGTTCTGGCAGTCTTTCTGAAATAAAGGAGCTAACGATCCCAATACGCTTCCGCAACTCTGGAATGCCCCCTTCTCCAAAGCGGGTTCCAAGGACAGTTACCTGGCCAGAACTAGCCCAGTATTCAGACATGAGAAGTTTGAGGAGGGTCGATTTTCCTGCCCCATTGAGGCCTAAAATGGCCCAACATTCATTTTCTTTCACTTGCCAATTAATCTCTTTTAAAAGGGCTTTTCCATTGCGGATCAAATTGACGTCTTGTAGTTCAATCAAATTATTCATAACTTCATCCTTTTGATTAAAATCTCCTTTATTCTATCATAAAATATGGTAGAATAGAAAACAGGAGGTAAGGAATGTTTCGAAATAGTAAATTGTTATTCTGGACATGTGAGATCTTATTATTGACGGTGATTTTCTATATTTGGAAATCAATGGGGACTTTGATTTCTCCATTTGTATCTGTTCTGAATACCATCCTCTTACCATTTTTAATTGCAGGTTTTTTATATTACATTACCAATCCGATTGTTGAATTGTTGGAAAAACACTTAAAAATCAAGCGTGTGTTTGGGATTTTGATCACCTTGGTCCTCTTGTTTGGGATCATTGGCTTAGGGATCTTTTATCTGCTCCCTATCTTAATTAATCAGTTAACCAGCTTGATCAATTCAACTCAAGGACTTTACTGGGAAGTTCAAAGTTTGGTTCGAAAACTCTCGACCAATCCTTTGTTCCAGAATGTGAATATCCAGTCGACGATTCAGCAGTTGAATCTCTCTTATATGGATATCCTACAAAATCTCTTGAATAGTGTGACCAACAGTTTAGGAAGTGTGGTTAACACTATTGTCAATACGGTCTTTATCTTGATCATGACCCCTGTCTTCTTAGTTTATTTCTTGGTCGATGGGAAGAAGTTATTACCGATGTTGGAGCGGACCATTTTACGCAATGACAAACTCCACATTTCAAGCCTCTTGATTAGTTTGAATGAAACGGTCTCTCGCTATATTAGTGGGATTTCGATCGATGCCTTTATCATTGGAACCCTAGCCTACATTGGCTATAGTTTTATTGGATTGAAGTACGCTTTGGTCTTTGCCATTTTTTCTGGATTGGCCAACCTCATTCCATATGTAGGACCAACCATCGGGTTGATTCCGATGATCATCACCTATGCCTTCACAGATATGGATATGATGATCAAAGCAGTCATTTACATGTTGATTATCCAGCAGATCGATGGGAATATTCTTTATCCGCGTATCGTTGGAGGCGTGATGAAGGTTCACCCGATTACCATTATGGTTCTCTTATTGCTCTCAAGTAATATTTACGGCATTATCGGGATGGTCGTTGCGATTCCAGTCTATTCGATTGGAAAAGAAATTGTAAAATTCTTGGTAAATCTTTATGATAACCACCGTGCTGCCAAGGAGCAGAAGAAAAAAGAAGAATTTGGCATCATTAATAAATCTTAGACTCTAGCGCCTATATGGGCCTTGGAGTCTTTTTTGTACATTTTTTTGAAAAATGCTGGAAAAAAGTCAACAAGTGCTATGAAATGTGTTAAAATATAAGTAATTTTGAAAGAAAATATGAAATTAGGTAGGGAAAGATGAGACTGCTCTTATCGAAAAAACAGAGACGCCAATTGCAATTGTTGGAAATCCTGATTAAGGAAAAAAGATGGTTCCACTTGAAAGAGTTGGCCAAGCGTTTGGATTGTACAGAACGTTCGTTAAAAGAAGATTTGTCTAATCTTCGTAGTACATTTGATGACTTTTTAATTGAATCATCTACCAATGGGATCAAGATCAGTTATGAGGATTCGGTTGGGCTAGAAGTGATCTATCATCACTTTTTAAAAGAATCACAAGCCTTTGCTTTGATTGAATATCTCTTTTTCAACAAGGATGTTTCCAATGAATATATTTGCAGAAAGTTTGATCTGAGTTACCAATCTTTCTACCGCTTGATTCGGACGATTAATCAGAAGCTTCAAACCAAATACAATGTAAAGATTGATTTGAAACCCTTGAATCTTGTCGGAGATGAGATTGACGTTCGTTTCTTTTATGCCCAATATTTTGCGGAACGTTATTACTATATGGAGTGGCCTTTCCCAGAATTTAAGGAAGAGGCGGTGACCGATTTGATCACCTTTTTCTTCAAACTCTATGGCTATCCATTGACCTTCTCTGTACTCAGGTCTTATAAAGTTCTCTTGACAGTCTACTTGTCACGGATTAAGCAGGGCTATTTTATTGACATACCAACGAACTATGATGTGTATAAGGACCAGTATCAAGGGGTGACCAATGTCGAGGAGATGTTACGCTACTTTAGCTTGCAGTTGGGTGTCGAGTTGAATGAAAAAGTGCTGGAGCAGTTCTTTATTATCTTTATTCAAGAGAATTTCTATTTCAGTCCAGAAAGCTTGATCGAAGCTGCAGAAACAGATCCTTATGCCAAAGAATCAACGACGCTCATCAGAGATATGTTCAAGGATCTATGCTATACCTATGATTTAGACATTGAAAATCTTGATGAGATGTTGATGCACGTTCACAATACGGCTCACTTAGGTCGGAAGGAATTGTTCTCGGAGTTCCTCTTATTTGATACCAAGACCAATACCAACGAAGATTTCATGAGCATCTTCCCAGCCTTCTATGATGATTTGAAGGAGCATATCATCACTTATATGAAGACCATGAAGCATGATCTGAACGAAGAGATCATCAAGCACATGATCTACACGGTCTACACTCACTGGGAACGTCTCTTACCGCAGTTGTTGCGCCGTCGGAAGTCTATTAAGGTCTTGATTATCAGTCGTTTTGACGATCACCATGCCAAATCCATGATCGATTTCCTTGATTTCTATTGTACGGATAACTTTGAATTTACGCAGATGATCAAGTACAATCTGACAGTGGATGATATTGAAGCTTCGGATGCAGATGTGGTGGTGGGCAACTTTATGATGCCTGAATTAAAGAAAAAACCTTTTATTTGTACAAGTAGTCTCTCATCGCTTGAGCTGGTTGAAAAACTCAATGCCTTCTTTTATGATTTTACCAGTGCAGAACACTAAAATCAGGACTTGTTCCTGATTTTTTGATGGTAAAAAAAGAAAATTTTATAGAAGAATGCAGGCTCTCCTATTTTGTGGTATAATATACGATATTATATACTGGAGGAAATTATCCATGGAAGACCCTGGCAGTCAGGAAATTTTACTGGAATTTATTTTATTGATTGTTTTGACATTATTGAACGCCTTTTTCTCGGCGGCTGAAATGTCAATGGTATCGTTGAATCGCTCTCGTGTAGAGCAAAAGGCTGAAGAAGGAGATAAAAAATATATTCGTCTTCTTAGCGTATTGGAACAACCGAACCATTTCTTATCCACTATTCAGGTGGGGATCACCTTGATTACCATCTTATCTGGGGCGAGTCTTGCAGAAAGTCTCGGTCATGTCATTGCTGGATGGATGGGCAATACTAAAACGGCTCTTGCAACTGGAAGCTTTTTATCTCTAGCATTTTTGACTTATATTTCGATCGTGTTTGGCGAACTCTATCCGAAACGAATCGCTATGAACTTGAAAGATGAGTTGGCTGTTCGAACAGCTCCGATTGTGATTCTATTAGGAAAAATTGTCAGCCCCTTTGTTTGGTTGCTTTCAGCGTCGACCAACCTTTTGAGCCGTATCACGCCAATGGAATTCGATGATCCGGATGAAAAGATGACGCGGGATGAAATCGAGTATATGCTGACCAATAGTGAAGCAACACTGGATGCTGACGAGATTGAGATGCTCCAAGGGATCTTTTCATTAGATGAAATGGTAGCGCGTGAAGTCATGGTCCCACGGACAGATGCCTTCATGGTTGATATCAATGATGATACTAAAGAAATTATTGAAAGTATCCTTAAGCAAAACTTTTCACGGATTCCTGTCTATGATGATGACAAGGACAATGTCATCGGCCTCATCCATACCAAACGTCTCTTGAACGAAGGATTTATCAATGGCTTTGATAATATTGTCTTAAGAAAGATTTTACAAGAACCTTTGTTTGTTCCAGAAACCATTTTTGTGGATGATCTTTTGAAGGAATTGCGCAATACGCAAAATCAAATGGCCATTCTGCTCGATGAATACGGTGGGATGTCTGGATTGGTTACCCTCGAAGACTTGTTGGAAGAAATCGTCGGTGAAATTGACGATGAGACTGACAAAGCTGAAATTGATGTTTTTGAAATTGGGGATAATACTTATGTCGTGCAAGGAGCCATGTCACTAAACGACTTTAATGAATACTTTGGCGTTGAGTTGGAAAGTGATGATGTGGATACTATTGCAGGGTATTATTTGACTGAAGTTGGGCGGATTCCATCCTTGAAAGAACGCCTCAGCTGTGAAGTCGATAGTCAAAAGAAACACTTGATCTTGACTAATGACAAGGTGAAAAACGGTCGTGTGACCAAGGTGAAAGTTGAAATTTCTGAAATCGTCGAAGATGATGAAGAAACCAAATCAAAAGAAGATTAGATAATAGAGGCATGGACGTGTTCCAGCCTCTATTTTTTTCTTGTCGGGGTTAGTTGAATTTTCAAAAAATTTGAAAAATTTCTGAAATATTCTTGACAGCTAAAAAAAATTAAGGTAAGATAATACCCATAAATAAAGAAAGCAGAAAATAAACATGAAGCAACAAGCCATTTCAACTCAAAAATTTTACTTTAGCTACTTTAGATAGTGTTTGTAGACATGATCTCATGGATGCAAACAACCCAAGCAATTTGTTTGTATCTATGTGGCTAAGATTTTTGATGATGGTCCATAGAGCTAGTATCTAAATGGACCGAGGTTTTGTAACTTGTTGGAGAATTTCAAGCATCCGTTTAGAGAATGATCTAAGCGGATTTTTTGTTTATTTGCAGAAGAGGAGTCAAAAAATGAAAGTAGTAAAGAAATTACTAGCACCTGTCCTGGTTGTAGGACTTTTGTTAACATCATTGGTGACCTTACACCATCTGAAGGATGCTAAAAAAGACAATGTCTTTCGGATTGGGATTTCCCAGTACATCACCCATAAGTCACTCGACGCGACACGAAAAGGCTTTATCGAAGAGTTGAAGAAAGCTGGCTATGTGGATGGGAAAAATATCCAGATTGATTTCCAAAATGCTCAAGGGGAGCAACGAAATCTGAAAAACATTTCCAAACAATTGGCGGAAGAAAGTGATCTCGTCTTTGCGATTGCAACACCATCAGCTCAAAGTTTGGCTAATACGACGAAAACAACACCGGTTGTCTTCTCAGCTGTGACCGATCCATTGGCAGCGAAATTGGTGAAAAACTTGAAAGAGCCTGGTGGCAATATCACAGGGACAAGTGACCAGTCAGACGATGCGATCTCTACACAGGTAGACATGATTAAGCAAGTGCTTCCAACGGCGAAAACAGTTGGGATCCTCTATACGCAAAGTGAGCCTAACTCAGTTGTCCAAAAAGACAATGCGAAGAAGATCCTTGAAGCTAAAGGCTATCAAGTGGTTGAAAAAACCATCCTCGATAGTAACAATGTGAAGGCTGCAGCAGACAGTATCATGTCAGAAGCAGATATCGTCTTTGTTCCGACGGATAACATCATTTCTTCTACAATGGACACTGTAAAACAGGTTTCCCTCAGCCATAAGGTGCCCGTTTTTGGTGGGTCTGCTGAGATGGTGACTACTGGTGGCTTGTACAACTTTGGTACCGATTATGAGGAATTGGGAAGACAAGCTGCTCGGATGGCCATTCGCATCATGAAGGGTGAGAAACCTGGGAAAGTCGCAGTTGAAACACCTGAAAAATTAGAATTGCATACCAATAAAGAGATGGCTAAAGAGCTTGGAATTGATATTAGCTCGTTGAAGGTAGAAAAATAGGAGGTTTGAGATGAATTTCGTTTTATCAAGTTTATCAGAAGGTTTATTGTGGTCGATCATGGCGATCGGTGTTTACTTAACATTTCGAATTTTAGATATTGCCGATATGACGGCAGAAGGAGCCTTTCCACTTGGGGCAGCAGTTGTAGCTTCCCAAATTCAAGCAGGAAGAAACCCTTGGCTTGCAACCTTGTTGGGCTTTCTGGCAGGAATGATCGCAGGATTGGTTTCTGGGATTCTCCATACAAAAATGAAAATTCCAGCCCTCTTGACAGGGATTGTCACTTTGACCGGTCTCTACTCTATCAATATTAAAATCATGGGGGGAGTACCCAACCTCTCTATTGGCGATGCCAGTACCATTTTCAAAAGTGTCATGAAATTGGGCTTGTCCAATGAAGAAGCAGTCTTTTTGATTAGTATTTCTTGCTTGATCATCGTCTGTATCTTATTGACCCTCTTAATGAAGACGCAACTTGGCTTGGTTTTGCGCTCGACTGGTGATAACATTCCAATGAGTGAGGCCAATGGGGTCAATGTAGATAACATGAAGATGTTGGGCTACATGATTTCCAATGGCTTGATTGCCCTTTGTGGAGCCATGTTTGCACAAAATGATGGTTTCTCAGATGTGACTTCTGGTACAGGGACGATCGTAGTCGGCTTGAGTGCTGTGATTATCGCTGAAGTTTTAATCCACGAATTGACCATTGGTTGGCGCTTGCTTTCCATCGGGGTTGGAGCCATTGTTTACCGTTTGATTATCTTAAATATTTATGAGATCCCAAATCTCGATCAAAATATGGTTCGTCTCTTCAATGCGATCTTGCTCGCGATTGTCTTGTTCGCTCCTGAGGCGCAAAAACGTCTTCGTGTTCGCGGATTGAAGTTAGGAAATAAGTAGGAGAAAAGTATGGCAACATTATTATCAATTGAAGGCATTCATAAGACATTTGAAGCAGGAACGGTTAATGAAAACCATGTCTTAAAAGGCTTGGATCTCCAAGTAGAAGAAGGGGATTTCATTTCGGTTATCGGTGGAAATGGAGCTGGGAAATCAACCTTGATGAACATCTTGGCAGGAAATCTAGTCGTGGATGAAGGGGATATCTTGCTAGAAGGTAACTCCATTAAAAATACGAGTGTTCGGAAGCGTGCGAAAGATATTGCGCGTGTCTTCCAAGATCCTAAGATGGGGACGGCTTCTCGTTTGACCATTGAAGAAAATATGGCCATTGCCCAACGTCGGGGGAAATCTCGTGGTTTGAGCTGGGGAGTTCGGGAGAAAGATCGCGAATTGTTCCGTGAAGCCTTGAAGGAACTGAATATCGGTTTAGAGAATCGTCTCAAGGTAGATACCCAATATTTGTCTGGTGGGCAACGTCAAGCTTTGACCTTGGTCATGGCAGCTTTGGTTAGACCAAAACTCTTGCTTCTGGATGAACATACCGCAGCGCTCGATCCAAAGACTAGTGAAATGGTCATGGAATTGACCCAAAAGATCGTGGAAAGCCATGATTTGACAACCTTGATGATTACGCATGATATGAACCATGCGATTGAATACGGCAACCGCTTGATCATGCTCTACCAAGGCAAGGTCGTGGTCGACGTCAAAGGAGAAGAAAAGAAAAACCTAACGGTTGAAGATTTGATGCGCCTCTTCCAACAAAACAGTGGTGAAACCCTGGTGAGTGATGAATTGGTATTAGGATAAAATGAGAGTGGGACAGAAATCGGTAATTCGTTAGAATTCGATTTCGTCGTCCCACCTCCGCACAGTTGAGTAGGGCTGTAAAAGCTGATGAAATCAGCGTAGTAGAGCCCACTCAACCACTGCGTCTTGCTCGACAATCCAAAAATAATTGAGAGGCTAGGACTTTTGTCCCAGCCTCCTTTATTTTCTCCGCTCTGCATAGTCGACAAAATGAAACTTGTCTAATTTGTGTCGGCTTTCGGTGAACTGGAATTGCCGACCGTCTGCTAGGTGAACTTGGGAGCGGACCGTCACCACGTGTTGGTCTTTTCCAAGATCCAGTAAGATTTTATCGCGATTATCGATTGGTGAAATCAAGATTTCTTTCTTAGCATAGCCAATCTGCAATTTCAAGTCTTCTTCTATATAGTGGTAGATAGAGTGCTGGGCAATTTCCTTAGTAAGGCCAGGGGTGAGCTCTCTATCTAGGTAATCAATATCTAAGACTGAAGCGACACCATCCACCACCCGTTGCCGGGTTACTTTCCAAACCAAACGGTGAAGGGGAAAACCTGTCTTTTTAGCTCCTTTTTCATCGATACTGATTTTTTCCAAACGAATGACATTGGTTTCTGAGTGAAGACCAGAAGCTTTGACGATTTCTTGATAGCTGGTTAATTGGGAAACGGGGAAGTCAAAGTGAGCTTGTCTAGAAACTTGCGACCCCATTCCTTGAACAGTCTCGATAAAGCCTTCTTCCTGCAAGAGCTTGAGGGCTTTACGGATGGTATCGCGACTGACCTGGTAGTGCTCTTTTAAGTCGTTCTCACTAGGCAGAAAATCCCCGACTAGATATTTTTCTTCTAGTATTTGCTCTTTTAAAATTTGGTAGATTTGTTGGTATTTTTTCATGATTTGGACTCGCTTGTCTGTTTTTTTGAATAACATTTTTGAAAGCGCTTGAAAATGCAAAGTCATTCCCTTATAATAAAAGAGGAAAAATTTTTAGGGATGGAGAAACGCATGAGAAAAAACGGTAAAAAGATTCGCCTACTGGGAGTAGCCACCTTATTGGCTAGTCAGTTGGGGGTCTTTAGCAGTGCCCTCACGGTAGTTGCAGACGAGACCACAGCTTCGACTTCAGAGTCAGCGCTTGTGACGAACACTAGCAGCGAGGAAAGCTCGACAAATCATTCGACTTCTGCTACAACAACAACTACAGAAGCTACGACGAGAGCTTCGAGTGATAAAGAAGAGACATCTAGCAGTTCCTCAGACGCTACTGAGGAGAAAACGGTTAAGGTCGGGGACATTCAAGGGGAATCGCAACGCTCTCCACTGGAAGGCCAAAAGGTAGCCATCAAAAATGCAGTGGTGACTAAGACAGACCGCTATGGTTTTTATGCCCAAGATATTGAGTCGGATGGGAATAGCCGTACTTCAGATGGGATTTATGTTGTTTCCAAATACAAGGTGAAAGTCGGTGACAAGGTGAAAATCACTGGTACCGTCAAGGAAGGCTATATGGAAGAGGTTACCTTGGGAGCTGGGAAAACCTTTAAGGAACCAACGAATAGTTTAACGGTGACCATGCTGGTCGATGCTTGGATCACAAAAGATGGGACAGCCCCTCTTCCAGAAGCTGTGAATATCACTGCAGGCATGCCAGCAGATGTGAAGCCTAATCCGACTGCTTATGCTCCAGAAACCGATGCCCTCGATTATTGGGAAAGCCTGGAAGGAATGCTCACAGTGGTGAAGAAACCGCATGTCCTTGGTCCCCAGTACAAAGGAGATATCTATGTATTGGGAGAAGATTTCACAGGCCTTCCTTTAAACAATATTGGGGGTCTGAATCTACGACCACATGCGCAAAATACAGCGACGATCCCGATTTATGTTGGGAATCAATTTTTCGCAAAAGCCAAGGATTACTTTACAGAAGACGTAACAGGAGTGGTAACGTATCGGAATAGCTTTTATAAGTTAGAACCTACTCAACAGTTGACAGTCCAAGATGGTGGTTTGCAGCGTCAAGCAGCTCAAACCCAACCAAGTGAGGACAAGCTGACCATCGCTTCCTACAATATTGAAAATTTCTCGGCCAACAATGCCAAAAATGAAACCCCAGAGGATAAGGTGACGCTGATTGCCAATTCCTTTATCCATGAAATTCACAATCCAGACATCATTACTTTGATCGAAGTGCAGGACAATAATGGTAGTGTGGATGACGGAACGACCAGTGGTGTTGAAAGTGGACGCAAACTAGCCAATCGGATCAAGGAATTGGGTGGCAAGAGCTATGAGTATACGGAGGTTGCTCCAGTAGATGGCGCTGACGGAGGAAAGCCTGGTTCCAATATTCGTTTGGGAATCCTCTACAATCCAGAACGCGTAACCTTAGCCAAAAAAGAGGCAGCAACTAGCAACGAGGCAGCACAATTTGACAAGGGACACCTGGTTAAAAATCCAGCTCGGATTGCCCCTAATGACCCATCGTTTGATCATACTCGCAAGTCCCTAGCCGTTGAATTTGAATTCAAAGGTCAACCAGTTGTGGTGATTGCCAATCACTTGAAATCAAAAATCGGAGATGATGCTATTTATGGTGCAAGTCAACCAGCAGTGGAACATACCTTGCCAACTCGTGAAGCACAAGCCAGTGTCATCCATCAATTCGTTCAAGAAGGCTTGAAGCAAAATCCGAAGACCACCTTTGTTTTGACGGGTGATTTTAATGACTACGATTTCTCAACCACAGCACAGATCCTTGCGGGCAACGAACTGACCAACTTAATGGCCCAACATGATGCAGGGGATCGCTATTCTTATTTCTACCGTGGAAGCAATCAAGTTTTGGATAACATTTTTATCTCAAACAACATGGCAGCCAAAGCAAGGTTTGAACCAGTCCATATCAATGCTTCCTTTATGAAGGAACACGGTCGTGCATCAGACCATGATCCTGTCTTGGTCCAAATCGACTTTAGTGGAGCACAAACTCCAGGAACGCCGACGGATGATCAACAAGGGAATACAGGACAACCAACGGATCAAACCAGCCCTTCCTCATCGAATACAGGATCTCAACTAGTCCCTCATCAGGCTCAAGCCAATGAACAAAAGAGTTCACCATCTGAAAGCAAAGAGAAGGGCAAGAACGAAGATGAGAAACAAGACGACAAGGAAGAGGTCGCAACAGAAACGAAGACACCAGGCAAACGGAAAATCCTTCCATCTACTGGACAAGAAACAAGCTATCTAGCTCTTTCTGGAGTGGCAGTAGCTACGATGAGTCTTGTCTTGTATAAAAAGAGAAAGACTACTCACTAACGTGTTTTATAAGAAAGATCTAAAAAAGGAGTCGCTGGCTCCTTTTTTTATCCTAAAATACAGGACAGATAGTCCCATATTGGAAACTGTACTAGGACAATGAAAAACACTGAAAAGAACAGTTTCTTTTCAAAAAGAAGCTTAAACTCTTTAAAATAGATGGAATCGTGTTATAATAAAATCATAAAACGTTTTCAAGAGAAGAGGTTCCTCAATGGAAAATGAAACAGTTGACTATGGAAAAGTAACAGGAATGGTACACTCAACAGAAAGTTTTGGTGCAGTAGACGGGCCTGGGATCCGCTTTATTGTCTTCCTTCAAGGGTGTCAAATGCGGTGTCAATACTGCCACAATCCAGATACTTGGGCAATGGAAACCAACAAGTCCCGTGAACGGACAGTGGATGATGTTCTAGAAGAAGCCCTCCGTTATCGTGGATTTTGGGGCGAAAAAGGGGGAATCACTGTCAGTGGAGGAGAAGCCCTCTTGCAGATTGACTTTTTGATTGCCCTCTTCACCAAGGCTCAAGAGTTGGGCATTCATTGTACCTTGGATACCTGTGCCCTTCCTTTCCGGAATACACCTCGTTATTTGGAAAAATTCGACCGCTTGATGGCGGTGACAGACTTGGTGCTTCTGGATATCAAGGAAATCAATGATGAACGACACAAAATTGTGACCAGCCATACCAATAAAACGATTTTAGCTTGTGCCAAGTACTTATCTGATATTGGAAAACCAGTCTGGATTCGTCACGTTTTAGTCCCAGGTTTGACAGACCGAGATGATGATTTGATCGAGCTTGGAAAATTTGTTAAAACCCTTAAAAATGTTGATAAATTTGAGATCCTTCCTTACCATACTATGGGGGAATTCAAATGGCGTGAATTGGGCATTCCGTACAAATTGGAGGGTGTGAAACCACCGACAAAAGAACGGGTCCAAAATGCAAAAGATTTGATGGAAACAGAAAGTTACCAAGATTACCTGAAACGGGTCAAAGGATAAAAAGTATAGACAGTTGGGCCTTCCAGCTGTCTTTTCTATTGAAATGCACAACTATTCCCTTTCTTTAAATGGCAAAACGTGCTAAAATAGAGTGAATCTATAAATGAAATAAAGAGGTAGAAACATGTCAAAAATTCTCGTTTTTGGTCACCAAAATCCTGACTCAGATGCTATCGGCTCATCTGTAGCTTTTGCTTATCTTGCAAAAGAAGCTTATGGTTTGGATACAGAAGCAGTGGCTCTTGGAACTCCAAATGAAGAAACAGCTTTCGTATTGGACTATTTTGGTGTGGAAGCACCACGCGTCATCACATCAGCTAAAGCAGAAGGTGCAGAGCAAGTCATCTTGACAGACCACAACGAATTCCAACAATCTGTTTCAGATATCGCTGAAGTAGAAGTTTACGGTGTAGTGGATCACCACCGTGTGGCTAACTTTGAAACTGCCAGCCCACTTTACATGCGTTTGGAACCAGTAGGATCAGCATCTTCTATCGTTTACCGCATGTTCAAAGAACACGGTGTAGCAGTGCCAAAAGAATTGGCAGGTTTGATGCTTTCAGGTTTGATTTCAGATACCCTTCTTTTGAAATCTCCAACAACACACCCATCTGATAAAGTGATTGCGCCAGAATTGGCTGAATTGGCTGGTGTCAACTTGGAAGAATATGGTCTTGCAATGCTCAAGGCTGGTACTAACTTGGCAAGCAAATCAGCAGAAGAATTGATCGACATCGATGCTAAGACTTTTGAATTGAACGGAAATAACGTTCGTGTGGCTCAAGTGAACACAGTTGATATTGCGGAAGTTTTGGAACGCCAAGCTGAAATCGAAGCAGCTATCCAAGCTGCCAATGCAGCTAACGGCTACTCTGACTTTGTTTTGATGATTACAGACATCGTCAACTCAAACTCAGAAATCTTGGCTCTTGGTGCCAACATGGACAAGGTAGAAGCAGCCTTCAACTTCAAACTTGAAAACAATCATGCTTTCCTTCCAGGTGCCGTTTCACGTAAGAAACAAGTGGTTCCTCAATTGACTGAAAGCTTTAATGCATAATGATAAATGGGGAAACCCATTATTAAAAAGGAGTTTCGGCTCCTTTTTTTCTAGGAGAGAAATATGCTAGAAAATGGTGATTTAATCTTTGTGAAAGATGATTCGGATATAGGGCAGGCCATCCAGGCATCAACTGGCAACTATAGCCATGTGGCCATCTTTTTGGACGGATTCATTTATCATGCCACGGTAGAAGGTGGCGTCCTTTCCCAGTCCCCTGAAGATTTCTTTGAAGCTGAGAAAGTATATGACCTTTATCGCTGTGCGGAGATTGATTGTCCAGAGGTCAAAAAGCGAGCAGAGAGTCTTTTAGGGGCTCCCTACAATGCGTCCTTTTATCAGGATGGAGATGGTTATTACTGTTCCCAGTTCATTGCTGAACTACTTCCTATTTTTGAAACCATTCCCATGAAGTTTGGAGATGAGGAAGAGGAGATTAGTCCGTTCTGGCTGGATTACTACAAGGAGCTCGGTCTAGCCGTTCCTCTAGATCAGCCCGGGACCAACCCGAGTCAGTTAGCCCAATCTCCACTGCTACATTTTAAAGAAAGGTATTTGGATGATTTGGATTCATGAAATAACAATCTGAAACTTTGATACAGTTTATAAGAGTTACATCAAACTAAAGAAAAATAATTTTTTAATCCTTTCCTCACAGCGGAAAGTCTCGATATATTATTTCCTGATTTTAAAAATATGTTCTACCTTAGAATACAACTTGTAAAAGTTGTATTTTTTATTTTAATATCCTCTGGATGTTTCTTGTATAGACAGATAAAATATGATATACTGCAGCAAAAACTAACCACTGGTTAGTTTTTCTGGAAATTAAAGGAGGAAGTAAATATGTCTTTCTTGTATCGTTTATTAACACGTACAAAACAAATCAGTCCACATATAAATAAGTTTGAGTTCGAATTGGGCATTTTTGTTGTCAGCATATGGCTAGTTGAATCATCTGGTCGCTTTTATGTGATTGATACGGGAATGCGAGGAATGGAGAAGTACGCTGCCCAGTTTTTACTCCCACAAAAAATTGAAGCAATTTTTCTGACCCATGGACATCCAGATCATATCAAAGGTTTGCTCTATCTTAGACAGCACTTTGGGAACATCCCGACTTTAATCAGTGAGAAGGAATTCCCCTATATTTCAGGCAAAGAACCTTTTCCTAATAGAAAAGAGACGGAAAAAGTGATTTTTGATCCGGCTACTTTTATAACTGTTGAAAGTCAAGAAGGTCAAGACTTGATAAGTAGTGCAGGACTAAAACCCCTATTTTCTCCTGGGCATTCCCCTGGTCATGTTGTTTATTACCATGAAGAGGATCAAGTTTTAATCGCTGGAGATCTTTTCACAGCTACGAGAGGTGGAAAGTTGCGTCCACCAATGAAAGGATATACAGCAGATATGAGACAAGCTTTAGCTAGTGGTGAAAGAATTCTCAATAGTTATCCGCAGGCACTTGTTAGTGTTTGTCATGGTAGTGAGGTAAAAGATGCAGTACGAGATTTTGAGGCATTGAATGGGTTTAAAGGGAGTTTGTAATGGCAAAGGATACAAGGTCCAGAATTATCAGAGTAGCAGAGGAAATTTTCCGAAAAGAACCTTACCAGAAGGTGGGAATTAGGCAGATTGCTCAAGCTGCAGGATGTTCACATACAGCTATTTATCAGTATTTTAAAAAGAAAGAGGATATTTTATATGCAGTAGCGGAAAAACCGTTAACTCATCTCTATCATACTTGCTTAGAAATCAGCCATTCCAAGCAGACTGATAAAGAACGTCTGCTCCAAATCTGTCAAACATATGTGGATTTTGGGTTTAGAGAACGAAGTTTTTATGAATTATTGATTTTTTACCGTGGAGAGCATGAAGATCCAGGCGATTGTTCGCAACCGTTGATGCAATTGAGAATGAAAAGTTATCGTTTATTGGAAGAAGCTATTGATGTCTTTTTACCGAAAGACTTATCTGATGCAGAAGTGCTAAATATTCGTAGTGGAATCTTTATTTTTTTACATGGCCTAGTGAGTATCTACAGTAGGGACAATGAAGAATGTCCAGAATGCATTAAGCAACTACTGACTGATTTTATTTCTTTTAAAATAATAGAAATGAAATGAGTTGGAATAACTTATGGGGCTTCTACAGTAAACTTGGATTGAAAAAACTAAGTTCTTTTATTGCCTTATTTTCCCCTCTTGCCTGCCTATCTATAAATTGAAGATTTTGTCCTTTGGTATTGATTTCGCTTAAACTAATTTTTATGTTACAATAAGAACGAACCGATAAAACAGTAAACGAGACCTATTCATGATTACAATCATTAATCCCATACGTTTGACACGTCAGCCATTTTTCAAGGACTTGATCAACTTTTTGGATCAGCACGACGATGTGATCCTGCGGCAAATCAAGGCCCAATTTCCAGATCAACCAGTGGATAAGCTGATGGAGGAGTATATCAAAGCGGGCTTCATCCTTCGAGAAAATAAACGCTACACCCTCAACCTGCCCTTCTTGAAGTCAGCTGATCTTGTTGACTTGGATCAGGAGGTCTTTGTTCGAGAGGACAGTGCAGTTTATCAAGAATTAAAAGCCAAGGTCTTCCAAACGGAACTCCGCAACACGACCAATGAAGCGATTCTCATAGAGGAGACGGACTTTGCACGAAATGCACAGACCCTTTCCAATTACTTCTACAAGGTTGCCCACCAATATCCATTGACAGAGGAGCAAGAAAAGCTCTATGCTATTTTGGGCGATGTCAATCCTGAGTATGCTCTCAAGTATATGACTAGCTTTTTGCTCAAATTTCTCAAAAAAGAAGTAGTCCAGCAAAAGCGCAAGGACATCTTTGTCGATAGTTTAGAAATCTTATGCTATATCCGCAAAAATGATGAAGGCAAATATGAATTAGCAGTGGACTTGGATAAGGAAAGACTGATGTTTATCAAACAATAGAAAGAGGCTAGGAAAACTTCCTAGCCTTGTTTTTTTGATTATAGATAACGTTCAGCGATGGCGGCGTCACCTGGATACTCTTCTTTTACGCCGTTGACAATTTGGTAGCAATCCGCTCCTTTTCCGGCGATAATGACGGCATCTTCAGGCTTGCTGGTTGTTGCCATAGCCAGTTGAATGGCTTGTTCGCGATCTGCGATTTTTTCGACAGGTCGCGTGATATAACTACTAATCTCTTCAGCGATAGCCAAAGGATCTTCATAGTTGGGATCATCCGCTGTGAGGAAGACTTGGATCTCAGGATGGTCTTCTAAGAGTAAGCCAAAGTCCTTGCGGCGGCTCTCTCCTTTATTCCCAGTTGATCCAAGGACCAGTGAAATGGTCCCGGTTTGATGGGTTTCAACAACTGAGAGCAGTTTTTTCAAGCTATCTCCATTATGGGCGTAGTCGATGAAGACCTTGGCTCCATTTTTCTGAGTCAAGACTTCCATTCGGCCAGGAACGCGCGTCTTAGCAATCCCTTTTTGGATATCCTCGAGGCTCGCACCTAGGCGAAGGCAGGCAAGTCCGGCAGCCACAGCATTTTCTTGGTTGAAGTGACCAATCAGTTGGATATCATAGTTTCCAGCTAATTTACCAGTGGCTGAGAAGCTGAAGGCCTTAGAGTTTTCAATTTGATTCTCAGACTGGCTTCCATAAAAATCGTGGTCTTGGTTCGCGACTTGGTCCGCTAAAACTTGGAAATGATCCATATCGCTATTGATGACTACGGCTTGGCTGTTCTTCATGAGGAGACGTTTGTGGTAGAAATAATCCTCAAAAGTTGGGTGTTCAATCGGTCCAATATGGTCTGGACTGATGTTGAGAAAAACACCAACGTCAAAGGTCAGACCGTAAACCCGTTTTACCAGATAAGCTTGACTGGAAACTTCCATAATCAAGTGGGTCCGATCATTCGCTACTGCCTCAGCCATCATGGCAAAAAGATCCAAACTCTCTGGCGTTGTCAGGGTCGATTTAAAGAAGTTTTTACCATCCAGTGTTGTATTCATGGTAGACAGCATAGCTGGTCGGTGACTTTGTTCCAAAATATGGTAAGCAAAATAGGCCGCGGTTGTCTTTCCCTTAGTCCCTGTGAAGGCCAACAGTTTTAATTGTTTCTCAGGGTGGCCATAGAATTCCATGGCGATTAAGCTCATGGCCTGTTTGATATCATTGACGAGGATGGCAGGAATACCAACTTCATAATCTTTTTCAGAGACATAAAAGCCGAGTCCATTAGAAATAGCCTGTTCCAGGTATTCTTTTTTGAAGTTGGCCCCTTTAACAAAAAAGAGGGTACTAGCAGAAACCTTCCGGCTATCATAGCTAATAGCATCAAAACTTGTTCCTTCTAGATGGTAGTAGTACTCCCCATTTACTAGAACTTCTCGGAAATTTTGGTCTTGTTTTAAAATGTTGAGGGTTTGTTCAATTGTAATCATAAAACTATTGTAAACCTAAAGTCCCTATTTTACAAGTGTCATGGAAAAGTTTATAATGAAGAGAAGAAGAAACGAAAGAGGACACCAATGAGTCACGAACAAAATGACCAGCAAGCCCAGATGCTACGCGGGACTGCCTGGATGACAGCCAGCAACTTTATCAGCCGTTTGCTAGGAGCCGCTTATATTATTCCTTGGTATATTTGGATGGGGAAATATGGGCCACAAGCCAATGGTCTTTTTACAATGGGCTACAATATCTATGCTTGGTTTCTCTTAATTTCGACAGCCGGAGTACCCGTAGCTGTTGCTAAGCAAGTAGCCAAATACAATACCCGGGACCAAGCCGATCATAGCTTTGCTTTGATTCGGGGCTTCTTGAAATTTATGGGAATTCTAGGCCTTGGATTTGCCATTCTCATGTATCTTTTGTCTCCTGTCTTTGCGAGTCTTTCAGGTGGGGGAAAAGAGTTGATTCCGATCATGCAGAGCCTTTCTTGGGCTGTCTTGATCTTTCCTTCGATGAGTGTCATTCGGGGATTTTTCCAAGGTTTTAACAACATGAAGCCTTACGCCATTAGCCAGATCGCTGAACAAGTCATCCGGGTCATCTGGATGTTGCTCACGACCTTCTTCATTATGAAGATTGGCTCAGGTGATTACGTGCAGGCTGTGACGCAGTCGACCTTTGCGGCCTTTATCGGGATGGGAGCGAGCCTTCTGGTGCTCTTTTATTACCTTGCAAAGACAGGTTTGCTCTCTTCTATTTTTAGAAAGCAAGAGGGAAGTGAAGGGATTGACACTCGGGCTCTCTTGATCGATACGATTCGTGAGGCCATTCCTTTTATTATCACAGGTTCCGCGATTCAGCTCTTCCAAATTGTTGACCAGATGACCTTTATCAATGTCATGTCTTGGTTTACAGACTATAGTCAAAAGCAGCTCTTGGTCATGTTTAGTTATTTCTCTGCTAATCCAAACAAAATTACCATGATCTTGATCGCAGTAGCGACTTCGATTGGGGGAGTTGGGATTCCTCTTTTGACAGAGAATTATGTGAAGGGGGATCTAAAAGCGGCTGGGAAGCTCGTACAGGATAACTTGACCATGTTGCTCGCTTTCTTGCTTCCAGCCACCTTTGGTGCAGTAGCAGTCGCAAAACCACTTTATACGGTATTTTATGGGCAACCCGATGGCTTGGCCTTAGGACTCTTTATCGTAGCGATGTTGCAGACCGTAATTCTCGGTCTTTACACGGTCTTATCGCCAATGATTCAAGCCCTCTTTCAAAATCGTAAGGCCATCCGCTACTTCCTTTATGGTGTAGTGGTGAAATTGGTCCTACAAATTCCATTTATTTTGGTTTTTCGTTCTTATGGACCACTTTTGTCAACGACCATTGCGTTAATGGTGCCAATCGTTCTCATGTATCGAGAGATCCAAACCATCACTCAGTTTAATCGAACCATCGTCTTCAAGCGGACCTTGCTTGGTTCTATCCTGACTGTGGTGATGCTACTTGGAGTCTTGATCGCCGGTTTGATTTTGGGCTGGATTTTCCCACCAAATGGCCGTGTATCGAGCATGATTTATATCATCGTCATTGGCGGATTAGGAGTTGTTATCTATGGAGCCTTAGGATTATGGCTACGGTATTTTGACCGCTTTATCGGAGGTCAAGCTGCACGTTTCAGACAAAAATTCCGCATCAAATAAATCAGAGGTTGGACATTTATGTCCAGTCTCTGATTGAGGACAAAGTTATCTTGAAAACTTTCCTTAAGTGAGTACGGACGTCAGCGAACTTCGAAGAAGTTCCATGACTTAGTTTTGAGCCTAAGGTCTCAATAATTCCGAGTGCCTGAAACTATATTGTTTCAGGCACTTTTCTCACAGCGGAAAGTTTCAGTAGATGATTGAATAATTCTAACGTATAAATTTTTTTAGAATTTCTTAGATTTGTAAAGAAGAACTGTTTGTATATATTCTCAGGCTGGACATAAATGACCAGCCTTTTCTTATAGTTTGAAACTATAGCTAGGTCTTGAAAATGGGAAAACCGCTCTCCTCATAATAGTGATAAAATAGTAAGCAGTTAGATTGAATGTTTATCGGAGGGCAATATGAGTAAAAAACGCAATATCAATACGATTTTGGCACAGGCAGGAATCAAGTCGGATAAAGCAACGGGAGCTTTGACGACTCCTTTGCATTTCTCTACGACTTACCAACACCCAGAATTTGGTCAGTCTACAGGCTTTGACTATACCCGTACGAAAAATCCAACACGCGCAACAGCTGAGAAGACTTTGGCAGCTATCGAAAGTGCAGATTATGCTTTGGCGACAAGTTCTGGAATGTCAGCCATTGTGCTAGCTTTTAGCATTTTTCCAGTTGGTTCAAAAGTCTTGGCCGTTCGTGACCTTTATGGCGGTTCTTTCCGCTGGTTTAACCAACAAGAGCAAGAAGGTCGTTTCACTTTCACCTATGCCAATACAGAAGAAGAATTGATCCATCATCTAGATCATGATCCGGTGGATGTCCTCTATATTGAAACACCAACCAATCCATTGATGTTGGAATTTGATATTGCTCATTTAGCTAAATTGGCCCATGCAAAAGGTGCCAAAGTCGTGGTGGACAATACTTTCTATAGCCCTATCTATCAACGTCCGATTGAAGAGGGAGCGGATATTGTTCTTCATTCAGCAACCAAGTACCTGGCTGGTCACAACGATGTCTTGGCTGGTGTTGTCGTGACAAATGATGCAGATCTGTATGACAAACTCTTTTACAATTTGAACACGACAGGTGCTGTTCTTTCCCCGTTTGACAGCTATCTCTTGATCCGTGGTCTCAAGACACTCTCTATCCGGATGGAGCGCTCCACTGAGAATGCCCGCAAGGTAGTCGAGTTTTTGAAAACCTCCCCTCAGGTCAAAGAAGTCCTCTACACTGGAAAAGGTGGAATGGTCTCCTTTAAAATTCAAGATGAGAAAAAAATTCCAAACTTGTTGAATTCCCTTCAAGTATTCACCTTTGCAGAAAGCCTTGGCGGAGTTGAAAGTTTGATCACTTATCCTACCACTCAGACTCATGCGGACATTCCTGCAGAAGTTCGCCATTCATATGGTTTGACAGATGATCTTCTTCGGTTGTCCATCGGAATCGAAGATGCGGATGATTTGATTGAAGATTTGAAACAAGCATTGGAGGCTTAAGATGACCAAATATGATTTCACGACTTTACCGAATCGCTTGACCCACCATACCTACAAGTGGAAAGAAACAGAGACAGATCCAGAAATCATCCCGGCTTGGATCGCGGACATGGATTTTAATGTCATTCCAGAAGTACGAGAAGCGGTGATCGGTTATGCGGACCAAATGGTCTATGGCTACACCTACGCATCGGATACCCTCTACCAGTCTATCCTTGATTGGGAAAAAGAAGAGCACGGCTATTCCTTTGACAAGGAAGCTGTCGTCTTTATCGAAGGTGTTGTTCCAGCCATTTCAACAGCTATTCAAGCCTTTACTAAGGAAGGGGATGCTGTCTTAATCAATACGCCGGTCTATCCTCCATTTGCCAGAAGTGTCAAACTCAATCGTCGAAAATTGATCGAAAATTCATTAGTTGAAAAGGATGGTCTTTTCCAAATTGATTTTGATCAGCTCGAAAAAGACATTGTGGAGCAAGAAGTTAAACTCTATGTTTTGTGTAATCCGCACAATCCTGGAGGCCGTGTATGGGATCGTGAAGTCTTGGAAAAAATCGGCCACCTCTGTCAAAAACATGGTGTCCTTCTCGTTTCAGATGAGATCCACCAAGATTTGGCCTTGTTTGGCCACCGTCATACCAGCTTTAACACAGTTGATCCAAGCTTTAAAGATTTCAGCTTGATCTTAACCAGTGCAACCAAGACTTTCAATATTGCAGGAACAAAAAATTCCTATGTGGTCATTGAAAATCCAAAGCTTCGTACGGCTTTTAAACAACGGCAATTGGCCAATAACCAACATGAAATCTCAGGATTGGGCTATATTGCAACAGAAGCGGCTTATCGCCATGGTAAACCTTGGTTGACAGAGCTCAAGCAAGTCTTTGAAAAACACATCGACTATGTGGTAGATGAATTGCATGCAAAGACCAAAATCCGTGTCATGAAACCCCAAGGAACCTATCTTCTTTGGTTGGACTTTTCAGCCTATCCTTATACCGATGATGAGCTGCATGCTAAAATTCATGACCAAGCCAAATTGATTTTGAACCGTGGAACAGATTTTGGAAAAGAAGGAAACTTGCATGCTCGCCTCAATGTAGCAGCCCCTTTCACCCTCATTGAAGAAATCACCAAACGCTTGGTGGAAACTTTTCTCAAATAAGTGTTGACTTTCTGTAAGTGAAGGAGTACAATAAACTCGAAATACGGTAGGTGAGGCTACCACAAGGATACGGATGACTACCGCAAAGCAGTGGAGACACTACTCGTTGGTTAACAGTCCTGATCGCAAAGGTCAAGACTAAGCTCATTTCATTGCCTTGCGGAGCTAAAGCTTGGACGGTCAGTTTTTTGAGAGTTTTGATTGAAAAATTAATGACGAGTTTCATGAGTCCTACCGATCGAGGGTAGGACTCTTTTTTATGCCTTACCAAGAAAAGAGAAAGGAGAGAGCTATGATACAAATTGACGATCATCCCGAACCGCACCGAACCAGCCAATCGCTGATTTGTGTCGTAGGGACTCCAAAAGTGATTGGCTCCTGATTGAAAAAGGAGATACCAATGCAAACAAATAAAGAAAGACTCATTGCTGCTCTTCAAGAACCACTTGAAAGCACCTTTGCCGACTACAAAACCAGTGCCCTTGGTTTAGTTGACGATCAAGTAGAAGAAAACCGCGATATTTATGGCGAAAATGTCATCACAAAAGGTCAAGAAGATTCCATGATCAAAAAGATCTATGAATCGATTATTAATCCTTTTACGGTGATTTTGTTGGTCATTGCGCTGGTTTCCTTCATCACCAATGTCTGGCTAGCAAAACCAGGTGAACAGGATCCAACGACCTCCATCATCATTGTGACCTTGGTCTTGATTTCTGGTGGGATCCGCTTCATTCAAGAATTGCGGAGCGACAAAGCTGCCAGCAACTTATCACGTATGATTGTCAATACAGCGACCGTTCTGCGTGATGGATCAGAACAAGAAATTCCGATCGATGAAATCGTTGTCGGAGATGTGATCAAACTGAGTGCCGGCGATATGATCCCAGCAGATGTGGTCTTGATTGATTCTCGTGACTTTTTTGTCCAACAATCTGGCCTCACAGGGGAAAGTGATGCTGTTGAAAAGGTTTGTCTCAGAAAAGCCGACAGTCAAAATTTAGATAGTCTCTTGGAGAGTGAAAGCTTGGCCTTTATGGGGACCAATGTCATCTCAGGGCGGGCGACAGCCTTGGTCTTGGTCGTGGGGGATGAAACCATGATGGGCGCTATTGAGCAAACCATCAACACCTATGACGAACCAACCTCATTTGAGAGAGAAATGAATACCATCTCTTGGCTCTTGATTCGGCTCATGTTAGTGATGGTGCCCGTCGTCTTTGTGATCAATGGCCTCACAGACGGTGACTGGTTAGAAGCGGGTGTCTTTGCCCTCAGCGTTGGGGTTGGTTTGACTCCTGAAATGCTGCCGATGATTATTACAGCGAGTCTTGCTAAGGGATCCATCATCATGGCCAAGGAAAAAGTCGTTATCAAAAAACTCAATGCCATTCAAGACCTCGGGGCTATTGATATTTTGTGTACAGATAAGACAGGAACCTTGACCCAAGATGAAATCGTTTTGGAGTATCCGCTTGATATCCATGGCGATTTGGATCTATCAGTCCTTCGCCGGGCTTACTTGAATTCCTATTTCCAAACCGGGCTAAAAAATTTGATGGACCGGGCGATTATCAATCGAACCCATAAAGAAGCCAAGAAACATGAAATCGTCCGCGATCTAGATCAAACCTTCCATAAGATAGATGAATTGCCCTTTGATTTTGAACGTCGTCGCATGAGTGTCATTGTCAAAGATGAAGATGGTGTGGTTAGCATGGTGACCAAGGGGGCCTTGGAAGAAATGCTCTCTGTATCGACTTATGTTGAATACAAGGGTGATATCAAACGATTAACAGACGAGGTCCGTCAAGAAGTCCTCGCTGAGGTCGCTCAATTAAATGAACAAGGTCTTCGTGTTTTGGGCGTCAGCTACAAAACCGACTTGGACGAAAATGAAATCTTTAGTGTTGAAGATGAAGGAGACATGATCCTAACCGGTTACCTGGCCTTTCTTGATCCACCAAAACCTTCTGCAGCTCCAGCGATCAAAGCTCTTGCAGAATATGGGGTTACCACTAAGATCTTAACTGGCGACAATGAAAAGGTCACCCAAGCTGTCTGTGAAAAAGTAGGACTAGATGTCGAGCGGATTCTTTTGGGAAGCGAAATCGATACGATGACAGACCAAGAGTTAGCGCAAGTTGTGGAAACAACAACAGTCTTTGCCAAATTATCGCCCGATCAAAAAGCGCGGATCATTCTTAGCCTTAAGAAAAATGGCCACAAGGTGGGGTACATGGGAGATGGGATCAACGATGCTCCATCCATGAAGGTCTCAGACGTTGGGATCTCCGTGGATACCGCTGTGGATATCGCCAAGGAAACGGCAGATGTCATCCTTCTGGATAAGGACTTGATGGTCCTTGAAAAAGGTTTGGTTGAAGGCCGCAAGGTCTATGCCAATATGACCAAGTACATCAAGATGACGGTCTCTTCTAACTTCGGGAACATCTTTTCTCTGCTCTTTGCCAGCATCTTTTTGCCTTTCCTTCCAATGGCTCCCGTTCATTTGATTGTGCTCAATCTTATCTATGATCTTTCTTGTATCGCCCTTCCTTTTGACAATGTCGACAAGGAATTCCTCAAGAAACCTCGTATCTGGGAAGCAAACTCCATCATGCGCTTTATGGCCTGGATTGGTCCAATTTCATCTGTCTTTGATATTATTACCTACATGCTTCTTTATTTCCTTGTTGTCCCAATGATTTTAGGTCATGGCTACAACCATGGAGCAGCAGATGCAGCAGCCTTTATCATGGTGTTCCAAACTGGATGGTTTATTGAATCTATGTGGTCTCAAACCATGGTTATTCATATGTTGCGTTCACCAAAACTTCCATTTATCCAAAGTCGTCCAGCCTTCTCAGTCGTGGTGACGACCCTAGCAGCAGCCTTCTTTGTAACCTCCCTTCCATATAGTCCTTTGGCTTCTATCTTGAAGTTGAGCCAACTAAATGGATTGTACTTTGTTCTATTGTTTGCTATTATCGTCCTCTATATGCTGAGTGTGACGGTTGTCAAACGTATCTATATTAAGAAATACAAAGAATGGTTGTAATTGATTGATAGAAAGAGTGAGTCCGAACTTAAAAAATTAAGTGTAAGGGCTCTCTTTTTTTGGTAAAATTTGGTATAATAAGAGGAATGTAAAGTTGGAAATGAAGATTTCCATGTGCTGTGAGTATCAAAGAGGGACTGAAAGAAAGAGTAGAGCTTGACTCCGCTTTTATCATAGCTCTTTTTTGAATAATAACAGCTTAGAAAGAAGGATCTCAAAATGGGAAAATTAGAAGTTATTACACATCCACTGATTCAACACAAATTGTCTATTCTCCGTCGCACGGATACCTCTACGAAGGCCTTTCGTGAATTGGTAGATGAAATTGCTATGTTGATGGGCTACGAAGTGTTGCGTGAATTGCCTCTTGAAGATGTTGAGATTGAAACTCCTATTACCAAAACCGTTCAAAAACAAATCGCAGGGAAGAAATTGGCTATTGTCCCAATTCTTCGTGCAGGGATTGGGATGGTTGATGGTCTCTTGAGTTTGGTACCAGCTGCTAAGGTTGGCCATATCGGGATGTACCGTGATGAAGAAACCTTGAAACCAGTTGAATACTTGGTGAAATTGCCAGAAGATATTGATCAACGTCGTATCTTTGTAGTAGACCCGATGCTTGCTACGGGTGGATCCGCTATTCTAGCGATTGATTCCTTGAAAAAACGTGGCGCTAGCCATATCAAGTTTGTCTGCCTAGTATCAGCGCCAGAAGGGGTGAAAGCTCTTCAAGAAGCTCACCCAGATGTTGATATCTTTACAGCAGCCCTCGATGATCATTTGAATGAACATGGCTACATTGTTCCTGGTCTTGGAGATGCAGGTGACCGTTTATTCGGTACCAAATAAGAAGCCATTCATGATTCGTACGAAAGGTGCTTAAGATTTGACCTTTTTTGACCATTTGTTTATAATAGCACATATACTTTGAACCTCACGAATCGTGAGAATGAATGGATACTAAAGGAGAAGAATAGATGATTCCAGTAGTTATTGAACAAACCAGTCGTGGAGAACGTTCTTACGATATTTATTCCCGTCTGTTGAAAGATCGAATTATCATGGTAACAGGACCAGTTGAGGACCAAATGGCTAACTCCATTATCGCTCAATTGCTCTTCTTGGATGCCCAAGATAATACAAAAGATATCTATATGTATATCAATACCCCAGGTGGCTCTGTCTCAGCAGGTCTTGCCATCGTAGATACTATGAACTTTATCAAGTCAGATGTCCAAACCATTGTTATGGGGATGGCAGCATCTATGGGAACAATTATCGCTTCAAGCGGTGCGAAGGGCAAACGCTTCATGTTGCCAAACGCCGAGTACATGATTCACCAACCAATGGGTGGTACTGGTGGTGGTACCCAACAAACCGATATGGCGATCGCAGCAGAACACTTGCTCAAAACACGGAACAACTTGGAAAAAATCCTTGCGGAAAATTCAGGTCAATCCATTGAAAAAGTGCATGCTGATGCGGAACGTGACAATTGGATGAGCGCGCAAGAAACACTTGAATATGGCTTTATTGATGAAATCATGGCCAATAATAAATTGGACTAAACCATCCTATGGGAAGGTCCGTCAAGAGGCTGGGACAAAAGTCCTAGCCTCTCAATTATTTTTGGATTGTCGAGCAAAACGCAGTGGTTGAGTGGGCTCTACTACGTTGATTTCATCAGCTTTTACAGCCATACTCAACTGTGCGGAGGTGGGACGACGAAATCGAATTCTAACGAATTACCGATTTCTGTCCCACTCTCTTTTTTTGCTCTCATAAAAGAGTAGTTCTTTTTCTTGAAATTTGATATACTAGTAACAGAACGAGAAAGGGATTGACCATGTTTGAAAAACAAGAAAGAACAGGCTTGATTGTAAAATTGTATTACAATCGAGATGGGAAAAAATTACAATCAGTCGGAGATGTCTTGTACCATTCTAAGAAATGCCGTTATGTCCAATTGTATGTGGACAGTGACAAGGCTGATCAAGTCATGGAAGACTTAAAGAAAGAACGTTATGTCAAAAAGGTCTTGCCTTGCCATCTCAAAGATTTAGATACAGATTTTGTAGGAAGTTTACAACGATTGGAGACCCCATCTGTGGTCACAGAAGGTTAGAAAACGCAATCATTTGATGGATTGCGTTTTTTTTATTGACAATTGTCAGATAATTCGGTATATTCTTAATGTATTTAATTTAAGATTCATTTAAGGAGATCATTACAAATGAAGAAAAAATTTGCTCTTTCATTTTTAACCATTGCAAGTGTCGCTCTTCTTGCTGCTTGTGGTGAAGTTTCTACTTCAGGTTCAAACACAACTGGTAACGAAATCGGCAAAGAATTAAAAGTCGGTTTTAACTTTGAAAAAACTGGTGAAGTAGCAGCCTACGGTAGCGCTGAACAAAAAGGTGCTCAATTGGCCGTTGATGAAATCAACGCTAAGGGTGGAGCTGACGGTAAGAAGATTGTTGTCACAGATAAAGATAACAAATCTGAAACAGCTGAAGCAGCTACAGTCACTACAAACCTTGTCACTCAATCAAAAGTGAACGCTCTTGTAGGACCTGCAACTTCAGGTGCTACTGCAGCAGCGGTTGCCAATGCTGGTAAAGCAGGTGTTCCATTGGTTACACCATCTGCAACTCAAGATGATTTGACAAAAGGTCAAGATTACCTCTTCCGTGCTACCTTCATCGATAGCTTCCAAGGACAAATCATTGCTAAATACACAACGGATAACTTGAAAGCGAAGAAAGTCGTTCTTTACTACGATAACTCATCTGACTATGCTAAAGGGATTGCTGAAGCCTTCAAGAAATCTTACAAAGGTGAAATCGTAGCAACAGAAACCTTCCAATCTAAGGATACAGACTTCCAAGCTGCCCTTACAAAAATCAAAGATAAAGACTTCGATGCGATTGTTCTTCCAGGTTACTACACAGAAACTGGTAAGATCGTAAACCAAGCGCGTGGTATGGGAATCAAACAACCAATCATTGGTGGGGATGGATTTAGCGATGCTAAATTCGTTGAACAAGCAACACCTGCTGCAGCTACAGACATCTACTACGTAGCTGGATTCTCTACTGAAGGTGAAATGACTGATAAAGCCAAGAAATTCGTAGAAGCATACAAAGCGAAATACAATGAAGAACCTTCAATGTTCGCAGCTTTGGCTTATGATTCAGTTTACATGGTTGCCGAAGCATCTAAAGGTGCTAAGAACTCTGTCGAATTGAAAGATAACCTTGCGAAGTTGAAAGACTTGGAAGGTGTGACTGGTACAATGTCAATTGACAAGAACCACAACCCGGTTAAATCAGCTCTTATGATTGGCTTGAAAGATGGTAAAGTCAAATCTGTTGAGTCTGTTAAACCATAATTATCATTTGTTGTTTGTACAAGAGGCTGGGAGAATGAAAATTCCTGGCCTCGCTCTTTATTGTTAGAAAGGATGGTTCAAATGCTCCAGCAATTAGTGAACGGTCTAATCTTGGGAAGTGTCTATGCACTCTTGGCCCTTGGTTATACCATGGTGTATGGAATTATCAAATTGATCAACTTTGCCCATGGGGATATCTACATGGTAGGTGCCTTTATGGGATATTTCTTATTGAACTCGTGGAAAGTGAACTTCTTTGTAGCCTTGCTCCTAGCCATGGTTGGGACAGCTATTTTAGGGGTTGTAATTGAATACCTGGCTTATCGTCCGCTTCGTCATTCGACTCGGATTGCAGCCTTGATCACAGCCATCGGGGTTTCCTTCTTGCTTGAATATGGGATGGTCTTCTTCGTAGGGGCCAATACCCGTTCCTTCCCGCAAGTGATTAAAACAGTTCGTTACAACTTCGGTCCTATTTCAATCTCCAATATTCAGTTGATGATCTTGGGAGTGTCTGTTTTCTTGATGGTCGCTCTTCAATTTATTATTCAAAAGACAAAGATGGGGAAAGCCATGCGGGCTGTATCTGTCGATAGTGATGCTGCTCAATTGATGGGGATTAACGTAAACCGTACGATCAGCTTTACCTTTGCTTTGGGATCAGCCTTGGCAGGTGCTGGTGGTGTCTTGATTGGTTTGTATTACAACTCGATCGAGCCTTTGATGGGGATGACACCAGGGATCAAAGCCTTTGTCGCAGCGGTTCTTGGAGGAATCGGAATCATTCCAGGTGCTGCCCTAGGTGGATTTGTTATCGGTTTGTTGGAAACCTTCGCTACAGCGATCGGTCTTTCAGACTTCCGTGATGCCATTGTGTATGCCATCTTGATTGTAATCTTGCTCATCCGTCCAGCAGGTATCCTCGGTAAAAATGTGAAAGAGAAGGTGTAAGCCATGAAACAAAATTTAAAAGTGAATTTAGTCTGGCTTGGTCTTTTGGTCGCAGGTTTTGCCTTGATCCAAGTCTTGGTTGCAGCGGGTGTGCTCAACCTCTTCTATATCCAAATTTTAGAACAAATCGGAATTAATATTATCCTTGCAGTTGGCTTGAACCTCATCGTTGGTTTCTCAGGTCAATTCTCACTCGGCCATGCCGGATTTATGGCGATTGGTGCCTACTCTGCAGCTATTCTCGGTTCCAAATCACCAACCTATGGGGCTTTCTTTGGCGCGATGGTTTTAGGTGCTTTGATTGCTGGTGTCGTTGCCTTGATCGTTGGGGTTCCAACCCTTCGTTTGAAAGGGGACTACCTCGCGATTGCGACACTTGGGGTTTCTGAAATCATCCGGATCTTGATCGTTAATGGTGGTACTCTCACCAATGGGGCTGCTGGGATCCTTGGTTTGCCAGCCTTTACAACTTGGCAATTGGTTTACCTCTTTGTTGTGATTACAACGATCTTTACGATTAACTTCTTACGCAGTCCAATTGGACGCTCTACCCTTTCTGTTCGTGAAGACGAAATCGCGGCAGAATCTGTTGGGATCAATACGACCAAGGTCAAAGTCATCGCCTTTGTATTTGGTGCGATCACAGCGGCGATTGCTGGATCTCTCCAAGCCGGCTTTATCGGCTCTGTTGTTCCGAAAGATTACTCTTTCACCAATACCATTAATGTCTTGATCATTGTCGTGTTTGGTGGTTTAGGATCAATGTCAGGAACAGTTGTAGCAGCCATCGTCTTAGGTATCTTGAACATGGTGCTTCAAGACTTCTCAAGTGTCCGTATGATCATTTACTCATTGGCTTTGATTCTCGTGATGATCTTCCGTCCAGGTGGTCTTCTTGGAACATGGGAATTCAGCTTGAAAAAACTACTCTCAAAAAAGGAGGCTAACTAATGGCACTTCTTGAAGTAAAAAATTTAACAAAAAACTTTGGTGGTTTGACAGCCGTTGGGGATGTGACCATGGAACTTAATGAAGGGGAATTGGTTGGTTTGATCGGACCCAACGGTGCCGGGAAAACAACCCTCTTCAACCTCCTAACAGGGGTATATGAACCAAGTGAAGGGACCATTACCTTAGATGGTCAGTTGCTAAATGGTAAAGCACCCTATAAAATCGCTGCAGGTGGTCTGGGACGTACTTTCCAAAATATTCGTCTCTTTAAAGATTTGAGCGTTTTGGACAATGTCTTGATTGCCTTTGCTAATCACCATAAACCACATGTCTTTGCGAGTCTTTTCCGCTTGCCAAGCTATTACAAGAATGAAGAAGCTTTGAAAGCGAAAGCTCTTGAATTGTTAGCGATTTTTGGTTTGGAAAAAGAAGCAGATACCTTGGCCAAAAACTTAGCTTACGGACAACAACGTCACTTGGAGATCGTTCGTGCCCTTGCTACAGAGCCAAAAATCCTCTTCTTGGATGAACCTGCTGCAGGGATGAACCCTCAAGAAACAGCAGAATTGACCCAATTGATCCGTCGCATTCAAAAAGAATTCAATATTACGATCATGTTGATCGAGCACGATATGAGCTTGGTCATGGAAGTAACAGAACGGATTTATGTATTGGAATATGGTCGCTTGATTGCCCATGGTACGCCAGATGAAATCAAGACCAACAAACGCGTAATCGAAGCCTATCTAGGAGGTGAAGCCTAATGTCTATGTTAAAAGTTGAAAATCTTTCTGTACACTATGGCATGATCCAGGCTGTCCGTGATGTCAGTTTCGAGGTAAACGAAGGGGAAGTTGTTTCTCTTATCGGTGCTAACGGTGCTGGGAAAACATCTATTCTTCGTACCATTTCAGGTTTGGTGCGTCCAAGTGCTGGGAAAATCGAATTTTTGGGTCAGGAGATTCAAAAGGTTCCGGCTCAAAAGATTGTAGCAGCAGGACTCTCTCAAGTTCCAGAAGGCCGCCACGTCTTTCCAGGCTTGACCGTTATGGAAAACTTGGAGATGGGAGCTTTCTTGAAAAAAGATCGAGAAGAAAATCAAGCTAACTTGAAGAAAGTCTTTTCTCGTTTCCCACGTTTGGAAGAACGGAAGAACCAAGATGCAGCAACCCTATCTGGTGGGGAACAACAAATGCTTGCAATGGGTCGTGCACTTATGTCAACGCCAAAACTCTTGCTTCTGGATGAACCTTCTATGGGATTGGCCCCAATCTTTATCCAAGAAATTTTTGATATCATCCAAGATATCCAAAAACAAGGGACAACTGTTCTCTTGATCGAGCAAAATGCCAACAAGGCTCTTGCCATCGCAGACCGCGGTTATGTTTTGGAAACAGGGAAAGTCGTTCTTACTGGAACAGGAAAAGAACTCTTAGCCTCAGAAGAAGTCCGCAAGGCCTACCTTGGTGGATAAGATTTCTAAAGTTCACTAGAATATTAAAAAGAAAGGTCCTGAAGACCTTTCTTTTTTCATCCCTCTTGTTTGATTTTTCTAAATTTTGAAAACAAGAGAAAACTGCTGAAAGCGTTTGAAATCATTCTTAAAATCAAGTATAATAAAACTAATAAAAGCATAGGAGAACTTGTTATGGCTGTTAAAGATTTTATGACACGTAAAGTGGTTTACATTAGTCCAGATACTACAATTGCCCATGCGGCAGATTTGATGCGCGAACAAGGTTTGCACCGTTTGCCAGTCATTGAAAACGATAAATTGGTTGGGTTGGTGACAGAAGGTACGATTGCAGAAGCAAGTCCATCTAAAGCAACAAGCTTGTCTATTTTCGAGATGAACTATCTGTTGAACAAGACCAAGGTTAAAGATGTCATGCTTCGCGATGTCATTACCGTCTCTAAATTTGCCAGCTTAGAAGATGCGACCTACCTCATGTATAAGAACAAGGTGGGAATTCTTCCAGTCGTGGACAATGACCAAGTATCTGGTGTCATCACAGACCGTGATATTTTCCGTGCCTTCCTTGAAGTATCGGGCTATGGAGAAGAAGGAGTTCGTGTTCGCTTTGTGACAGAAGATAAGGTTGGCGTTCTAGAACAAATCATTCACTTGATTGTAGAAGAGGGGTATAACATCGCCAATACAGTCAATATCCCAACCAAAGACGATCGTGTCGTTATCGAAGTCCAAATTGATGGGGTGACAGATCTAGAAGGAATCCGTAGTAAATTTGAAGCCAACGGTTTGAAAGTTGATGAAATCACTCGAACAATCGCAAAAGCTATTTAATAAAAAAATCAGGCTGGATGACAATCCAGTCTGATTTTTGTATAAAGTAACTTAATAAATTCTGTAAAAATAATTATGATTTTATTAATTATGACGTGTATTCTAAGATTTTCCGCCGTGAGAAAGGAGCATGAAACATACTTGTTTCATGCTCTCGGAATTTTTGAGAGTAAAACAGTTTGGGGAACTGTTTTAGCCTGAGCTTAGAAATTAAAAAGCGAAGGGGCTCAAAACTAATTGAATACGGGTCGCGGATTGTATCTTGATTTAGTCATGGAACTTTGTAAAAGTTCGCTGACATCCGTACTCACCTAAGGAAAATCGTAAATAGAAAAAAAGCTAGATGAAAATCTAGCCTTATTTCTATTAACGGGTAATGGGTTGTTTTTCTTTATCTAAAGTAAAGCCTTCGCCGAGAATTTCATGGGCTTCAGAAATGGTGATGAAGGCGAATGGATCGATCTGATTGATGATGTCTTTCATTTGTTTCATCTCATTCCGTGAAACGACACAGTAGACGATATCCAGGTCCTTACGGCTGTAATAGCCCATCCCGCGGATAAAGGTAATCCCGCGACCCAGATCGTCAGAAACCTTTTTGGCAATTTCTTCTGGTTTAGAGGTAACGATAAGGAAGCCTTTTCCAGCAAAACCACCTTCTCCAATCAAGTCGATCACAAGGGTGTCAATCAGGATAAAGAAGAGGGTATACATAGCTGTACGGACATCTTGGAAGACAATGACCACAGTTGTCAGAACAATGGCATCTACAATCAACATGAGCTTTCCCATACTGAGGGAAGTGTATTTGTTAAAGATGCGAGCGAGGATATCTGTTCCTCCCGTGGTTCCTCCAGCATTGAAGATGATCCCTAGACCCAAACCAAGCACAACCCCTGAGGCGATACAGGCAAGCAGAATATCTCCTTTAAAGGCTTCAAAGATGAAGTGATGGTAGTGGTGGCTGAGGGGCATAGCTTCAAAAATTGCCATCCATGCCGAAACTGAAAAGGTCCCCAGTAAGCTCAGATAAAGAGATTTCTTACCCAGCAGTTTCCAAGCCAGAATGAAGAGAGGGATATTGATCAGTAAGTTCATCAGGGATACGGGGACTTTTAAGAGGTAATAGGTGATCAAGGTAATCCCTGTCGCTCCTCCTTCATAGAAGTGAAAGGGAATGACCAAAAAATAGATCCCAAATGAAAAAATGCCGGCCCCAAAAATGATAGCCAGAATATCTTTAAATTTAAACATGATAGGTTGTCTCCTAAAACTTTATAAGAATATTGTAACAAAAAAGTGAAAAAATGAAAATGACTTTGAAAAATTTTCTCTCCTAAAATACAAGATTTTTACCCTTATTTTTGGTAAAATAAAAAGAAGAAAAACAGAAAGAGGATACTATGGTAAACGGTACATTAATTTCATTTGAAGGTCCAGAAGGAGCGGGAAAATCATCGGTCCTAGAAGCCATTTTGCCTCTACTTGAAGAAAAAGGAATTCCTTTTATTACAACCCGTGAACCAGGTGGTGTCGACATTGCCGAAAAGATCCGCCAAGTCATTTTGGATCCAGACCATACTAGTATGGATGCCAAGACCGAGTTGTTGCTCTATATTGCTAGTCGCCGGCAGCATTTGGTGGAACGTGTCTTGCCAGCCCTTGCAGCTGGGAAGGTTGTCTTGATGGACCGCTTTATTGATAGCTCGGTAGCTTATCAAGGGTATGGTCGCGGTCTGAGTGTGGAAGACATCGAGTGGCTCAATCAATTCGCAACAGATGGCTTAAAGCCAGACCTAACCCTTTACTTTGATCTGGATGTCGAAGAAGGGCTCGCACGAATTGCGAAAAACCAAGAGAGGGAAGTCAATCGTTTGGATTTGGAAGGATTGGAGCTTCACCAAAAAGTCAGACAAGGTTATTTGGCCTTGTATGAAAAGGAACCAGAGCGCATCGTGAAAATCGATGCCAGTCAATCTTTTGAAGCAGTCTTTACGGATGTCTTGGCTGTTTTAGAAAATCGCTTGGGGACATTGAAATGAATCTAGAAGAGATCCAACAACTCCAGCCAGAATTGGTGGAGCGCTTCACCCAGATCCTAGAACACAAACAGCTCAGTCATGCTTATCTCTTTACAGGTTCGTTTGCCAGTTTTGAGATGGCCCTCTTGCTAGCTCAAAGTCAGTTTTGCGAAGATTTGCAGGGAGTCTGGCCTTGTGGCAAATGCCGATCCTGTCGCTTGATTGCTGAAGAAGAATTCTCAGACGTAAAGATCGTGCGTCCAATCAACCAGATCATAAAGACTGACCGTATTCGCTCGCTGGTTCAAGACTTTTCTCAATCAGGATTTGAAGGCAGTCGGCAGGTCTTTATCGTCCAAGATTCGGATAAGATGCATACCAATGCGGCCAATTCTCTCTTAAAAGTTATGGAAGAACCCCAGAGTGAGATCTATCTCTTCTTGTTGACTTCCGATGAAAACTTGATCTTACCGACCATCAAGAGTCGGGCCCAGCAGGTCCATTTTCCTAAAAAGCAAGCCTACCTTACCGAACGTCTAGAAAAAGAAGGTTTGATTAAATCGCAGGCAAGTCTAGTAGCTCGATTTAGTTTTAGTCTTGAAGAGGCAGAGCAGCAAAAAAAGAATGCTACTTTTTTTGAGTTGGCGAAAGTTTGTAATCAGTTCATCGAACGTTGTCACTCCAATTTGAATAGCGCCTATTTGGAAGTGACTCGATTGGTGAGCTTAGCAGATGATAAGGAAAAACAAAGCCAAGCCTTTCGATTGATGGAGTTGGCTTTAGAAGAGCAGTTGCGCTTGAGCAGATCCCAGCAGCTGCTGGAAAAATTGAGTCTTGCTCGCACCATGTGGAAGGCCAATGTTTCTTTTCAAAATGCTCTAGAATATATGGTTTTGAGCTTAGAAAGTTAAGGAGTCAGAATGAATAAAAAAGAATTATTTGATGCTTTAGACGGCTTTTCTCAGAATTTGTTGGTCACCTTGGCTGAAGTCGAAGCCATCAAGAAAAATTTGAAACAAGTCATCGAAGAAAATACAGCTCTTCGCTTAGAAAATGATAAATTGAGAGAGCGTTTGGGGGAAGTTGAGAAGACCGCATCCGCAAAGTCACAACACCATGGTCGTGAAAATTTGCAACGAATTTACAACGACGGCTTTCATATTTGCACCTATTCCTACGGCCAACGCCGTGAGAACGATGAAGAGTGTATGTTTTGTGACGAGTTGTTATTTAGGGAGTAAGCATGCAGATCCAACGAAGTTTTAAAGGGGAAAAGAAAACAGGGGTCCTCTACCTGGTCCCAACACCGATCGGTAACCGGGAGGATATGAGTTACCGCATGGTCCAGACCTTAAAGGATGTGGACTTGATCGCAGCTGAGGATACTAGAAATACAGGCCTCTTGCTCAAGCATTTTGAGATTACGACACCCCAGACTAGCTTTCATGAGCACAATGCCATGGAGAAAATTCCTGATCTGATCGCCCATTTAGAATCTGGAAAAGACTTAGCGCAAGTCTCAGATGCAGGACTCCCTAGTATTTCTGACCCTGGTCATGATTTGGTCAAGGCAGCGATTGAACGCGAGATTCCTGTCGTAGCTGTGCCTGGTCCTAGTGCAGGTATAACGGGTTTGATTGCCAGTGGCCTAGCCCCTCAACCTCATATTTTTTATGGATTTCTGCCTCGCAAAGAGGGGCAACAAAAGGCCTTTTTCCAAGAAAAAGTGGCCTACCCTGAGACTCAGATCTTTTATGAGTCGCCCCATCGGGTGAAGGCGACCTTAGAGAATATGTTGGCTGTCTATGGGGATCGTTCGGTCGTCCTGGTTCGTGAATTGACCAAGATCTACGAGGAATATACTCGTGGCAGTATTTCTGAGTTAGTCGCATTTCTTGAAGAAAATCCCCTCAAAGGGGAGTGTCTCTTGATCGTCGAAGGAGCCAAGGAAGAAGAGCTAGACCTAGAAGAGGTCGACTTGATTCAAGAGATCGACACCTTGGTCCAAGAGGGCATGAAGAAAAATCAAGCAATTAAACAGGTCGCCAAACAATATGGCCTGCAAAAGAGTGAGCTCTATGCTCGTTACCATCAAGACTAGGAAAGGTTGGAAGCAGGATGGAAATTAGAATGGCTTATCCAAATGAGATCCAGCGAATTATGGAAATCATCCAAGATGCTAAGGAAAGTCTGGCTCAAAGACAGGTCGATCAGTGGCAGGATGGTTATCCAGATGAAGAGATCATTTTTGAGGATATTCTAGAAAGTCGTGGTTATGTAGCCGTTGAAGATCAGGAAATCGTCGCCTATGCTGCCGTCCACAAGGGAAATGAAGCGGCCTATCATGAGATTTACGATGGCAAGTGGGAGCATGACAACTATATGTATGTTACCTTTCATCGTGTCGCTGTAGCTAAAGAAGCTGCTGGCAAAGGGGTGGCTCAGACCTTCCTTCAAGGTTTAATCGAAGGAGAAAAAGGGCCGGATTTCCGTTGCGATACGCACCCGGATAATCTAGTCATGCAACATTTGCTTGAAAAATTGGGCTACCATTATTGTGGAAAAGTCCCAATTGATGGCGTCCGTTTGGCATATCAAAAGATCAAACGAAAAGCAGAAACTAGTCTATTCCAAGTGGTCTCAGAAGAGGACCGCTGGGACCAAAGAGCAGAAGCGGCCTACAATGACACTCTATCTTAAACAATTCTATGAGAGCCCTATGGGACTTCTTTCGATCATTGTCAGTAAGGAAGGCCTTGTAGAGCTTGATTTTTATGATCCGAAAGAAGAGGCGCCTGATCCCTATGGGGCGCTGGAGCAGTTCCATCCCTACCATGAGAAGGTAATAGAGTGGTTGGACCATTATTTTGCTGGGGCCCCAATTGCGATCAGCTTTCCACTAGCGCCGCAAGGGACAGCCTTCCAAGAGCGGGTGTGGCAGTTATTGCAAGAGATCCCCTATGGTGAGACTAAGACCTATGGGCAGCTTGCCCAGGATCTTTCTTGTGGTTCAGCCCAGGCCGTAGGACAGGCTGTTGGACGCAATCCCTTGACAATTCTAGTCCCTTGTCACCGCGTGATGGGAAAAAATGGAGAATTGACAGGCTATGCGTCTGGACTCGATCGTAAACGCTGGCTCTTACAACACGAAGGAATTACCTGGAAGGAGAAATGAAATCGATGTATACCTTTATTGAATACCCAAAATGTTCGACTTGTCGAAAGGCTAAATCAGAATTGGACGGTCTCCAATGTGAGTTTCAGAGCCAAAATATTGTAACCGAAACACCGACTAGTCAAGAATTGCAAGACTGGATGGCAGCGTCTGGCCTACCGATCAAATCTTTCTTTAATACCAGCGGGATGAAATACCGGGAACTTGGCTTGAAAGATAAGGTAGATCAACTGACAATAGAAGAAGCAGCGGATCTTTTGGCTAGCGACGGTATGCTGATCAAGCGCCCCCTACTTGTCAAAGACGGAAAAGTGGTTCAAGTAGGTTACCGGAAACCATACGCAGACTTAGATTTGTAAAAGAAAAGGGAGTTGGATTTTCTTTAGAACTATAATAAAAGTATGCCAGAAACTTTCCTTAGGTGAGTACGGACGTCAGCGAACTTCGAAGAAGTTCCATGACTTAGTTTTGAGCCTGAGGTCTCAAAACTCCCGAGTGCTAGAAACAATAATGTTTCTAGCACTTTTCTCACGGCGAAAAGTTTCGGTATATTCTTTATGAGATTCATAAGTTAGAACTTATTTTGATTTCTTGACAAAATCGCGTAACCTATCTTACTTATAATTTATTTTTATATATTCTAAAGGGAGTTGGACTCCCTTTTAATTTTGTATTGAAGATGATATAATCATACGAGTGAAATCAATGAAAGAGAGTCAATCATGAGTATTTTAGAGGTGAAAAATTTAAGCCATGGCTTTGGAGACCGGGCTATTTTTGAGGATGTGTCCTTCCGCTTGTTAAAGGGAGAGCATATCGGTTTGGTTGGAGCCAATGGTGAAGGGAAATCCACCTTCATGAGCATCGTGACCGGCAAAATGCAACCCGACGAAGGGAAGGTTGAGTGGTCTAAGTATGTGACCGCGGGCTATCTGGACCAGCATGCTGTCCTAAAAGAAGGGCAAACGGTGCGCGATGTCTTGCGGACAGCCTTTGATGAACTCTTTAAAGCAGAGGCTCGCATCAATGACCTCTATATGGAAATGGCTGAGGATGGAGCGGATATGGATGCTCTCATGGAAGAAGTCGGAGAGCTCCAGGATCGGTTAGAGAGTCGGGATTTCTATACCTTGGATGCCAAGATTGATGAAGTGGCGCGTGCTCTTGGGGTCATGGACTTTGGCATGGAGACCGATGTGACGACCCTTTCAGGTGGGCAGCGGACCAAGGTCCTTTTGGCTAAATTGCTCCTTGAAAAACCAGATATCCTTCTCTTGGACGAGCCAACCAACTACTTGGATGCGGAGCACATCGATTGGCTCAAACGTTACTTGCAGAACTATGAAAATGCCTTTGTCCTTATTTCCCACGATATTCCTTTCTTGAACGATGTGATCAACATCGTCTACCATGTGGAAAATCAGCAGTTAACCCGCTATTCAGGAGATTACTACCAATTCCTTGAAGTCTATGAAATGAAGAAATCGCAATTGGAAGCGGCTTATGAGCGTCAGCAAAAAGAAATTGCTGATTTGAAAGATTTCGTAGCCCGTAATAAGGCGCGTGTGGCTACACGGAATATGGCTATGTCTCGTCAGAAGAAGCTGGACAAGATGGAACTCATTGAGTTGCAAAGTGAGAAACCAAAGCCATCCTTTGACTTTAAAAATGCCCGTACTCCGGGACGCTTTATCTTCCAGGCCAAGGGTCTCCAGATTGGGTATGACCGTCCTTTGACCAAGCCTTTGAACCTAACGTTTGAGCGCAATCAAAAGGTAGCCATCATCGGTGCCAACGGGATCGGGAAAACCACTCTCTTGAAGAGCTTGCTGGGAATCATCCCACCTATCGCTGGAGAAGTAGAGCGTGGAGATTACCTAGAACTTGGCTACTTCGAGCAAGAGGTCGAAGGGGGCAATCGTCAGACACCGCTAGAGGCAGTTTGGAATGCCTTTCCAGCTCTCAACCAAGCAGAGGTCCGTGCAGCTCTTGCCCGCTGTGGGTTGACCACTAAACATATCGAGAGCCAAATTCAGGTATTATCCGGTGGAGAGCAAGCCAAGGTACGCTTCTGTCTCTTGATGAACCGTGAAAACAATGTCTTGGTACTAGACGAACCAACCAACCACTTGGATGTAGATGCCAAAGAAGAATTGAAACGGGCCCTGAAAGAATACAAGGGATCGATCCTCATGGTTTGCCACGAGCCAGACTTCTATGAAGGCTGGATGGACCAAATCTGGGACTTTAATGAATTAACGTAAACACAAAAAGAGAACCATGCGGTTCTCTTTTTAGATTGACGTTACATACTTCTTAGAAACTTTCCTTAGGTGAGGACGGACGTCAGCGAACTTCGTAGAAGTTCCATGACTAATTATTGAGCCTAAGGTCTCAATAATTCCGAGTGCCTGAAACTGTATTGTTTCAGGCACTTTTCTCACAGCGGAAAGTTTCAGTAGATGAATGTCTTAAATAATTAGAATTCATTTTATTTACCAATGAATCTATTAGGTAATTTTATGTAAAATGTTTATCAATATTTTAAAAAGAGAACCGTGCGGTTCTCTTTTCATTATTTTTTGAAATTATAGTCTTTTAAAATCTCGATTTTTTCAATCTTGATGTCTGTTTTTGGTTTGTCCTTATCATCAGTTTCGGCAGACGCAATTTTATCCACCACATCCATGCCATCGATGACTTGCCCAAAGACAGTGTAGTTGCCACCATCAAGGGTTGGATTTCCACCATTTTTATAAGCATCGATAATCTTAGCTGGGAAGCGATCAGTCGGGAGCTTGCTAGAAATATCTTCCTTATTTTGGTTGATATAGAATTGACTACCGTTGGTATTTGGACCAGAATTGGCCATGGCTAGGGCTCCACGAAGGTTGTAAAGGTATGGAGAATACTCATTCTCAAAACCAGTACCTGAATCTTTGGATTTGTCTTTGCCCTTCCAGATGGATTCACCACCAGTACCATCTCCCTTAGGATCCCCAGTTTGGATCATAAAGTTGTTAATGACACGATGGAAAAGTAAGCCATTGTAGTAGCCTTCTTTTGCATGGGTCAAGAAGTTTTCAACTGCAAGTGGGGCATATTTAGGGAAGAGCTTCACAGTGATGTCGCCTTCTGTCGTTGTGATTTTAACCTCCGCTTCGTCTTCAGCCACGTCAGTTGAAAGTTGTGGGAAGACGGCATTTTCATTGGTCATGGCGTCGTTAAAATCTTTGCGCAGTTGTTCTAATTTCTTTTGATCTTCTTCAATTTTCTTTTGATCTTTTTCACTAGAGCTAGAAGTTGCTGTCTGCTCTGTCTTTTCTTTGCTTGAGCTTGAAGAGTTAGCGTCTGTCTTATTGGACGAACAAGCTGTTAAAGCCAAGCCGGAAAATAATAGTAGTGCGATTAATTTTTTCATATTCTTCCTTTCCAACATAGTTGTCTTTCTCTATTGTACCTTAATTTTGCGATACTTTCAAATTTAGATGGAAATCTCTATTCACTAGAGTTATTTCAAGATTGACAAGGGTTGATAAATCACTAGTTAAAAAGGAAGTTGCGTTGAGATAGAAAATTCGGTATGATGGGAGATAAGTTGATTGGTTTAAGAAAAAAACGATAGGTTTTGTAGAGGAAAAGAATGAAAAAATGTTTAAAGAGTAAGATGGCAGGAGTGATATTTAGTTTGCTACTTATTTTTGGGTGTGTACTCGTATTGATTTATCCAAAATCGAATCATCACAAGAAAACTGAATCTGCTTCAACATATGTAGAAGCAGGGGATATTAAGAATGTATCATACTGGGGCGATCATAACGAGTATATTCTAGCTAAAGATTTTTATTTTGTAGGGAATCGTTATTTGGTCAGTTTTAATTATAATGAAAAACAAGACAAAAACAATTTACAGAAAGAATATACTGGATTTCGATATTATGATATAAGTAGAGATATGGCAGAAACGAAAGTTGATTTCATAAAAGATATTCGAAAAAAATTTCCAAAGGCTTACTCGAAAAATTTCGATGTGATAAATAATAAAGGTCAAAGTCTTGTATGGTTTCGCTATTATGAGTCAAAGGATTCAGAAAAATCATATGAATTATTTTATGATTTAGATCATCATGAATTTATTGAATCCGAAAGTATAGATACAGAAGTGTCAACTATTGACGCAATCCTTACTTCCTATACTAATTTAGGTGGTTTGGTAGTGAAAAATTCAGGGTATCGTATTGGGTCAAGAATAGAGCTTAATGAGTATAGAGATAAGAATAGCGTAAATCTAAATATTTTTAAAGAACATCCTGAATTGAAAGAAAAGCTTTCAAAGGAAGGTTACATCTTATACCCACGTCAAGACTCTATGTCTAATGCGGAATATTTTGACCAACTACTTCACTGGTTTGCTTATATCGGTCAAGATCGAATCTCTGGAGTAAAGATAGATGCTTACTACTCAAAAGATGGACAGGAGCATGAAATCCATTCTTATGAAGAGTTTAAACAATACTACAATGGAAAAGATGGCGAATTACAGGATTGAATCTAGCCACATTGAAAACAGGAATAGAAAAGAGTGATGTGTATGAATTATGGTCAAATGCGCAAAAACTATAGACTCTATATTAGATCTGCTGGCTTGTTGGCAATGCTTCTGATTGTTTGTATAGGATTATTGGTCAGAGATCCCCTTCTTCAGACTGCGGGCCTCTTATTGGTCCTTGCAGGCTTGTTTTTATTCATCCACTTGCTCAAGAAGAGCTACACCAACAAGTGTAACACCATTCTCCATGTAGACTTAGATTTAGCTTTTTGGCAGCAATACCTTCAGTTGAACAAGAATGTGAAAAAGCCCATTTTACAGATAGATATGAAGCTAACATCGGTCGCCTATTCTTTTATGATGGGAGATTTCGATGCTGTTATAGAGGAAGCTAGGGAGGCACTTAGTCAGAAGGAACTACCGCAGAAATATAAGAACTTTTTTGAGAGTTACCTCATGCGATCGACTGTCCTGACAGATCCTGATTTGACTAGAGAAGAGCTAGAGGCTCAGTTAAATGAATTGACCATTACAGACCCTACACTGGCTGAGAAAACAAAAGAGGTCTGTCTCGCTCTTTATGATTTAACCATTGCGCACCAAAGCAATGATTATTTCGAAGACTTAAGCAATGACTTCAAGTACCAGCAGTTGGAAATCATCTACTACCAAGCCTTGAATGCTGCTCTCAAAGGAGATCAGTCTAGAGCTGAAGAGCTCTTTCGCAAGTTGGTTTCAGAAGATGAGTCGCTCTATATCGTTCGAAAGGCTAAACGATACTTGAAGGATGAATTCAGTCATCTGTAAGTCCTACAATCGAAATAGACATTAATTGAAAGAGCCTGAAAAAATATAAGGAGTTATTGGAAGATAAGAATGAAAAAATCAATCTTTAGGGCCAATTTTTATGAGAGCCGTCGTTTGCGTCATGATGGCTTTATCGATTATATGGTCAAGGACACAAATAGCCGAAAAATCTACACAAAGCCATTTAGTATTGCGAGGAAACTATTTTCATTTATGGGGATACTGTTCATGTTTGGATTTTCTGCATTAATGGAGTCGCAAACTCATCACCCTGATCCAGATGCACCAGTTGAAACCTGGGGGATCAATTTCTATCCACTCTGGCTGTTTTTCTTGTGTTGGTTTTTATGGTTTCTTGTTTGTAGAAAAAATCTGCGTAGAAAATATGATGCAAAGATTCCTTATACTAGTATCTTGAATTTGAATCTGTATCTGATTTGGATGGTGCTTGCTCTGAATTTGTTTTTTATCACCGTCATAGGTAGATACCTTACGATTTTGGGTTGGGTTTTTTTCTATGTTCTTACCGGAATCATATTGTTTATGATTGTCCAATTTAGAATGAAATCGCTAAAAATTCGTCTTTATGGAGTGCAGGATCCTAGTGTAACTGCTAGACAGCAAAAGATCATAGAAGTCATTGCTGGACTAGGTGGAATAATTGTAGCAGGTTGGATGGTTCTGAAATTTCTTTTCCCCAAAATTGGAGAAGTAAAAGGTGATTTTTTAGGAACCATCTCATTTATAGGAATGGTATTTTTTGCAAATATTATTGTTTTGAGTATGGAAGTAGTGATGATGTTACCCTATTCACTGTATGGTTATTATCGAAATAAATATTCAGAGGAATATCGCGAGTTCGAAGGGAAATCGCTGGAAGAATGGTATGGCAAAAAGTATTTGAAGAAACACCAGGAGTACTTGAAACATGAATAAACATTTTGAAGAGATGTCGTTTGATGAATTGAAATGCTACCGTAGAGAAGGTCTATGGAGATCTTTGGGCTTATTACTGGTCATTAATTTAGTGATTACGGGTATGGTTCTGATGGAAGTGAACCATGTTTCTCCATCGAATCAGAATCGTTTTCGGGGTATTGGTTTGACAACGGTCATTGCGCTCTTTGGCTACATGAAGCCTCTGATAGCAGCAAATCGCGTGATGTTAGACCATCCGGATTGGGTCAAGAAATCAGGTTTCCGAGCGAAAATTCCTTTGCCAATGGCTTGGCATGTCAAAAGGCTTTGTGTCCTTGGAGCGAGTCTCTTGGTGATTGGAGTAGGATTTGCCTCGTCATTCAAACCTCAAGTCCAACAAACAAATGTACAAGATCAAATCGATATCATTCAAATGGATAACGAATTGGAAAGAGAGCAAAAAGTCGATCAAGTTCTAGATACCATCACACCGGAGGATAAAAAATCTGAGTAAGATCCATTTTGGAATTTGAACATCATTGAATATCGTTCTAAACAGCTCTAAAGAACAGTGCCTACTCGGTGCTGTTTTTTACTTTATACTGCAAAATTGAGGAAATGATTTTACTAGAGAACTAGCTTGGAAATGTGATATAATAAAGGTTATGGCAAACAATAATCAATCAAAAAAAACACGGTCGACAAGACGACTGTCCAAAGCAGAATTAGAAAGAAAAAAAGCAATTCATCGCATGATTGCGACCATTCTGATTAGTCTGGTCTTAATTTTTGCGGCCTTGAAATTGGGGGCAGTAGGGGTCTTAGCCTATAATTTGATCCGTCTTTTTGTCGGAAGTTTGGCTTATTTGGCTATTTTAGCGACCTTCTTCTACCTTTATGCCTTTAAATGGCTGGATAAACACGAAGGGGTGATTTCAGGATTCCTAAGCTTCTTTGTTGGGGTTCTTTTGATGTTTCAGGCCTTCTTTGTATCCTCCCTTCATTTAGACAATAATGGAATCAAGGTCACTTTTTCAAGAATCATGGCAGACTTGATTCATCTGCGGGTGGAGAGTTTTGCCGGTGGTGGTATGATCGGTGCCCTTCTTTATGCTCCGATTTCCTTCCTGTTTTCAAATATTGGCTCTTATTTTATCGGTCTTCTCTTTATCGGATTGGGGATCCTCTTGATAAGCCCTTACTCCATCTATGATTTGTTTGAAAAGGGGTCCGAAGCTTTCCATGCTTCTATGGAAAAACGCAAAGAACGTCGCGAGCAGAAATTCCTTGAAAAGGAAGCGAGAGCTGCTGAGGAAGCTGCTGCAGCTGAAAGAGAGCAAGAAGAAGCAAGAGCTGCTCTTTCAACTCCCCTTTCTATGGAAGGGCACCCTGTAGATCCTGAAACAGGAGAAGTGTTGGCGGAAGAGCCCTTTACAGAGTCCTTCCCAGAAGCTGAGATTGTTGCACCAGCAACACCAGAAATCTACCTGCCAGATGAAGAATGGCCGGAAGAGCCTGAAGAATATGAAGAGCTTCCGGTAGCCGAAGAATTCGAAGACGATGGGGAAGAAGTTCAAGTGGATTTTACACCTAAGGAATTGCTCCAGTACAAGCTTCCAACCATTGATCTCTTCGCACCTGACAAGCCCAAAAATCAATCCAAAGAGAAAAACATCGTTCGTCAGAATATCCGCATTTTGGAAGAGACCTTTGCAAGCTTCAATATCAAGGCGACAGTGGAGCGGGCAGAAATCGGTCCTTCTGTTACCAAGTATGAAGTCAAGCCAGCTGTCGGTGTGCGGGTCAATCGCATTTCGAACCTAGCAGATGATTTGGCCTTGGCCCTAGCTGCTAAGGATGTGCGGATTGAAGCACCGATTCCAGGGAAGTCTCTGGTCGGGATTGAAGTGCCTAACTCAGAGATTGCGACCGTTTCCTTCCGTGAATTGTGGGAGCAGTCCAAAACAGATCCAGCTAAACTCCTTGAGATTCCTCTTGGGAAGGCTGTAGATGGCTCGGCACGAACCTTTGATTTGGCTCGGATGCCCCACCTCTTGGTAGCGGGTTCTACCGGATCTGGTAAGTCGGTAGCGGTCAATGGGATTATTTCGAGTATCTTGATGAAGGCCCGTCCGGACGAAGTCAAGTTTATGATGGTCGATCCAAAGATGGTGGAGCTTTCTGTCTACAATGATATTCCTCACCTCTTGATTCCAGTGGTGACCAACCCACGCAAGGCCAGTCGGGCCCTGCAGAAGGTCGTTGATGAGATGGAAAATCGCTATGAGCTCTTCTCGAAAGTGGGTGCTCGTAATATTGCTGGCTTTAATGCCAAGGTGGTGGAGTACAATGCCCAGTCTGAGATGAAGCAAGTGCCCCTTCCATTGATTGTGGTCATTGTCGATGAGTTGGCAGACTTGATGATGGTCGCAAGTAAAGAAGTGGAAGATGCCATTATCCGCCTTGGACAGAAGGCTCGTGCAGCAGGGATCCACATGATCCTTGCAACCCAACGGCCATCGGTTGACGTTATCTCAGGTTTGATCAAGGCCAATGTGCCTTCCCGTGTTGCTTTTGCGGTATCATCTGGGACCGACTCACGGACCATCTTGGATGAAAATGGAGCTGAGAAACTGCTCGGTCGTGGGGACATGCTCTTTAAACCGATCGATGAAAATCATCCAATCCGTCTACAAGGATCCTTTATCTCAGATGACGATGTGGAGCGGATTGTCAACTTTGTCAAAGAGCAGGCAGAAGCAGATTATGATGATGCCTTTGATCCAGGAGAAGTATCGGAGTCAGACTTTGATGGAGGTATGGGTGGCTCAGACGAGGGTGATCCTCTCTTTGAAGAGGCCAAAGCGCTCGTCATCGAGACCCAAAAAGCCAGTGCTTCGATGATTCAGCGCCGCTTATCGGTTGGTTTTAACCGAGCGACTCGCCTCATGGAAGAGTTGGAAGCAGCGGGTGTGATTGGACCAGCTGAAGGGACCAAGCCTCGAAAAGTATTGCAACAATCATAAGGATAGGGAAAAAGGGCATATGCCCCACTCCCTTTTCTTTTTATAGAAAATAGAAAGTAGGACCAGATGAAGTTAGACACGATTCATCATATTGCCATCATTGGACGGGATCGCGACGCTATGTTGCATTTTTATGTGGACCAGTTGGGCTTTGCGATTGTCAGTGAGTATGACCGTCCCGAACGCGGAGATATCTTGATCAATCTCCGCCAAGGGGAATTGACTTTAGAACTCTTTATCAAACCGACGGCCCCAGAACGTCCAAAGCTCCCCTTGCCCGAGCATGCGGGACTACGTCATCTGGCCTTTAAAGTGGACGATGTCGAGGCGTATCTAGCTAGATTGGATCAGCTAGGTATTGCAAATACAGGCCTTCGCTATGATGACTTTGATGGTAAGAAGATGGCATTTTTCTTCGATCCAGAAGGATTGCCCTTGGAAATACATGAGTGAGGAAAGCAATGGTTAGATTAGAAGGACTCAGTCAGGAAGAAGTAGCGAAAAAGATCCAAGAGGGCAAGCAAAATAAGGTCACGATTAAGACAGAAAAAAGTATTGGGCAGATCATTCGAGACAATGTCTTTACTTACTTTAATCTGATTTTCCTGGTCTTGGCGGTCTTGCTGGTAGCGGTGAAGTCTTGGAACAATCTCTTGTTTGTCCCGGTCGTCGTGGTCAACTCCTTGGTAGGAATTGTGCAGGAAGTCCGCTCTAGACGGATCTTGCGTCAGATGCAATTTCTGCATATGAGTGAGGCGATCGTTCTTCGAGAAGGAAAAGAAGTCGCTCTACCTATCGATCAGCTGGTGGAGGGCGATCTGGTTCGCTTTCAAGCTGGAGATCAGATCTATGCGGATGGGGTCTTGCTGGAGGGCGAGCTAAAAGTCGATGAGTCGCAATTGACAGGTGAAGCCGATGAGGTCAAAAAAGGAGCACAAGACGAACTCATGTCAGGTAGTTTTGTGATCGCTGGTCAAGGACTGGCGCGATTGGATAAAGTTGGGAACGACTCCTACATCAACCAATTGAGCCTGGAAGCCAAGCAGGTCAAGTCTCATGAGGAGTCTGATATGGTCCATGCGGTCAACCGAATCGTGGGGATCATCGGCCTTCTCATCATTCCGCTAGGTTCGCTCCTTTTTCTTCGCAGCTATATCAGCCTAGGCGATAGTCTCAAGCTCAGTGTGACTTCAACAGTCGGGGCCTTGATCGGGATGATTCCGGAAGGCTTGTATCTATTGATGACCTTGGCGCTGGCTCTGGGTGCTGTCAGATTAGCCAAGGAAAAGGTCCTGCTCAATAGTATGAAGGGGATTGAGACCTTATCTCGCGTGGATGTTCTTTGTGTCGATAAGACAGGGACCATTACAGAGCCGGGGATGGAAGTGACAGAGATTCGTCCAGTTAAAGACGCTCAAGACTTGGAAGCACTAGCTCAGTATGTCAAGGCTAGTATGGATCAAAACGATACCATGGATGCCATCCGAAAATTTCACAAGACTCCAGTCAGCCAGCCTTGGAAGGCTAAAGACATTCAGCCCTTTACGTCTAAGAAAAAGTATGGGGCGATTATCTTTGAATCTGGGATCTATGTATTAGGGGCACCAGAATTTGTCTTACGAGAGGGCTTCTCTGAGCTTGAACAAGAGATAGCTCCTGCTACTCAGGCAGGCAATCGGGTCTTGGCCTTTGGGAAATATAAGGGAGAACACCTGGGAGAGACTTTAGAGGCTCCTGTAGACTTGGTGGCCTGGATCATTCTCTCCAATCCTTTGAGAAAAAATGCCAAAAAAACCTTCGCCTACTTTAAACAACAAGGAGTGACCATTAAGGTCATTTCAGGGGACAACCCAGCTACGGTTTCAGCTATTGCACAAAAAGCAGGCATTGAAGGAGCAGAGAATCTAATCGATGCCAGAAGCTTACTGACGGAAGAAGACTTGCACCAAGCAGCGAGCCAATATACGGTCTTTGGTCGGGTGACCCCAGAGCAAAAGAAAAGCCTTGTTGAAGGCTTGCAGGCAAAGGGGCATAAGGTAGCGATGACCGGAGATGGCGTCAACGATATTCTGGCCCTCAAAACAGCGGATTGTAGTATTGCGATGGAATCTGGAAATGATGCGACCAAGAAGATGGCGCAAGTGGTCTTACTGGATTCTGACTTTGGGAAGATGCCGTCCATCGTGGCAGAAGGTCGGCGTGTGGTCAATAATATTCAACGATCAGCCAGTCTCTTTTTGATCAAGAATATCTTTTCTATTTTGTTGGCTATTTCAGTGACGCTCTTAGCCTTTACCTATCCCATCATGCCGTCGCAGATGTCTTTGATCAGTGGTTTTACGATTGGGATTCCAGGTTTCTTTCTAGCGCTTGAGCCCAATAGCGAGCGCATCAAAGGACGCTTTATCGAAACGGTCTTTAAAAATGCGCTACCTGCTGCCTTGACGGATTTTATACTGATCTTTAGTTTGGTATTGCTCTCTTCAACATTTGGCATGAGGTCGGAAGAACTCTCAAGTGCAGCCATCTGCTTGATGGCCTTCGTTGGCTTTACCATCATCTATCAAGAATCCCAGCCTCTCAATCACTACAAGAGACTGGTTCTTCTAGGAAATATCCTAGCCTTCCTGGTTTCAAGTAGTATCTTAGGGAGATTCTTTAACATGAGCCCCTTGAGGCTTCAAACGCTGGTTATCTGCGCTATCATGGCAGTTCTTGCTCTCTTCTTGATTCAAGTATTCAAGAAACTAGTGGGCTGGTTCTTTCATCGAAAGAAATAAAAAAAAGACAACTCTTAAAGATAGAGTTGTCTCAGATTGAAGAAAAAGATAATTTTGAAACTTTCCTTAGGTGAGTACGGACGTCAGCGAACTTCCACGAAGTTCCATGACTTAGTTTTGAACCTAAAGTTTCAAAACTCCCGAGTGCTAGAAACAATCGTGTTTCTAGCACTTTTCTCACGTCGAAAAGTTTCAGTAAATATTTGGAGAATTTAAAATTAAAATGACTTCAGTCTATGCAGTATCATCAGGGTTATTTATAAAAAAACAACTCCAAAGATAGAGTTGTCTTTTGGTATTAGATAAATAAACTAGCGGTTAGGATCAGATAGAGCAAGAAGGTGATCAGAAACCCAGCGCGCCAGAAGTATTTGATAAATTTAGGATAATAAAAACACTTTTTCTTTTTTAAGAAATAAATCGTTAGCCCCAAGGCCAAAAGCGAAAGGCTCAAGGCTAATAGTGGTAAGAGGCTGTGGTAAAAGGCGCTGTCTGAGATCAGGTAGTACTCCAAGGCAAATAAAGGAAAGGCAATATCGGTAGATCGCCATCCTCTTTTTTGGAGTTTAAAGAGGTGAACAATGATGCCGCTCAGAATCAGCGTTAAAAAAATAAATAATACAGAAGCAACTTTGATTAACATAGCTTCATTCTATCATAAAATGAAAAAAAAGTTTACTATATTTTAATTTTTTCTTGCAAAAAAAGAGAAATCGTGTATAATAGAAAGGTATGCACAAAGCATACTTGTGGGAGGTAAAAATCTGTAATTACCGCCAAAACCACAAAGGAGGATTTAAGAAATGGCTAAAAAAGTCGAAAAACTTGTAAAATTGCAAATCCCTGCTGGTAAAGCTACTCCAGCTCCACCGGTTGGTCCAGCGCTTGGTCAAGCAGGTATCAACATCATGGGATTCACTAAAGAGTTTAACGCTCGTACAGCTGATCAAGCTGGTATGATCATCCCAGTTGTTATCACTGTTTATGAAGACAAATCATTCGATTTCGTTACAAAAACACCACCAGCTGCTGTTCTTTTGAAAAAAGCTGCAGGTGTTGAAAAAGGTTCAGGTACACCGAACAAAACGAAAGTTGCAACTGTAACTCGTGCACAAGTACAACAAATCGCTGAAACTAAGATGCCAGATTTGAACGCTGCAAACATTGAGTCTGCAATGCGTATGATCGAAGGTACTGCTCGTTCTATGGGATTCACTGTTACTGACTAATTGTAACAATCCTATTTGCCCGCAATACACTTGATCAAATGACGAGTGACGTGGGAGATGAAAATCGATATGACCACATTACAAGGAGAAAGATAAAATGGCTAAAAAAAGCAAACAACTTCGTGCTGCTCTTGAAAAAATCGACAGCACAAAAGTCTACAGCGTAGAAGAAGCTGTAGCTCTTGCAAAAGAAACTAACTTTGCAAAATTTGACGCAACTGTAGAAGTTGCTTACAACTTGAACATCGACGTGAAAAAAGCTGACCAACAAATCCGTGGTGCAATGGTATTGCCAAACGGAACTGGTAAAACAGCTCGCGTACTTGTATTTGCACGTGGTGCAAAAGCTGAAGAAGCAAAAGCTGCTGGTGCAGACTTCGTAGGTGAAGATGACCTTGTTGCGAAAATCAACGATGGTTGGTTGGACTTCGACGTTGTTATCGCTACACCTGACATGATGGCTCTTGTTGGACGTCTTGGACGTGTCCTTGGACCACGTAACTTGATGCCAAACCCTAAAACTGGTACAGTAACAATGGATGTTGCGAAAGCAGTTGAAGAGTCTAAAGGTGGTAAAATCACTTACCGTGCTGATAAAGCAGGTATCGTTCAAGCGATCATCGGTAAAGTTTCATTCGATGATACTAAATTGGTTGAAAACTTTAAAGCTTTCAACGACACAATCCAAAAAGCAAAACCAGCTACAGCTAAAGGTACTTACGTAACTAGCTTGACTTTGACTACAACTCAAGGTCCTGGTATCAAAGTGGATGTTAACTCACTTTAATTGAAATGAAAAGCTGCCTTCGGGTAGCTTTTTTTGTACTCCATTTTTATTTGCTACAGTTGGTAAAACTAATCGGATGGAAAAAAGAAAATTTTGATGGATATGACTATATAAAAAACGTAATTTATGGTAAAATAATACAGATCAAAAAAGGAGAGAGAAAATGGTAGAACCTAAGTATAAACGTATCTTAATCAAGCTATCTGGTGAGGCTCTTGCTGGCGAACGTGGTGTCGGAATCGATATCAAAACTGTCCAAAATATGGCCCAAGAAATCAAGGAAGTTCATGAACTTGGAATTGAAATTGCCTTGGTGATTGGAGGGGGAAACCTTTGGCGTGGAGAACCTGCTGCTGAAGCAGGGATGGATCGTGTTCAAGCAGACTACACAGGTATGCTTGGTACTGTCATGAACGCCCTTGTGATGGCTGATTCGCTTCAACAAGTTGGCGTGGATACCCGTGTTCAAACTGCGATTGCTATGCAACAAGTTGCAGAACCATATATCCGTGGTCGTGCCCTTCGTCACCTTGAAAAAGATCGGATCGTGATCTTTGGTGCAGGGATCGGTTCTCCTTACTTCTCAACAGATACGACCGCAGCCCTTCGTGCAGCTGAGATTGAAGCAGATGCCATTCTCATGGCTAAAAATGGGGTCGATGGTGTTTACAATGCCGATCCGAAAAAAGATGCTTCAGCTGTGAAATTTGAGGAATTGACTCACCGCGATGTGATCAATAAAGGTCTTCGCATCATGGACTCAACAGCCTCTACTCTCTCCATGGACAACGACATTGATTTGGTTGTCTTTAATATGAATGAACCAGGCAATATCAAACGCGTTGTCTTTGGTGAAAATATCGGTACAACCGTATCAAATAACGTAGAAAAATAATAGAAAATAGAGGAAGATTATGGCAAACCCAATCGTAGAAAAAGCAAAAGAAAGAATGACTCAGTCTCACCAAAGTTTGGGACGTGAATTTGGTAGCATCCGCGCTGGACGTGCAAATGCAAGTCTTTTGGATCGTATTTTTGTAGAATACTACGGAGTAGAAACACCATTGAACCAATTGGCATCTATCACAATTCCAGAAGCGCGTGTCTTGTTGATCACACCATTTGATAAATCATCTTTGAAAGACATCGAGCACAGCATCAATGCTTCTGACCTTGGAATCACTCCAGCCAACGATGGATCTGTTATCCGCTTGGTCATCCCAGCTTTGACAGAAGAAACTCGTCGTGACTTAGCAAAAGAAGTGAAAAAAGTTGGTGAAAATGCTAAAGTAGCGATCCGTAACATCCGTCGTGATGCTATGGATGAAGCGAAGAAACAAGAAAAAGCAAAAGAAATCACAGAAGATGAATTGAAAGGTCTTGAAAAAGAGATCCAAAAAGTTACGGATGATGCTGTCAAACATGTGGATGAAATGACAGCGCACAAAGAAAAAGAATTGATGGAAGTTTAATCCATCCCAACCATTACAGGAAAGAAAGACTCAGTTGGCACTGCTGGCTGGGTTTTATTTCCATTATTCTTGTGAAGAGGCAAGAGGAAAGAAGGAAACATGAATACGAATCTAGCAAGCTACATCATGGGAATGGTCATCGATGAAAATGATCACTTCTATTTTGTTCAAAAAGATGGCCAGACCTACGCGCTTGATAAAGCAGAAGGCCCACACAAAGTCGGAGAATGTGTCAAGGGCTTTGCCTATACAGATATGAAGCAAAAGCTCCGACTCACCACACTTGAAGTCACAGCAACTCAAGAAAGCTTTGGCTGGGGAACGGTTACGGAAGTGCGCAAGGATTTGGGAGTCTTTGTGGACACAGGGCTTCCAGATAAGCAGATTGTTGTCTCACTAGATATCCTACCGGAGATCAAAGATCTATGGCCTAAAAAGGGCGATCGTCTCTATATTCGCTTAGAAGTTGATAAGAAAGATCGGATTTGGGGAATCTTAGCCTACCAGGAAGATTTCCAGCGTTTGGCTCGTCCAGCCTATAACAATATGCAAAACCAAAACTGGCCAGCTATTGTCTACCGCTTGAAATTGTCTGGAACCTTTGTTTACCTTCCAGAGAACAATATGCTGGGCTTTATCCACCCAAGTGAGCGCTATGCAGAACCTCGTTTGGGAGAGGTCTTAAATGCTCGCGTCATCGGATTTCGGGAGGTAGACCGGACCTTGAATCTATCTTTGAAGCCACGCTCGTTTGAAATGTTGGAAAACGATGCCCAAATGATTTTGACCTATTTGGAAGCCAATGGTGGCTTTATGACCCTGAATGATAAGTCATCTCCAGAAGAGATCAAGGCAACTTTTGGGATTTCAAAAGGTCAGTTCAAAAAGGCTTTGGGTGGTTTGATGAAGGCCAAAAAAATCAAGCAAGACCAGTTTGGAACAGAGTTGATCTAAGAGGAGGCTTATGCGAAAATCATTTTATACTTGGTTGATGACGGAGCGTAATCCTAAAAGCAATGCTCCTAAGGCCATTCTAGCAGATCTTGCTTTTCACGAGTCTGCTTTTCCCAAGCATACAGATGACTTTGACGAGGTCAGTCGCTATCTAGAAGAGCATGCGAGCTTTTCCTTTAATCTTGGCGATTTTGATGCGATTTGGGAAGAATACCAAGCCCACTAGAAAAGGACAGGTCGAGGATGGTTTTTTCTCGGCCTCTTTGTTATAATAATAGAAAAACACAAGTAGAGAGGTTCTTTATTTGCAAGAACATTCAGTTGAAATTACATTAACGCATCCAGACGATCTCTTTCATTTGTTTGGATCTAACGAACGCCATCTCCGTTTGATGGAGCAAGAATTTGGGGTAACTATTCACGCCCGGACAGAAATCGTCCAAATCATTGGGGAAGAAGAAACCTGCGAGCAAGTTCGTCAAGTCATCCAGGCTCTTTTGGTCCTCGTTAACCGTGGTATGACCATTGGTACGCCAGATGTGGTGACCGCCATTACCATGGTGAGAAATGGGGAATTGGATAAGTTCATCGCTCTCTATGAAGAAGAGATTATTAAGGATAGTTACGGCAAGCCCATTCGGGTTAAAACGCTTGGTCAAAAGATCTATGTCGATAGTGTCAAGAACCATGATGTCACTTTTGGGATTGGACCAGCGGGGACTGGGAAAACCTTCCTAGCAGTGACTTTGGCCGTGACTGCCCTCAAGCGTGGTCAGGTCAAGCGGATCATTTTGACCCGTCCTGCTGTAGAAGCTGGAGAGAGCCTTGGTTTCCTACCAGGGGATCTTAAAGAAAAAGTAGACCCTTATCTACGTCCGGTCTATGATGCTCTTTACCAGATTTTAGGGAAAGACCAAACCACTCGGATGATGGAGCGGGAGATTATCGAGATTGCGCCTTTGGCTTATATGCGGGGGCGGACCTTGGACGATGCCTTTGTCATCCTCGATGAAGCGCAAAATACCACCATCATGCAGATGAAGATGTTTTTGACCCGTCTTGGTTTTAACTCTAAGATGATTGTCAATGGAGATACTAGCCAGATTGACCTTCCTCGAAATGTCAAATCCGGCTTGATTGATGCTCAGGAGAAATTGAAGAACATTTCTCAAATTGACTTTGTGCATTTCTCTGCCAAGGATGTCGTTCGCCATCCAGTAGTAGCAGAGATTATTCGGGCCTATGAGCCCATTCCAAATCCAGTCCTCAAAGAAAAACCGGATGTGGAAGAAGAAGAATAAAAGAAAAGGCAAAGATCATCAGATCTTTGCCTTTTTTATGTTAGAAATTAAACCAATTCATCGATTGGTGTGAAGTCGCGCTCTAAACCAGTAGCAACAGGTTGGCTTGTGATATGGCCTTGGTAAGTAGTGACACCTTGGCGCAAGCCTTCATCGAGGGCAATTGCCTTGTGGAAGCCATTGTCAGCCAGGGATTCAACATAAGGAAGGGTCACATTGGTAAGGGCGATAGTAGAGGTACGTGCGACAGCCCCTGGGATATTGGCAACGGCATAGTGGAGCACGCCATGTTTTTCGTAAACTGGTTCCGTATGCGTTGTGACACGGTCTGCTGTTTCGATAACACCACCTTGGTCAACGGCCACATCGACGATGACTGAACCGGGACGCATTTGTTTAACCATATCGTCTGTCACTAATTTAGGAGCTTTCGCACCAGGAATCAAGACAGCTCCGATGACAACATCGGCATCACGGACGCTGGCTTCAATGTTAAATGGATTGGACATAAGGGTTTGGATTTGGTGACCAAAGACATCTTCCAGAACAGCCAAACGTTTAGCACTGATATCTAAGATGGTCACTTGGGCACCGAGTCCAAGGGCGATACGAGCTGCGTGGGTTCCAACGACCCCGCCTCCGATGATGGTAACTTTTCCTTTGGGAACACCTGGCACCCCACCTAGGAGGACTCCTGATCCACCTTCTTGTTTGGTCAGGAAGTGAGCACCGATTTGCACGGCCATCCGTCCAGCCACCTCACTCATTGGCACCAAGAGTGGCAACTGTCCATCTAAGTCACGAACGGTTTCGTAGGCCACCCCAGTTGTTTTAGCTGAGACCATAGCGTCCGCTAATTCTGGTGCAGCGGCCATATGCAAGTAAGTGAAGAGCAAGAGGTCTTCGCGAAGGAAGCCATATTCTTCAGCGAGGGGTTCTTTGACTTTGACCACCATCTCAGCGGCCCAAGCTTCTGTAGCAGTCGCAACAATGGTTGCCCCTTGCTTCGTGTAATCTTCATCCGCAAAGCCAGAACCAAGTCCAGCATTTGTTTCCACCAAAACGTGATGACCTTTCTTCACCAAGCTTTGTACGCCTGCAGGTGTCAAACCGACCCGATTTTCGTTGTTTTTAATTTCTTTAGGAATTCCAATGAGCATTTTTGCCTCCTTGCTCAGATTTAGGTGTAAAAAGGCCATTGGTGTGAGATGGCTCTCTTGACTCAATGACCTTTTCACTCCTTATCTGATTGTTTTGATTGATTTTATTGTATAGAAAAGTGGGTTAAAAAGCAAGAAAAATTTGAGCTTGCCTTCCTTTAGGTTATTTGCTAAACTAATTCCTAAAGAAGGAGTGTCAAATGGAAAATTTATATGTGAAGTTAGCGGCTTATCGTGAAGTGGAGACAGAGCGTTTGCACTTGCGTCCGGTCACTCTTGATGATGCACCGGCTATGTTTGAGTATGCTTCTGATGAGACAGTTACGCGCTATACCTTTGCAACCAATCAAAGTATAGAAGAGACGCGTAATAATATTGCCCTCTTTTACCTAGCGAGCCCACTTGGAAGATGGGGGATCGAACTCAAAGAAAATGGAAAATTTATCGGGACGATTGATTTGCTGGATTTGGATCTTTGTCTGAAGAAGGGGAGTATCGGCTATGTTCTGAATAAAGATTATTGGAACCAAGGTCTTGCGACAGAGGCTGCCAAGGCAGTCATTGCCTTGGCTTTTGAACAGTTAGGGATGAACAAGCTAATTGCTGTTCATGATCAGGACAACCCAGCTTCTGGACGGGTGATGGCCAAATCAGGGATGAAATATTCTCACGAGGAGCCCTACGCGATGCTAGACCTGCATGAAGAAGGGAGAATGGTGACAAGAGTTCATTATGTCCTCACTAAGGAAGAATATTTGTCAGAAAAATGAGTCAGGATATTGACAAAAGGCCTATCTCCATGATATAGTAGATAGGTACTGCTGGTTTAGCTCAGTCGGTAGAGCGCATCCATGGTAAGGATGAGGTCGCCGGTTCAATCCCGGCAACTAGCATATCAGAAGAGAGAAGCTTAGAGAAGATCTAGGCTTCTTTTTTTGCGAGTCCATCTTTAAAAGTCCGGTTTTTTCAACAATTTTCAAAAAAACGTTGACAAGCACAGAAATACGTGGTAAAGTTAGAACAACAAAGAGAAAGGAGAAAACCATCATGAACAAAGTAGATGTTTTGATGACACAATTGAATACACAGCTTCTCCAATCTCAGTTGAGTTCGATGTAAACTATAAATGGAACCCAAGATGGAGGAGTCTGTCTTGGGTTTTTTGTATGCATTTTTGCCTGCCTTAACTGAATTGGTGATAGGCATCAGAAGGCCCAAGTGTGGACTGAGACTGCTCTCAGCTCCTTGCTTGGGTTTTTCTGTGCCATTTTGAAAAGGAGAATATATGATCAGAGCTATTTGGGAGTATATCAGGGAGCGCAAGTGGCGATATGTGAAGATCGCTATGGTCCTGATTCTTTATGATTACACCTTATTGATCCCGACGCAAGTCATCCAGCGCTTAGTGGATCATTTGAGTCAGCAGACGCTGACGCAATCCAACTTTGTATGGGATATGGTCCTCTTGGTGGGATCAGCTATCCTCAATTACCTGACGGCTTTTTATTGGCAGTTGCGACTTTTTCAGTCGTCAGTCCATTTCAAGGCGACCCTTCAGGGACAAGCGTTTCGTAAGCTAGTAGCTATGCGGCGTCCCTTTTTTGAGAAATTCCGTTCAGGAGATCTCTTGACGCGGTTCACGACAGATGTGGATGGCATGGCTGATATGGCTGGTTACGGGATGATGGTGCTCCTGTTTGGCGGTGGCTTGTTTGCCTTTATTATTCCGACCATGTTTTTCATTTCTTGGCAATTAACCTTGATTTCCTTTATTCCCATGATCTTCCTCGTCGTCTCTACCTATTTTTTGAGTAGAAAGCAGGAGGAGTATGTTGAGCAAAACCGAGAAGCGGTCGCTCAGTTGAACGATGAAGTTTTGGAGTCCATCGAAGGGATCCGGGTCATGCGGGCCTATAGTAGACGGGATCAGCAGGTCAAACAGTTTCAGAAGAAAACAGCCAGTCTCTCCAAAACAGGAGACAAAATTGCTTCTATCCAGTATTCTTTTGGACCTTTAGCTCTGTTGTTTATTGGATTCTCGACGGTCTTGCTCCTGCTATTTGGAGGCCAGTCCCTGGCAAGCGGGCAGTTGAGCCTTGGTAAATTATTGGCTTTACAGCTGTATTTGGTCTTTTTAATTGAGCCTATGTGGATGATGGCGGACCTGATCTTGGTCTACCAGACAGGGCAAATGTCCTATAAAAAATTAAAAGAAGTGATTGATGAGACAGATGATCTGGAGCCAGATGGTTCTCACTACCTAGAACAGATTGATTTGGTGCAGTTTAAGGACTATTCTTTCAGCTATCCTGGTGCTGAGCGAAAGAGCCTGTCAGGCATTGATTGGACCATTCAGAAAGGACAGACGGTTGGAATTGTTGGTCGTACCGGTGCAGGAAAGACTACCCTGGTTCGACAATTCTTGCGGCAGTACCCAGTTGGTGAGGGAGAATTCTTGATCAACCAGCAACCGATCGTGGACTACAACCGACACTCCATTGAAGATAAAATTGGCTATGTTTCCCAAGAACATATTTTATTTTCCAAGTCTATCCGTGAGAATATAGCGCTTGGTAAAAAAGGAGCCAGCCAAGAAGACTTGGTAGAAGCAATAGCCCAGGCTGCTTTTGCGGATGATCTCGAGCGGATGTCTCATGGAATGGACACCTTGATCGGTGAGAAAGGGGTCTCTGTATCAGGAGGTCAAAAACAGCGGATTTCTCTGGCACGTGCCTTCTTAAGAGATGCAGAGCTCTTGCTGTTAGATGATTCCCTTTCGGCAGTAGATGCTAAGACTGAACAGGCCATTATTGACACGCTTCAAAAGGAACGAAAAGACAAGACGACCATTATTGTTTCTCATCGCTTGTCTGCTGTTCATCAGGCGGATTGGATCATCGTCTTGGATCAAGGACAGATTGTAGAAGAAGGCAGAGCTAGTGATTTATTGGCTCAAGAAGGCTGGTATTATGAACAATACCAACGGCAACAAAAACAGGAAGGAGAATAAGATGAAAGTTTTGAAACGATTATTATCTAGGATCACGCTTTATCCAACTGTCTTTCTTGCTGGCTTTATTTGCCTCTTACTAGCCACTATTTTTTCTGAATTGTCACCCTTTCTTCTCCAAAAGATGATCGATGGGCCTTTGACCGCACTGACCCACGGTGGCGGGCAAGGTGACTTGCTTCAGATGGGAGGATTTTATCTCTTGGTCTTGAGCCTGGGGCAGCTGATTAGCTACATGGGAAATCGGATCTTGCTACATGGAAGTAATCAAGTAACCGCTAGTCTGAGAGATCAAGCCTTTCAAGTCATGCAAGGGCTGCCTATTTCTTATTTTGATGATAAACCGGCTGGGAAGATCGCGACAAGAATTGTCAATGATACGGAGACCTTGCGGACCCAGTTTTATAACTCTTGTATGATTTTAGTCATTTATTTGGTTCGCTTTCTCTTTATCCTAGGGATTCTCTTTTACCTAAGTCCTATGATGGGCCTTCTCTTGTGTTTGGTCTTTCCAATTTTCTATGGGATTCAGTATCTCTACAAGGTCATGACGGACCAGCCGATGAAGGATTTCTTTGATGCGCGAAGCGAGGTCAATACCCAGGTCAATGAACTCTTGCATGGTGCCAGTATGATTCAGCTCTATCATCAAGAGCCTGGTGTGGTAGAGGAGTTTGAAGCCACTACCCAGAAGATGTTAGGAGCCAATGATCGAATCCTCTTAGCCGATTCTATTGCTTCTTGGACCTTGACGGAATTGCTCAAGTTTTTAGTGATTGCAGGCATTTTGACCATCGCTGGGATTTCTTTCCTAGAGGGTAATATCGGTGTGACGGCTGGTTTCTTATTTATCAATATTAACTATGTCATTAATCTATTTGATCTCATGGCCAATCTCAGTCGTCAATTCCCAAATATTCGGCGATCCTTAGAAACGGGGAGCCGCGTCCTTGCTTTCTTAGACCAACCCTTAGAGGCCGATGGTGCATCGGAACTGAAGATAGAAAAGGCAGAAGTCGTGTTTGACGACGTTCAATTTGCCTATGAAGAAGGCAAGCCAGTTCTGCGGGATATTGCCTTTCAGGCTAGTCCAGGTCAAACCATCGCTCTGGTGGGCCATACTGGATCGGGTAAGTCTTCGATTATGAACCTGCTCTATCGTTTTTATGATCCTCAAGAAGGGGCGATTTTGATCGATGGTCAAGATATTCGCCAAGTCTCTCGTGAGAGCCTACGAAGCCATATGGGGATTGTTCTGCAGGATCCTTATCTATTTACAGGGACCATTGCTAGTAATGTGGCCATGAGTCAGGATCACATTAATCGGGATGCGGTCCAAGATGCCTTGAAAAAAGTCGGAGCTTGGCCCTTTGTAGAGCGCCTTGAAAAGGGGATCGACCATCCAGTCGTAGAAAAAGGATCCGCCTTTTCAAGTGGTGAGCGCCAATTGATATCCTTTGCGCGGACGCTCTATATGAATCCGCAAATTCTGATTTTAGATGAGGCAACCTCTCACATTGATACAGAAACAGAAGAAATCATTCAGAAGGCTATGGCAGTCCTGCAAAAGGGCCGGACCACCTTTATCATTGCCCATCGCTTGTCCACTATCCAAGATGCGGATCAGATCTTTGTCTTATCTGAAGGACGCATTGTGGAACGTGGTAGACACGAGGAACTGGTCGCACAAGGCGGGATCTATGCCCAGATGAATGCCATCCAGCAAACAGTGGTGTAAGATTGTCCTGCAAAGAAAAAGATTGAAAACCAGCCTGTATCTAGTATATAGGCTGGTTTTATGCTATAATGAAGTGATAATAGTGAGGTGATCCAGATGTATATTGAAATGGTAGATGAGACTGGTCAAGTCTCTGACGAAATCTTAAAACAAACGCAAGAAATTTTAGAATTTGCTGCTCAAAAAATTGGGAAAGAAGACAAGGAAATGGCTGTGACTTTTGTGACCAATGAACGCAGTCATGAACTAAATCTTGAATACCGTGATACGGATCGTCCGACGGATGTCATCAGTTTAGAATACAAGCCAGAGATGGAGATTTCTTTTGACGAAGAAGACCTTGCAGAAAATCCAGAATTGGCAGAGATGATGGCTGAATTCGATACCTATATTGGGGAGCTCTTTATTTCAATTGACAAGGCGCGTGAGCAAGCCGAAGAATATGGCCACAGCTTTGAGCGCGAAATGGGATTTTTAGCAGTGCATGGTTTTCTTCACATCAATGGCTATGATCACTATACGCCGGAGGAAGAAAAGGAAATGTTTGGCTTACAGGAAGAGATTTTGACAGCCTATGGACTCACAAGACAATAAGCGAAAATGGAAAAATCGGGACTTCACTTCAAGCCTGGAGTTTGCGATAACAGGAATTTTTACTTCGATCAAGGAAGAGCGCAATATGCGCAAGCATGCCTTATCAGCCCTTGCAGCAATTCTTGCTGGTTTGGTATTTAGGATTTCTGCGACAGAATGGCTCTTTTTATTGCTCAGCATCACCTTGGTGATTGCTTTTGAGATTATGAATTCAGCCATTGAAAATGTGGTGGATTTAGCTAGTAACTACCATTTCTCCATGTTGGCAAAGAATGCCAAAGACATGGCGGCTGGAGCAGTCCTTGTCGTATCAGGTTTTGCCCTACTAACAGGACTGGTGATTTTTGTGCCCAAATTCTGGGCCTTGGTATTTGGATAAGAGGGAGTATGCCCTCGTGAAAGGATAATATGACATTTAAATCAGGCTTTGTAGCCATTTTAGGACGTCCCAATGTTGGGAAGTCAACGTTTTTGAACCACGTCATGGGGCAAAAGATTGCCATCATGAGTGACAAGGCGCAGACAACGCGCAATAAGATTATGGGGATTTATACGACGGATAAGGAACAGATCGTCTTTATCGATACCCCAGGGATTCACAAACCCAAGACAGCGCTTGGAGACTTCATGGTGGAGTCGGCCTATAGCACCCTTCGAGAAGTGGATACCGTTCTCTTTATGGTGCCAGCAGATGAGCCACGTGGGAAGGGCGATGACATGATCATCGAGCGCCTCAAGGCTGCTAAGGTGCCGGTTATTCTGGTGGTCAACAAGATCGACAAGGTGCACCCTGACCAACTCTTGGCGCAAATCGATGACTTCCGTAGTCAGATGGATTTCAAGGAAATCGTGCCGATTTCAGCCCTTCAAGGAAACAATGTTTCGCGTTTGATTGATATTTTAAGTGAAAACTTAGAAGAAGGTTTCCAATATTTCCCTGCCGACCAAATCACTGACCACCCAGAGCGCTTCTTGGTCTCTGAAATGATACGAGAAAAGGTCTTGCACTTGACGCGGGAAGAAATTCCTCACTCTGTTGCTGTAGTGGTGGATTCCATGAAGCGGGATGAAGAAACCGATAAGGTTCATATCCGTGCAACCATCATGGTCGAGCGCGATAGCCAAAAAGGCATTGTCATCGGAAAAGGCGGGGCTATGCTTAAGAAGATCGGAACCCTCGCGCGTAAGGATATCGAACTCATGCTAGGGGACAAGGTCTTCTTAGAAACATGGGTTAAGGTCAAGAAAAATTGGCGGGATAAGAAATTGGATCTTGCCGATTTCGGCTACAACGAAAAAGAATATTAAGAAGAGGTGGGCAGAAGCCTGCTTCTTGTTTTTAGAGAAGGAGAAGCTATGCCTGAATTACCAGAAGTAGAGACCGTTCGACGCGGTCTTGAGAAATTAATTCTTGGAAAAACCATCCAGTCCGTGGAAGTAAAGTATCCTAAGATGATTCAGACGGATCTGGATGCTTTTTGTCAAGATCTTCCAGGTCAAGAAATTCGGGTCATGGGGCGCCGTGGGAAATACCTTTTATTTTATCTGACGGATCTGGTACTCATCTCGCATTTGCGAATGGAAGGTAAGTATTTCTTTTATCCAGACGAGGTTCCTCTTCGCAAGCATGCCCATGTCTTCTTTCATTTTACAGATGGTAGCACTCTGGTCTATGAAGATGTCCGCAAGTTTGGGACCATGGAAGTCCTCACACCTGAGCTTGTCGACAGCTATTTTTTGGCGAAAAAAATTGGTCCAGAGCCGACGGAAGTGGATTTTAAAGAACCAGCCTTTCAAGCAGCTCTTAAAAAATCAAAGAAACCCATTAAATCAGCTCTTTTAGACCAAAAATTAGTGGCTGGTCTGGGCAATATCTATGTGGATGAGGTCCTTTATCGAGCCAAGGTTCATCCAGCCCGTTTGGGTCAAAGCTTGACTGCTAGAGAAGCCAAAGCCGTTCGCAAAGAAACGATTGCCGTGCTTGCTCAGGCTGTTGAAAAGGGTGGCTCTACCATTCGCTCCTACAGCAATGCTTTTGGAGAAGATGGCACCATGCAGGAAGAACACCAGGTCTATGGGAAAACAGGCCAGCCTTGTTTGCGCTGCGGAACACCGATTGAAAAAATTCAGCTGGGGGGACGTGGAACCCATTTTTGCCCTCACTGCCAAAAGGAGAACTAGATGGCAAGAATCATCGGATTAACAGGAGGGATTGCTTCAGGAAAGTCCACTGTCACCTCCTATTTGAGAGAAAAAGGCTATCCTGTCATTGATGCTGATCGAGTGGTCCATGACTTGCAAGCACCAGGAGGAGCTCTCTACCGTGTCTTAGTAGATCATTTTGGGAGAGAGATCCTTACCAAAGAAGGAGAGCTGGACCGCGTCGCTTTGGGTCAGCGGATCTTTTCAAATCCTAGTGAAAGAAACTGGTCCAATCGCGTCCAAGGCAGGCTTATTCGTGAGGCTCTAGCTGAGGTAAGAGATAGACAAGCTGCACAATCCGATCTCTTTTTTATGGATATTCCACTCTTAATCGAGCAAGGCTATGAAGAGTGGTTTGAATCTGTCTGGTTGGTAGCTGTATCAAAAGAAACCCAGCTCAAACGCCTGATGGAACGCAACCACTTATCAGAACTGCAGGCCCAAGAACGCATTGCGTCTCAAATGCCGCTAGATGAAAAAAGCGCCCATGCAGATCTGGTCTTAGACAATAATGACGATCTAACGGCCCTCTATGCCCAATTAGATGCAGCCCTACAACAATTAGAAAGAAGATGATCTTATCACAAGAGAAATCAATTGGCGTAAAAATCTATATATTGCCTGGATCGGCTGCTTTTTCATCGGAGCCAGCCTTTCTTTAGTCGTTCCTTTTATGGCCCTCTTTGTGGAAGAGTTGGGTGTTACGGGCAAGGCTGTTCCCCTTTATGCTGGCATAGCCGTTGCGAGTTCTTCTGTGACCTCTGCGATCATGTCTCCCATCTGGGGGAGCTTAGCCGACCGCTATGGTCGAAAACCCATGATGCTTAGAGCCTCCATTGCCATGACACTGACCATGGGAGGCATTGCCTTTGTACCATCCGTCTTTTGGCTCTTGGTCCTACGCTTGCTCAATGGGGTCTTTTCAGGCTTTGTCCCCAATAGTACAGCCCTGATTGCCAGTCAAGTTCCAAAGGACCAATCTGGCTACGCTCTAGGGACTTTATCGACTGGTGTCGTGGCTGGAACCTTGATGGGGCCTTTGATTGGGGGACTCATTGCTGAAAATCTAGGCATGCGCAATGTCTTTCTCTTGGTCGGCTTCTTCTTATTTTTGGTTTCCCTCTTAACCTTCTGGGGCATTGAGGAAGACTATGAGCCCCTTCCAAAAGAAGAACAAAAATCCAGTTGGGAGTTGCTCATGTCCATTCAGCAGAAGGATATTCTCTTGGGCCTCTTTTTGACCAGCATGACCATTCAAATGATCGCCCAATCTATTTCTCCGATCCTGCCTCTTTATGTGCGAGCTTTGGGACAAAGAGATAACCTGATCTTTGTATCGGGGATGATTGTTTCAGCTATGGGAGTCTCTAGTATGCTCTTTTCAGGTTGGATGGGAAAACTCGGAGACCGAATCGGGAATCACCGGCTCTTATTAATCGCCCTTCTCTATAGTGGCTGTCTCTATATCCTTTGTGCCCAAGCGCAATCACCCCTTCAATTAGGGATTTTACGCTTCCTCTTTGGGATCGGGACAGGAGCCCTACTACCTGGAGTTTCTGCATTATTGAATCGTTTAACCCCTCCTGAAGGGATTTCTCGGATCTTTAGCTACAACCAGCTCTTTTATTACTTAGGTGGTGTATTAGGGCCAATGATGGGGTCGAGTATTTTCATGCATTTTGGCTATCATTGGGTATTTTACGGTACAGCCCTTTTGGCTTTTACCGATTTGATGTTCCTCTTATTCTTATTTAGAAAGTATTTGAAAGTGAGAGACGTACGTGCGAATTAAAGTTCAATTGACCTGCACCAGCTGTGGGAGTCAGAATTATTTGACCAGTAAAAATACCAAAACCCATCCTGAAAAGATCGAGGTCTTGAAGTATTGTCCCAAGGAAAGAAAAGTAACCTTACATATTGAATCAAAATGATTTTCATGGTATAATAGTGAAGATTTTAAGGAGTTTTGAATATGAGCGGAGCATTAACAACTATTTTACTAGTATTATCAGTATTGATTATTATCGCAATTTTTATGCAACCAACAAAAAACCAATCGAGCAACGTCTTTGACGCAAGCTCAAATGACTTGTTTGAACGTTCAAAAGCGCGCGGGTTTGAAGCCGTGATGCAGCGTTTAACAGCTATTATGATCTTCTTTTGGTTATTGATCGCGATGATCTTAATGGTACTTTCTAGTAGATAAGATAGGCTCAGACAATGTCTTTGCCTATTTTTATTTTGTAAAACAAAGACACAAGTGGATAGAAAAAAGGAGGCTGGATAACCAGCAAATAAATCAATGAAAACAAGTATTAAAGAATATTTACAAGAGCATGACAAGGCCCAGATCAATGATCTGGCAGCAGCTCTAGGAAAGGAAGGGTCTAAGGATTTCCGTGACTTGGTCAAAACCATCTCTCTGATGGAACGCCGTCATGAGTTGAAATTCGAAGATGATGGCTCTCTTCGTTTGGCTCAAAAGAAGGCCCCAGCTATTACCCTCAAGGGGATCTTTCATGCGCATAAGAATGGCTTTGGCTTTGTCAGTTTAGAAGGCGAAGAAGAGGACCTCTTTGTTGGCCGAAATGATGTCAACCACGCTATCGATGGTGACACCGTTGAGATCGTCATTACCAAGGTGGCAGACCGAAACAAAGGAACAGCAGCAGAAGCTAAGATTATTGATGTTTTGGAGCATAGCATCAAAACGGTAGTTGGACAAATCGTTCTGGATGAGGAAAAACCTAAATATGCCGGCTACATTCGTTCGAAAAATCAAAAGATCAGCCAGCTGATCTATGTGAAGAAGCCAGCCATTCAATTGGAAGGGACCGAAATCCTCAAGGTCGAAATTGATCAATACCCGAGCCGCAAGCACAATTATTTTGTGGCGACTGTGCGGGATGTGGTCGGTCATGTGACAGATCCAGGAATCGATGTCTTGGAAGTGTTAGAATCCATGGACATTGTCTCAGAATTTCCAGAAGAAGTGCTGAAAGAGGCCGAGAATGTTCCAGATGCACCGTCTGCAAAGGATTTAGAGGGACGGTTAGATCTGCGAGAGGAGATCACCTTTACCATCGATGGGGCAGATGCCAAAGACTTGGACGATGCAGTCCATATCAAGCTACTCAAGAACGGCAACTTTGAGCTGGGTGTTCACATCGCAGATGTTTCTTATTATGTTACAGAAGGTTCAGCACTCGACAAGGAAGCTCTTAATCGGGCGACTTCTGTCTATGTGACCGACCGAGTAGTACCCATGTTGCCAGAGCGTCTCTCCAATGGGATCTGTTCTTTAAATCCGAATGTGGACCGCCTGACCCAGTCTGCCATCATGGAGATCGATCCTCATGGCAAGGTCGTCAAGCATACCATTACCCAAACAGTGATCAATACAACCTTCCGAATGACATATAGCGACGTCAATGATATCTTAGCGGGCGACGAAGAAAAGGCTCAAACCTTTAAGAAAATTGTCCCAAGTATTCATCAAATGGCCACCTTGCATGGCATTCTAGAAAGCATGCGGATTCGTCGCGGCGCCCTTAATTTTGATACCAATGAGGCTAAAATCCTGGTCAATAAAGAAGGAAAACCGGTCGATATCGTCCTTCGTCAAAGAGGAATTGCTGAGCGGATGATCGAGTCCTTTATGCTGATTGCCAATGAAACAGTGGCGGAGCACTTTACACGACTAGAACTGCCGTTCATCTACCGGATCCACGAAGATCCAAAGGCAGAAAAAGTACAGAAGTTTATCGATTATGCTTCTAGCTTCGGGATCCAAATCTACGGAACGGCTAGTGAGATGAGCCAAGAAGCCCTGCAAGAAATTATGCGCAAGGTCGAAGGGGAACCCTATGCAGATGTCCTTTCGATGATGTTGTTGCGCTCGATGCAGCAGGCTCGCTACTCAGAGCATAACCATGGCCACTATGGGCTTGCTGCTGAGTATTATACCCACTTTACCAGTCCCATCCGTCGGTATCCGGACCTGATGGTTCATCGAATGGTGCGCGAATATGGAAAATCCCAAGAAGTAGCTGAACACTTTGAACAAGTCCTTCCGGACATTGCCAGCCAATCCTCTAGTCGGGAACGTCGAGCTATTGATGCGGAGCGCGAAGTAGAAGCCATGAAGAAGGCAGAATACATGGAAGACTATGTTGGGGAAGAGTACGATGCCGTGGTTTCCAGTGTGGTAAAATTTGGCCTCTTTGTGGAGTTGCCAAATACGGTTGAAGGCTTGATCCATATTACCAATCTCCCTGAATTCTACCATTTTAACGAACGAGATCTAACCCTTCGCGGGGAAAAATCCGGAGTGACCTTCCGTGTCGGTCAGCAAATCCGAATCAAGGTAGAAAGAGCCGACAAGATGACCGGAGAGATTGATTTCTCTTATATTCCAAGTGAATGGGATGTCGTTGAAAAAGGCCTCAAGTCTAAAGGACGTGACCGAGATGGCAATCGCCGGGATCGCAGACGCAAGGACAAAAAAGTTTCTAAGGGATCAACTGCTAGAAAAGATGACAAGCGGAAAGATTCTTCCTCTAAATCCAAAAAGAAAAAAGGGAAGAAACCATTTTACAAGGAAGTAGCAAAGAAAGGAGCCAAACATGGCAAAGGGCGAAGGAAAGGTAGTCGCGCAAAATAAAAAGGCGAGACATGACTACACCATCGTGGATACGATTGAAGCAGGGATGGTGCTGACGGGGACAGAGATCAAAAGTGTCCGTGCAGCACACATTAACTTGAAAGATGGCTTTGCACAAGTAAAAAATGGCGAAGTTTGGCTTAGCAATGTCCACATTGCCCCTTATGAGGAAGGCAATATCTGGAACCAAGATCCAGACCGTCGTCGCAAGCTCCTTCTTCATAAAAAGCAAATCCAAAAGCTGGACCAAGACACCAAAGGGACCGGAATGACCTTGGTGCCTTTGAAGGTCTATCTCAAGGACGGCTATGCCAAATTGCTTTTGGGGCTTGCTAAAGGGAAACATGATTATGACAAGCGTGAATCCATCAAACGTCGGGAACAAAACCGAGACATCGCACGGGTCATGAAACAATACAATACACGTTAAAGAAAAAGGCAGTTTTGAAACTCGTTTCAGATCTGTCTTTTTTCTTGGAGATGGGCTCTCCTTTTTCCAACTTGTAAAAAGGAATTTTTTTCTGTATGATAAGGGTACAGAAAGAAAAAGGAGAAGCAGCATGACACAAAAATTGATTGCTTACAAGCGCATGCCTATCTGGACCAAGGATACCATGCCAGAAGCTCTTCAAAGAAAGCACAATACCAAGGTAGGAACCTGGGGAAAGATTACTGTTTTAAAGGGTCAGTTACGATTTATTGAATTGACCGAAGAGGGGGAAGAAATCGCGAGCCACCTCTTTGAAGCAGGAGCAGAGAACCCCATGGCCGAGCCCCAGGCCTGGCATCGTGTCGAAGCGGCGACTGACGATGTGGAGTGGTACCTAGAATTTTACTGTGAGCCAAAAGACTATTTCCCCAAAAAATACAACACCAATCCTGTCCATTCAGAAGTGCTAGAAGCAGTGGGAATTGTCCCAGCTGGAAAGGCGCTGGATCTAGGATGCGGGCAAGGCCGCAACGCCCTCTTTTTGGCCCAACATGGCTTTGACGTGACAGCAGTGGATCAAAATGAACTGGCTCTTGAGATCTTACAAAGTATTGTCGCTGAGGAAGATCTAGAGATGCCAGTGGGACTCTATGATATCAATGCTGCAGCTCTTACCCAAAACTATGACTTCATCATATCGACTGTGGTCCTCATGTTTTTAGAGGCTGATCGGATTCCAGCGATTATCCGCAATATGCAAGAGCATACCAATCCAGGTGGCTACAATCTCATTGTCTGTGCCATGGATACGGAAGATTATCCCTGCCAGATGCCCTTCTCGTTCACCTTTAAAGAAGGAGAATTGGCGGAGTATTACAAGGATTGGGAGTTGGTCAAGTACAATGAAAATCCAGGCCATCTCCATCGTCGAGATGAAAATGGCCATCGGATTCAACTTCGATTTGCAACCATGTTGGCAAAGAAAAAATAAAGAAAAAGCAGGATGTTAAGATCCTGCCTTCAGATTGAAGACAAAGTCATATAAAAAACTTTCCTTAGGTGAGTACGGACGTCAGTGAACTTCTTCGAAGTTCCAAGACTTAGTTTTGAGCCTAGGGTCTCAAAACTCCCGAGTGCCTGAAATGTTATTGTTTCAGGCACTTTTCTCACAGCGGAAAGTTTCGGTATTTTCTTGAATCGATTTAAAAATTGGAACTCATTTTTATTTTTTTTTGCAAAATCGCTTAACTTATTTTACTTTAAAGTAATTTGTCTACATTCTAAAAGTAGGATGTTAGGATCCTGCCTTTTTGCTTTCTACAAACAAGTTGGACAAGGTGATCTGAATGTTGTTTATTTGCCAAAAAGAAAAACCTTCTCCATAAAGGAAGGAAAAGGTTGGGGAATTTAGTTCCAGTTAGCAAAGTCGCAGACGCTAAGAATGATCGTACCGATTTCGATTGGCTCTTCCTTGGCACCGGATTCTAACCAGGTCACAATCACAGATTCAATCGTAGCGATGAAAATTTCTAGCCCATACTTGTATGGAACTTGAAAGTCTGAAATGATGTGTTCTTTAGAATGAGGAGTATCGTCTAGTGCATGGAGAGTAAAACTTCTTACCAATTTACGGAAGTCCGAGCAACAGGATTGGGACAATGCATAAATAAAATCATAATTGTCTTTAATAGCAGTCAAGACATTGAGAAAGTTCACCTTGACAGGGCTTCCCTCAACGAAGAGGCTATCCAATTCTTGCATCATGTCCATTTTCATTTGCTCAAACATGTCGTATTTATCGACATAGTGCAAGTAGAAGGTCCCTCGATTGATGCCAGCTGTTTCGGTTAATTGTCGAATAGTGATGCTTTCAAAAGGTTGTTGCAAGAGGAGTTTTGAGAGCGCATTTCGTAAGTCTGACTTGGTTGTTGTTTGTCTTTGGCGTACCATATGTTCCTTTCTGTAGTTGTATAAATTTATTCTTATTTATTTGACGTTAAAATAATTTATCTGTTAAATAATTTCACGACACTAACAAATAGCATTATACTCCAAAAGAATAAATTAGACAACAATTCTCATTTTTGTACAGATAACGAAAAGTGTACAAAAAATTTACAAGTTTATGAATGACGGGCCCTGACAAGATTTTGTGAAAATCTCACAATAATTAGTGATTTAAAATAATTCCCTCCTAAAAAAATGGTCAGGAAATTTTTAGGAAATGGAGGAGCAAGATGGAAAAGGGAGTGTAATAAACAAAAAGAGGCTGGGACACAAGTCCTAGCCTCTCAATTGTTTTTGGATTGTCGAGCAAGACGCAGTGGTTGAGTGGGCTCTACTACACTGATTTCATCAGCTTTTACAGCCCTACTCAACTGTGCGGAGGTGGGACGACGAAATCGAATTCTAACGAATTACCGATTTCTGTCCCACTCTCTCTTTATTTGATAAAAGTTGTCACGATCAAATTGAAATTTAAGATAGTTAAGACAATCGCAACGAGATAGCCTAAGAAAGTATTCCATTTCGCATTGACATGTTCTCCCATGATTTCCTTGTTGGAGGTGAAATAAACAAGAGGGAAAATGGAGAAAGGAAGAGCCGCTGATAGAAAGACTTGAGAATAAACTAGAAGGTCATCAAGGACATGTTCTTGGTCTCCAAATAAGATCGCAACGATGATGACAGGAAGAAGGGCGATGATCCGAGTCATGAGACGCACCACCCATTGTGGCAGTCGGAATCGTAAGAAACCTTCCATAACGATTTGACCAGTTAGGGTCCCAGTTATGGTTGAATTTTGACCACTGGCTAACAAAGCGATGGCAAAGAGGGTGGACAAGAAGGGACTAGCGATAGCACCGGCAATGTGGTTATCCTTGAGGGCATTGTACATGCTAGAAAAAGCACCGATCTTATCCCCGTGACCGAAGAAGAGGGCCGCTCCAAGAATCAAGAGGAGGGAGTTGACGACGAAGGCCAAACTCAATTCAATATTTGAATCCCAGGTCATAAAGCGCACTGCCCGTTTGATATCTGCTGGATCTTTGTAGTCCACCTTTCGCGTTTGCGAAATGGAAGAGTGGAGATAGAGGTTGTGGGGCATTACGGTTGCCCCGATGATTCCAAGCGCCAAGGTCAAGGCTTCATTTCCTTTTGGAAGACCGATTCCCAGCACTTCTTTTTGAGGGAGGAAGCCAGCGAAGATTCCTCCGATATCTGGTTTCGATAGGAATACCAGATAGCCAAAAATTGCAAGGATCGTGAGGATCAAGGTTGATACGATGGCCTCGATCTTTCGAAATCCTAGATGCATGAGTCCTAGTAATAGGAAGACATCAAAGATGGTGATCAGGATGGAAAAGAGCAAGGGCCAGCCAAAGAGGAGGTGAAGGGCAATCCCTGATCCGATGACTTCTGCTAAATCTGTCGCCATCAAGGCAAGCTCAATCACAATCCAAAGGGTATAGCGAAGCCATTTTGGCAAATGATGGGCGGTTGTTTGGGCCAGGTCCTTACGATGGACAATCCCTAGTTTCCCAGCCATTTGTTGCAACTGCATGGCGATCAAAGACGAGAGAAGAACCACTGATAAGAGGAGGTAGCGGTATTGGGCCCCTCCGACCACACTGGTAATCCAGTTTCCCGGATCCATATAGCCGACAGCTACCAGACTTCCTGGTCCTGAAAAGAGTAGAAGAGTCTTCCAAAAGGGGATGCCTTTTGGCACGTCAATAGACTGGTTAATTTCTTGAAGTGATTTCCTTTCAAACTGTTGTAAACTCATGATGAGCCTTCTTTCTAAGAATAAATCAATTTGTCTCCAATTATAGCATAAAATTTATGATATTTCATGATAATGAGGAAGAATTACTATTGTTGATGCCTCGATTTCTTTGTAATCAATTCGAAAAGGACTATAATATAGATAGGAAATAGGAGGGAGGAGAGAGAAAATGGCCTACATCGAAATGCAGCACTGTTACAAGCGCTATACGAGTGGAGAAACGGAGATTCTCGCTAATCAGGATGTTTCTTTTGAGATTGAAAAAGGCGAATTGGTCATTATTTTAGGGGCGTCAGGAGCTGGAAAATCAACAGTTCTCAATATCTTAGGAGGGATGGACACGAATGACGAAGGACAGGTCCTGATTGATGGGGTGGATATTTCTAAGCTCAATTCCCATCAACGAACGGATTATCGACGAGATGACGTTGGCTTTGTCTTTCAATTTTATAATTTGGTCCCTAATTTGACAGCTAAGGAGAATGTTGAGTTGGCTTCAGAAATTGTTTCTGATGCTCTAGATCCGGAAGCTGTTTTGAAAGAAGTAGGACTTGGCAATCGTCTTGATAATTTTCCTGCCCAATTGTCAGGGGGAGAGCAACAACGGGTGGCGATCGCTCGGGCAGTGGCTAAAAACCCTAAAATTCTCCTTTGTGATGAGCCGACGGGAGCCTTGGATTACCAGACGGGTAAGCAAGTATTGGGGATTTTACAGGATATGTCTCGAAAAAAGGGAGCGACGGTCATCATCGTAACCCATAATGGTGCCCTAGCTCCGATTGCAGACCGTGTGATTCGCATGCATGATGCCAAGGTCAAGTCGGTAGAAATCAATGAGCTTCCTCAAGATATTGCTACGCTAGAATATTAGAAGAGGTGGTAGCATGAAACGAAAAGTCTATTGGAAGGATCTATTTGCTTCCTTTACACATTCAAAAGGACGTTTTCTCTCCATCTTAACCTTGATGTTATTGGGAAGCTTGGCCTTGGTTGGCTTAAAGGTGACTACTCCAAATATGCACCGAACGGCTAACCAGTTTATTCAGCAACAAAAAATGCTAGATCTTGCTGTCATGGGGGACTTGGGATTAGACCAGGCAGACCAAGAGGAACTTTTAGGAGTCAAAGGAGCGCGTGTCGAATTTGGTTCCCTGCTGGATTTGACAGTGAAAGGAACAGGAAAGGCAATTCGACTCTTTTCTGCCCCAAAAAGTCTTTCTTCTTTTCGTGTGACCAAGGGGCGCCTGCCCCAAAAAGAAGGGGAACTGGCCCTAGCAAGTTTTTGGGAGGATCGCTATCAGATAGGGGATACCCTCACACTTGAAGAAAAGGCTGGAACGCGCTCTAGTTTAAAGCGAAAGCAATTCACCATTGTTGGTTTTGTTCAATCCTCTGAGATGTGGTCTCAAAAGAATTTAGGCACTGCCATGAGTGGTAGTGGAAATCTAGATGCCTATGCACTAGTTTCAAAAGAGGTCTTTACGACTAAACTTCCCGCGATGGCGCGGATCCAGTTTGATGATCTGAAGTCTTTAGATTCTTTTTCGCAAGTCTACCAAAAAGGGCTCAAAGCTCATCAAGAAGAGTTAGAAAAACTTCTGAAAGACAATGGAAAGGCCCGCTATCAAAGACTCAAGCAGGAGGCGGATGGGCAGATTCAAAAAGGCCAGAAAGAACTCCGTCGTGCCGAGGAAACACTCCAGTCAGCTAAAAATCAGATCGATCAGGCTCAAAAACAATTAGACTTGCAGGAGGCCCAGTTCAAGAAATTAGCTCCATTTCTGCCAGCTAAAGAGCAAGTAGCCAGTCAAGAAAAGCTCCATCAAGCCCAAGAACAAATTGATCAGAAAAAGAAGGACTGGACTGCAGGTGAAACGGAGCTCGCAAAAAAAGAGGAGGAGCTGAAAAAAGCGCAAAGGGAGCGAGATCAGCTGGAAATTCCAACTTATCATGTCTATGACCGCAAGACCATGCCAGGTGGACAAGGTTACTTGATGTATAGCAATGCTAGTAGTAGTATTTCCGCTGTCGGAAATATTTTTCCGGTTGTTCTTTATCTAGTAGCCGCCATGGTGACCTTTACCACGATGACCCGCTTTGTCGATGAAGAGCGAACCAATGCAGGGATATTTAAGGCGCTGGGCTATCGTACCAGGGACATCATTCTCAAATTTGTCCTCTATGGATTCTTTGCAGGGACGATCGGTACCCTTCTAGGAACCTTGCTGGGCCATTATTTCCTATCGGGGATCATTTCCAACATTATCACGCAAGGGATGGTGATTGGAGAGAGCAGAGAGTATTTTTATGGGGATATGACTCTGATTGCTCTTGGACTGTCTTTCGTCGCGAGTGTGCTTCCAGCTTACTGGGTTGCTCGTAAGGAATTAAAAGAAGAAGCCAATCTTTTATTACTGCCCAAGCCACCGGTATCCGGTTCGAAAATTTTTCTGGAGCGTCTCCATTTTATTTGGAAACGTCTGAATTTCACGCACAAGGTTACTGCTCGCAATCTCTTTCGTTACAAACTACGGATGCTGATGACCATTTTTGGAGTGGCGGGTTCTGTTGCTCTTCTCTTTGCAGGGCTAGGGATTCAATCTTCTGTAGGAAGTGTTTCCAAACGCCAATTTCAAGAGATCCTATCTTATGAGTTGATTGTAGCCAAAAAAACGAATGCCTCCTACCAAGAAAGCAAAGAACTAACCAATCGTCTGGCAAAATCAGACATCAAGGATTATCGAGCCATCTATAGTAAGGTCATTGAAGCTTCTTTAAAAAATGGACACGACAAACAGACCGTTACGATGTTGGTTACGGATCGTGCAGATTTTTCTCCCTTTGTCAGCCTGCGTTCTTTCAAGCAAGGGGAGTCCTTGTCTCTAAAGAAAGGGGTTATCATCAGTAGCAAACTGGCACAACTAGCCCAGATTACAGTTGGGGATCGACTGACCCTAGATGGCCACTCTTTTAAGGTGGCAGGAATCACTGAAAATTATGTCGGCCATTTTATCTATATGGATCAGGCAAGTTACCAAAAAATCTACGGAGAGCGGACTTCAGAAAACAGCTATTTGGTACAGCTGCGAAATTCATCCACACAACAAGTGCAAGCAGTTAGTCGGGACATGATGGCTCTTGCAGCTGTGAAGGCAGTCAGTCAAAATGCTTCGATGATTTCCCTCTTTAACTCAGTTGCCAAATCGTTGGACACCACCATGATGATTCTAGTAGTTGTATCGGTTTTGTTAGCTATCGTGATCTTGTATAATTTAACCAATATCAATGTGGCAGAACGGATCCGTGAATTATCGACCATCAAGGTCTTGGGATTCCATAATAAGGAAGTGACACTCTATATTTACCGCGAAACCATCTTATTGTCTATCATAGGGATCCTCATGGGGTTAGTGGGGGGCTATTATCTTCATCAATTTCTTATTGCTATGATTGCACCAGATGCCATTCTCTTTTACCCCAAAGTAGGACTTGGTGTTTTCCTCTTCCCTGTAGGGGGACTGATCCTTCTTTTGGTCCTGTTAGGAATTTATGTTGACCATTATCTCCGAAAAGTAGACATGCTCGAAGCCCTCAAATCAGTAGACTAAGATACAAAGCCCGTAGCTGATAGCGACAAAATGAGTCCTCTAACCTTATTTTTCATTTCGAGCAGCATAGAATTCTCATAAAACTTTCACCCCAGGGTGGAAGTTTTTCTACTCTTTGTTATAATGGATAGTAGGAGAAGATCATGACTAAAATTGCTTTACTTTCAGATATTCATGGAAATACGACAGCTTTGGAAGCTGTCCTAGAGGATAGTCGAAAAGCCAAGGTGGATGAATATTGGCTCTTAGGAGATAGTTTGATGCCAGGAACAGGGAGACGGGCCCTCTTGGAGATGTTAGAGGAGTTACCGATTACGGTCAAAGTCCTTGGGAACTGGGAAGATAGTCTTTGGCGGGCCATGAGGGGGATGCTGGATGAGACCAGACCCAGTCATCGCTACCTCATGCGCCAGTGTCAATATATTCTTGAAGAAATCACGCCTCAGGAAATTGAAGCCATGCAGGAAATGCCCATGCAGGTCCATAGAGAAATCGCAGGTTTAAAGATCGGCATTACCCACCACTTACCTGACAAGAATTGGGGTCGCGAATTGATCCACATTGGTGAGCAGAAGGATTTTGATCGCTTGGTGACAAACCCGTCTTGTGATATCGCAGTCTATGGCCACATCCATCAGCAGTTTTTCCGCTACGGGACAGGAGGAGAACTGATTATCAATCCTGGCTCGATCGGTCAACCTTTCTTTTTGGAAAAGAATCTTCGCAAGGATCTTCGGGCCATGTATGCTATTCTTGAATTTGATCAAATGGGGCTAAAAGATATCGATTTTAGACGGGTGGATTATGATGTGCAAAAAGAACTCCAACTTGCTAAAGACCTCCATCTTCCTTATTATCAAGTGTATTATGAAAGTTTGGTCAATGGCATTCATCATACCCACAATCATGAGCTACTTCATGAGATTGAGCAGAGAGAAGGTCATGATCGAGAAATCGATGCTTGGTTAGAGGACTTTTTTCAATAGTGTAACTATTGACATTACAACAAAAACTAGTATAATAAGGGTAGTAAGAGTCATCTGTTGACAATCGTCCAATAGATGCCACTTTCAGAACAGGCAGAAAGGAGTAAAGACATGCAAATTTCGAGTCGGTTTACAATCGGGACTCATGTCTTGATCATGATCGCTCTACAAGGGGAAAAAACCAAAGTAACCAGTGATTTTTTGGCAGGAAGTGTCGGCGTGAATCCTGTTATTATTCGAAAGACCTTGTCTCAGTTGAAAAAAGCTGGATTGATCCATGTAGCGCGTGGGACAGGAGGAGCTGAACTCGCTAAAGCAGCCGATGAGATCAGTCTGCTGGATATCTATCAAGCGGTCGAATGCTTAGGTTCGACAGGCCAATTATTTGGTTTCCATGAAAAACCCAATCCAAATTGCCCAATAGGTCACAATATCCACCATGTCTTAGATGGGAAGCTCGAAGACATTCAGACTGCTATGGAAAAAGAGATGGCTCAAACCAGCCTAAAAGAAGTCGTAGAAGACGCGCAGAAAAGAATGGACCTCGAATCGGTTTCATAAGAAAAATGAGAGTGGGACAGAAATCGGTCATTCGTTAGAATTCGATTTCGTCGTCCCACCTCCGCACAGTTGAGTAGGGCTGTAAAAGCTGATGAAATCAGCGTAGTAGAGCCCACTCAACCACTGCGTCTTGCTCTACAATCCAAAGACAATTAAGAGGCTAGGACTTTTGTCCCAGCCTCATTTTTTATATTTATTGACGAAACATTCTGTTTACTGCGACTTGGATCTACAAAAGGATTAGTCAAAGTAAAGCAAGTCTTTGCTGGTTTCTGTAAAGAGTCCAAAGCCGTCTTTTGTGACATAGCCGCAGTCTTCGATACGGACTCCGACTTTACCTGGGATATAGATCCCTGGTTCGACTGAGAAGCACATGCCTTCTTCAAGCACCAGGTCATTTCCTTCCATAATAGAAGGGAATTCATGCACATCCATACCGATACCGTGTCCAAGGCGGTGGTTGAAGTATTCACCATAACCAGCTTTTTCGATGACGCTCCGTGCAGCACGGTCAACGTCATGTGCGGTTACACCAGGTTTGATCATATCGATGGCTGCTTGTTGAGCTTCTAACGTCAAGTGGTAGATTTCTTTTTTGAAATCATCCGGTTTTCCAACCGCGACGGTACGGGTCATATCTGATGCATAACCATTGACCATACAGCCAAGGTCAAAGAGCAAGAGAGCATTGTTTTCGACTTTATTGCTTCCAGGAATTCCGTGTGGGTTAGCTGCATTATTCCCCGTCAAGACCATAGTTTCAAAGCTCATTTCATAGCCCAAGCGTTTGATGCCAAAGTCGATTTCTGCCACGATATCAGTTTCCGTTTTATCCAGTGAGATGGCGTCAAAACCCATATTGACAGCCTTATCTGCGTATTGACCGGCCACCAACATCTTTTGGATCTCATCAGCAGATTTGATCAAGCGCATGCGGTTAATCCGTGGTGTTAAGTTAGTAAATTCCGCTTTTTCAAAGACAGTGCGCAATCCATTGTACTTGGTCAGAATCAAGTTATCATATTCAAGTGCAACAGTTTTGGCATCTGGTTTTGCGATAGCCCCTTTAATCTTTTCCCAAGGGTTTTCAGAATCTACATAGCCAACCACTTGGAAATCAACAACTGCAGTCGCCCGTTCCACTTCAAGTGCAGGAACGAAGAGAAGGGGTTCGTGGTCTGTATAGACGAACAAGAAGAGTTGGCGTTCGTGGGGATCACTGTAAAATCCAGTCAGGTAATTGATGGTGACAGGATCGGATACAACAGCGACATCTGTTTTTTCAGTTTCAAGAAAATCGACGATTTGATCTAATTTAGACATAATGCTACCTTCTTTCTATGGATCTATTTTGTCAAATTTTCCCCAAAAAAGCAAGAGTTTACAAAATTTTACCAAAATGCTTGAAAGTGTTTACAATAAGTGATAAAATAGGATTAATTAGAGAGTGAAAACGAAATTTTCAACAATGAAAGGAAATCTTATGAATACAGACGATACAGTTACAATTTATGATGTCGCCCGTGAAGCAGGGGTTTCAATGGCAACCGTTAGTCGTGTAGTAAATGGAAATAAAAACGTTAAAGAAAATACACGTAAAAAAGTTTTAGAAGTGATCGAACGCTTGGATTACCGTCCAAATGCTGTTGCGCGTGGTCTTGCTAGCAAGAAAACCACAACAGTCGGTGTTGTGATTCCAAACATCACGAATAGCTATTTCTCTACATTGGCTAAGGGGATCGATGACATTGCTGAAATGTACAAGTACAATATTGTTCTTGCAAATAGCGATGAAGACGATGACAAAGAAGTTTCAGTGGTAAATAACCTTTTTTCAAAACAAGTGGATGGGATCATTTTCATGGGCTATCATTTGACAGAAAAGATTCGCTCAGAATTTTCACGCTCTCGTACGCCAGTTGTTCTTGCTGGTACAGTGGATGTTGAACACCAATTACCAAGTGTCAATATCGACTACAAGCAAGCGACTGTGGATGCTGTTACACAGTTGGCAAAACACAACAAGAAAATTGCTTTTGTAAGTGGCCCATTGGTGGATGATATCAATGGAAAAATTCGTTTGACAGGCTACAAAGAAGCTTTGAAAGCGAAAAAATTGAGCTACAGCGAAGGACTTGTGTTTGAATCCAAGTACCGTTACGATGAAGGTTATAACTTGGCAGAACGCATCATTGCGTCAAAAGCAACAGCTGCCTTTGTAACAGGGGATGAATTGGCTGCAGGTCTCTTGAACGGCTTGTCTGATCACGGTATCAAAGTACCAGAAGACTTTGAAATCATTACTAGTGATGATTCACAAGTAACTCGTTACACGCGTCCAAATCTATCAACGATTGGCCAACCCTTGTATGACCTTGGTGCGATTAGTATGCGTATGTTGACCAAGATCATGCACAAAGAAGAGTTGGAAGAACGCGAAGTACTGTTGTCTCATACGATCAACCAACGTGGAACGACCAAAAAATAAGGATTAGTAGACTAGAGTCTCGACTTGGGAAGACGTGTCTACTAGTCTAAGAGGCTAGAACAGAACTGTTCTAGCCTCTTTTTTATACTGCAAACAGGTAGAGACTTGCTGGGCACTCTTTATTTCGGTATAATAGAGGGTATGAAAGTTTTACTGTATTTAGAAGGAAAATCCGTCTTACAAAAATCAGGAATTGGTCGAGCCTTGCAGCATCAAATGCATGCGCTTGATTTGGCTGGGATTCCGTATACGACAGATATTTTAGGGGACTATGATGTGGTGCATATCAATACCTATGGCCCACGGAGTTTCCTTTTGCTCCATGCAGCAAAGCGTCGTGGAAAGAAAGTCATCATGCATGGCCATTCAACCCGTGAGGATTTTGAAAATTCATTTATCGGGTCTAACTTTTTTGCGCCCTTGTTTGGGAAGTATTTGGCTCACATGTACCAAAAGGCAGACTATGTGATCACGCCATCTGAGTATTCCAAACACCTGATTCAGTCTTATGGGGTGACTACACCGATTATCGCGGTCTCCAATGGGATTGATTTGGAAAAATACAAGAAGGATCCGAAAAAAGAAGAGGTCTTTCGCAAGCATTTTAAAATCCAAGAAGGTCAAAAGGTTGTCATCTGTGCAGGGCTTTATTTTAAACGCAAAGGGATTGAAGATTTCGTAGAAGTGGCTCGTCGCATGCCGGATGTTCGCTTTATCTGGCTAGGTTCTATCAACAAATGGATCATTCCGCGTAAGATTCGTCGTATCGTGGAAAAGGATCATCCAAGTAATGTGGAATTCCCTGGCTACTTCAAGGGAGCGGTCTTCCAAGGGGCCATGACGGGTTCAGATGCTTTCTTCTTCCCATCTTATGAAGAAACAGAAGGAATCGTTGTTTTGGAAGCCTTGGCCAGTCATCAGCACACGGTCTTGCGGGATATTCCAGTATACAATGGCTGGATCGACGAGACGTCTTCTGAATTGTGCCATAATGTAGACGAATTTGTGGATTCCTTGAACAAGGTCTTGAACGGACAAGTAGACAAGCGGGAGGCCGGTTACAAGGTCGCTGAAAGTCGTTCGATCGACTTAGTGGCTCATCAACTGGTCGAAGCCTATCAAACAGTTTTGGAGATGTAAGATGCGTGTAGGATTATTTACAGATACCTATTTCCCGCAAGTTTCGGGAGTGGCGACCAGCATTCGGACGCTCAAAACAGAATTGGAAAAATTGGGTCACACGGTCTTTATCTTTACGACAACGGATAAAGATGTCAACCGCTATGAAGATTGGCAGATCATTCGGATTCCAAGTGTCCCTTTCTTCGCCTTTAAGGACCGCCGTGTCGCTTATCGTGGCTTCTCAAAGGCGCTTGCCATTGCCAAGCAATACCAGCTGGATATTATCCATACCCAGACTGAGTTTTCACTGGGCCTTTTGGGAGTGTGGATTGGACGTGAGTTGCGGATTCCAGTCATTCATACCTACCATACCCAGTATGAGGACTATGTCCGCTATATTGCAAGAGGCATGGTCATTCGCCCAAGTATGGTCAAATACATTGTGAGAAGTTATATGAATGATCTGGATGGAGTGATCTGTCCAAGTGAGATCGTCTATGACTTGCTCCAAAAATACAAGGTCAAGGCAGAAAAACGTATTATTCCGACTGGGATTGATTTGGCTAAGTTTGACCGGCCGGAAATCACTCCGATAGAGACAGCTGCCCTTCGTGAAAAATATGAAGTCGCAGAAGATGAAACGCTTTTATTGAGCCTGTCGCGGGTTTCTTATGAAAAGAATATTCAGGCTGTTATTGCGGCCCTTCCTGATGTCCTCAAGGTCAATCAAAAAGTTAAGTTGATCGTGGCTGGGGATGGACCTTATTTGGATGATCTGAAAAAACAAGCGGCGAAACTTGGCGTTTCAGATGCGGTTGTCTTTACAGGAATGATCCCACCCAATGAAACAGCTCTCTATTATAAGGCGGCTGACTTCTTTATTTCAGCTTCAACGAGTGAGACGCAAGGTCTGACCTATCTAGAGAGTATTGCGAGTGGTACCCCGATCATCGCTCATGGCAATCCTTATCTCGATCATGTGATTGATGACCCTATGTTTGGGAAACTCTTTTATGAGGAGAGCGATCTGGCCCAAGCGATTCTTGAAGCGCTTGACGAGATGCCTGCAATCGACGAGACCAAGTGGGCAGAAAAGATCGATGATATTTCTGCAGCAACCTTCGGCCGTCGAGTCTATGAATTTTATTTGGATAAAATCATCTCTAAAGACTTCTCAAATGACTTGAACCCAGAGCAAAGTCGGGTTAAACGGATGTCCAAGACCATTGTGAAAATCCCGACCAAGGTGATTGCTCTTCCGGTTAATGGATCTGTGAAGATAATGAAGGCGTCTGTCAAACAGGTGAAGAAAATCCGTAAAATTACGCATTTCTTTGATTGAAAATAAAACTTTTTCTTGCAAAATTTTTCAATCGTGCTATAATAACTGAAAGAGACATATCAAATCTAGGAAATCTAATAGAGAGCGCGTGGAGCTGGAAATCGCGTAGAGGATAGGTTTGGGACTACTCGTATTCTTTTTATGCAAACATAAAACGGTGGCTACGTTAGAGCCAATCAGAGGTGTCCCTCTTTTTTGAGGAACATAAATGAAGGTGGAACCACGTTGCGACGTCCTTTTTGGATGTCGCTTTTTTGTGTTCATCTTCTGCTTGAAGACACCTCTTCCCAAACATTACTTACGAAATTAATTTAAGGAGAAAATCATGATTCAAATTACTTTCCCAGATGGCGCTGTTCGTGAATTCGAATCTGGCGTTACAACTTTTGAAATTGCACAATCCATCAGCAATTCCCTAGCTAAAAAAGCTCTTGCTGGTAAATTCAACGGCAAATTGATTGACACAACTCGTGCGATTACCGAAGACGGAAGCATTGAAATCGTGACACCTGATCACGAAGATGCTCTTCCAATCTTGCGTCACTCAGCGGCTCACTTGTTCGCTCAAGCAGCTCGTCGCCTCTTCCCAGATATCCACTTGGGTGTCGGTCCAGCGATCGAAGATGGTTTCTACTACGATACAGACAACCAAGCTGGTCAAATTTCTAACGAAGACCTTCCTCGTATCGAAGAAGAAATGAAGAAAATTGTTAAAGAAAACTTCCCATCTATTCGTGAAGAAGTGACCAAAGATGAAGCGCGCGAAATCTTCAAAAATGATCCATACAAATTGGAATTGATCGAAGAACACTCTGAAGACGAAGGTGGTTTGACGATCTACCGTCAAGGTGAATACGTGGACCTTTGCCGTGGCCCACACGTTCCATCAACAGGCCGCATCCAAATCTTCCACCTTTTGAATGTGGCAGGTGCTTACTGGCGTGGAAATAGCGATAACGCTATGATGCAACGGATTTACGGTACTGCTTGGTTCGACAAGAAAGACTTGAAGAACTACCTTCAAATGCGTGAAGAAGCTAAAGAGCGTGACCACCGTAAACTTGGGAAAGAGCTTGATTTGTTCATGATTTCTCAAGAAGTTGGTCAAGGTCTTCCATTCTGGTTGCCAAATGGTGCGACGATCCGTCGTGAGTTGGAACGCTATATCGTTGATAAAGAAGTCGCAGCAGGCTACCAACACGTCTACACTCCACCAATTGCTTCTGTAGAACTTTATAAGACTTCAGGTCACTGGGATCACTACCGTGAAGACATGTTCCCACCAATGGATATGGGGGATGGAGAAGAGTTTGTTCTTCGTCCAATGAACTGTCCTCACCACATCGAAGTTTACAAACACCATGTGCACTCTTACCGCGAATTGCCAATCCGTATCGCTGAAATCGGTATGATGCACCGTTATGAAAAATCTGGTGCCCTTACAGGACTTCAACGTGTGCGTGAAATGTCTCTGAATGATGGTCATACCTTTGTGGCTCCAGAACAAATCGAGGAAGAATTCAAGAAGATCCTTCAATTGATCATCGATGTGTATGAAGATTTTAACTTGACAGATTATCGTTTCCGCTTGTCTTACCGTGATCCTGAAGACAAACACAAATACTTTGACAACGATGAAATGTGGGAAAATGCTCAACGTATGTTGAAAGCAGCCGTTGATGATATGGGTGTTGAGTACTATGAAGCTGAAGGGGAAGCAGCCTTCTACGGACCAAAATTGGATATCCAAGTGAAAACAGCTCTTGGTAAAGAAGAAACTCTTTCAACTATCCAATTGGACTTCTTGCTTCCAGAACGCTTTGATCTTCATTACATTGGAGCAGACGGGGAAGAACACCGTCCTGTTATGATCCACCGTGGGGTTATCTCAACCATGGAACGCTTTACTGCGATCTTGATTGAAAACTACAAGGGAGCTTTCCCAACCTGGCTTGCGCCACACCAAGTAACCCTTATCCCAGTATCGAACGAAAAACACGTGGACTACGCTTGGGAAGTGGCTAAGAAACTTCGTGATCGCGGTGTTCGTGCCGATGTGGATGAACGCAATGAGAAAATGCAGTTCAAGATTCGTGCTTCTCAAACTCAAAAAATTCCTTACCAATTAATCGTTGGTGACAAGGAAATGGAAGAGCAGGCTGTAAACGTTCGCCGTTATGGTCAAAAAGAAACAGAAACCATGCCGGTAGATGCATTTGTAGAATTGATTCTTGCAGATATTGCAAATAAATCTCGTGTTGAGAAATAAAACGATCACAGTCTGAGAAACATTTTTCAGTAAGAAAAAGCAACAACTATTTCAGTTGTTGCTTTTCTATTTTGTTTAACCTGAGCTAGTAGTGATTGGTCAAACCACTACAAATAGTATCCTCATCAACAATCCTTTCTATCCATTAACTTTTGGATATAGGATATCCTCCCAAGATTTGCTTCCATGAGTTAGATAAGTTGACTATCCTCAGTCCTTGTCTGCTTCATTTTCTTTTACGAGATCGTTTTGTGAATCTTTTTCAGAGAGTTTTTGATCGATATACTTGTCAATGTTTTCGTAAAATTCCTTGGTCGTCTCACTATCTAATTTTGTCGAATTATGGACTTGATTGACCTTCAATTGAACAGATTGAATACCGTAAGAGTCTTGTTTTTGGCGAATGGTTTCTAATTCTTCTTCTGAAATCGGATCTCCAACAATCGTCAAGACCAATTCATTGCTACTTGACTTGTAGACTTGATTAATGATTGTATGATTGGCGAACTCTTTTCCTACAAACTGTTTGATCCCTTCTTTTCGTGCTTGATCCATCGTCAGAGTGACTGCTGAATAGCTGGCTGGAAGAACCAATAATACAATCAAGGAGATCAACCCAATTCTCATTTTCATGTTTAGCTCTTTAAATGAACTTAAGGGAGATTGTCTCATCATAATTCTTGTTCCAACAATATTGATTAGCATGATAAAAACACAGTTGATCAAGAAAAGATAGAGAGCCCCAAATAAAAATCGTACATTTCCATTAGCTAAACCATAGCCTGCAGTGCAGATAGGTGGCATCAGAGCTGTTGCAATGGCTACTCCTGGCACGATATTGTTTGCTTCTTTTTTTCTTGAACCAATGACACCTGCTATCCCACCCGCAATAGCAATGAGAACATCCCAAATGGTTGGAGAGGTTCGTGCAATCAATTCGCTACTTGCATAAGATAAGGGAGAAATCCAGAAATATAGAGTCGAGACAAGCAAACTGACCAATACTTGAGTAAATAAAACCTGTAGAGATTGCTTGATTAAACGCGTATCAAAAATAGCTAAACCAAACCCCAGTCCAATAATCGGTGTCATAAGAGGGGAAATCAGCATGGCTCCAATAATGACAGCTGTTGAATTCATATTTAGACCTATAGAGGCAATAAAAATCGAACACATCAAAATCAGTGTATCTCTTAATCGAACATGAAGGTCATCATATAGTTTCTCGCGGAATTCACGTGTTGAATAGTTTCCGGACATTGGTTACTCCTTTTATTTCATATAATCTTGTTTCTGCATGGATGATGGTAGAGAGCCTTCTGTCCAAACTGACATGTTTTTAATTCTTACCTATGATTTTTTTGAACATTATCTTTTAACTATCCATCAGTCCATCCTTGACATTATATCAAAAATTTTACAGTCTTTCTCTGAAGAAATCAATTAATTTAAAAGATAGTGAAGGCAGAAATTTTTGTATCCTTATCCGAAGAAGAAAAACGATATCTCCTCTGAAAGTAGATACCGTTTTAATGTTTAAACATGATGAGTATGTAGCAGGAATCCTAGCTGATATCGCCAACAAATCACGTGTTGAGAAATAATGAAAAAATAAAAAGATTGAGATGTAACGATCTCAGTCTTTTTGCTTTGTCTTATTGGAAAGTCCAGCAATTGAGACTCCACATTTCTTCATAAGTTTGATATAATAAGAAGATAGAGATTGATAAGGAAAAGTAGCATTAGAAACGGGTATGTAAGATGAAAAAAATATTAGTAGTTGATGATGAAAAACCAATTTCAGATATTATCAAATTTAACATGGCAAAAGAAGGCTATGAGGTATTGACAGCCTTTGATGGTCGGGAAGCTTTAGAGGTCTTTGCGGCTGAAAATCCGGATATCATTATTCTAGATTTGATGTTGCCAGAGATTGATGGCTTGGAAGTGGCGCGGACGATTCGTAAGACTAGCAATGTGCCGATCATTGTCCTATCTGCTAAGGATACGGAATTTGATAAGGTCATTGGGCTTGAAATCGGGGCGGATGACTATGTCACCAAACCCTTCTCGAATCGGGAATTGCAAGCGCGTGTGAAAGCCTTGTTGCGTCGTTCTGAGTTTGCGGCTGATCCTCAGCTTGAAAATGAGGCCGATACGGAAATTGTCATTGGTGATCTTCACATTCTTCCAGATGCTTTCTTGGTTCAAAAAGGCAACAAAGAATTGGACTTGACCCATCGCGAATTTGAATTGCTCTATCACCTTGCGACCCATGTCGGTCAAGTGATGACCCGTGAGCACCTTCTTGAGACGGTGTGGGGCTATGATTACTTTGGTGATGTTCGGACAGTAGACGTGACGGTTCGTCGTTTGCGTGAAAAAATCGAGGACACACCGGGACGTCCAGAATATATCTTGACCCGTCGTGGTGTTGGATATTATATGAGAAACAATGATTGATCAACTAAAACAATTTGTAATGTCGTCGAACTTTGTCTTTGTTCTGATTACGGTTGGGTTTATCATTGTGGTAGCCTTGCTTTTGTTAGAAAACCGTAGGGACAATATTAAGCTCAGACAATTAAACGCCAAAATTAAGGATCTGATTGCAGGGGACTATTCTGAAGTGGTCGACATGCAAGGGAGTCCAGAACTGACAGATATGACCAATAGTATCAATGATCTGTCTGAGGTTATTCGCCTGACGCATGAAAACTTGGAACAAGAAACCAAGCGTTTGACCAGTATCCTTTCTTACATGACAGATGGGGTGCTTGCGACCAATAGACGTGGTCAGATCATCATGGTCAATGAAATGGCCGCCAAGCAATTGAATGTCAATCCAGATGAGGTGCTCAATACCAGTATTCTGGATTTGCTTTCGCTTGGAGACGAGTATGATCTGCGCAGCTTGATTACAGAAGTACCAGAGTTGACCATCGATTCCCAGGATGAAAATGGGGAATACTTAAGTCTTCGTGTGCGCTTTGCCTTGATTCGTCGCGAGTCAGGTTTTATCTCTGGTCTAGTAGCTGTCTTGCATGATACGACGGAGCAGGACAAGGAAGAGCGGGAACGTCGCCTCTTTGTCTCCAATGTGAGTCATGAATTACGGACACCTTTGACCAGTGTGAAATCCTATCTGGAAGCCCTGGACGATGGCGCTTTGTCAGAGCCAGTAGCACCAGATTTTGTCAAAGTTTCACTCAATGAAACCAACCGCATGATGCGCATGGTCACAGATCTATTAAGCTTGTCACGAATCGATAATGAAACCAGTCAGTTGGACATCGAGTTGACCAACTTTACGGCCTTTATCACCTTTATTTTGAACCGGTTTGATAAGATCAAGAGTCAATCGCAAGAAGATACCAAGAAGTATGAACTGATCCGGGAATACCCGATCACCCCGATCTGGGTTGAAATTGATACGGATAAAATGACCCAGGTGATCGACAATATCTTGAACAATGCCATCAAGTACTCACCTGATGGTGGAAAAATCAAGGTAGGGATGAAAACGACGGATGCCCAGTTGATTATTTCCATTTCAGATGAGGGCTTGGGAATTCCCAAGAAAGACTTGCCACGCATTTTTGATCGCTTTTACCGAGTGGATAAGGCGCGTAGCCGGGCCCAAGGTGGGACTGGTCTAGGCTTAGCCATTGCTAAGGAGATCGTTAAGCAACACAAGGGCTTTATTTGGGCCAAGAGTGAATATGGCAAGGGATCTACTTTTACCATTGTCTTGCCGTACGACAAAGATGCTATTAAAGACGACTGGGATACAGAAGAGGAAGAATAAGGAGTCAATGACAGAAGAGGGATTTAAGTATAGTATTTTAGCTTCAGGTTCTAGTGGGAATTCTTTCTACCTTGAGACGCCAAAGAAAAAACTGCTTATTGATGCAGGCCTATCAGGGAAAAAGATTACGGGACTATTGGCTGAAATTGATCGCAAACCAGAAGACTTAGATGCCATTTTGATTACGCACGAACACTCAGACCATATCCATGGTGTGGGTGTTTTAGCGCGGAAATATGGCATGGATCTATATGCTAATGAAGCAACTTGGAAGGCTATGGAAGGCACCAAGTATCTAGGCAAGGTTGATGATGCTCAAAAGCACATCTTTGAAATGGGGAAGACCAAGACATTTGGCGATATCGATATCGAAAGTTTTGGGGTCAGTCACGATGCTGCAGCCCCTCAATTCTATCGCTTTATGAAGGATGGCAAGAGCTTCGTCATGCTGACGGATACGGGCTATGTGAGTGATCGCTTGGCAGGAATCGTCGCAGATGCTGATGGCTATCTGATTGAGTCCAACCATGATGTAGAGATCCTTCGAGCAGGTTCGTATGCTTGGCGCTTGAAGCAGCGGATCTTGTCAGACCTAGGCCACCTTTCTAACGAAGACGGTGCAGATGCCATGATCCGAACCTTGGGAAATCGTACCAAGAAGATTTATCTGGGACATTTGTCAAAAGAGAACAATATCAAAGAATTGGCTCATATGACCATGGAGAATCAACTGGCTCGAGCAGATCTAGCTGTCGGCCATGATTTTGAGGTGCTAGATACCTCGCCAGATACCGCGACCCCTTTGACGAAGATATAAGATAGAAAACCACCTTCGGGTGGTTTTTTATATGTCTATTTGAGGAAATCTATATCTAGTAATGAATTTGCTCTTTACCCAAAATTCGTGTATGATAGGAAAGAATGAATTCTGAGTGAGAGTCACGAGAGTAGAGGAGAGATAATAAATGAAAAAAATGATGTTATTACTGGCTAGTTTGGTTGCTTTAACTGCTTGTAGTCAGTCTAAGCAAGATACGAAAGAGTCAACTTCCAATCAAACGATGAAGGAAACAAAAGTATCAGAGTCTTCTAAAGAAGAAAAAGGTTTGAAATTTGTAGTAGCACCTCAGTATGAAGGTAAAACATCTGAGCTAATTGAGTTAGGAAAAAAATTGGTCAAGGACCATCCTGAACTCGGAAGTGAAGGTAATATGGCGCTCTACTTCACGGGAGCTATTTCTGAAGGAAGAGCTGCACTCATGCTGGTCAATAAGACAGATGTAGATATCAAGAAAGATTTAAATTTTTCAATTACGTGGTCTTATGATAGCAAGACTATTTTTGAGAATCAAAAGGTTAGCTATTTCATCAAAGATAGTGGTGAATTACCCTCTCATACAGCAACTATGATATTGTTGCCATTGAACGAGGAGCAAATGAAGATTGTCGATGGAATGTCAGACCCATCTAAGATGAAGCTTCAAATGTCAGATGTGAACGCTGTAGAGTGATTACGAAAAAAGAAACATACAAAGGAGAAGTAAATGCGCCTTGTTTATCTTACGATTGGTTTTGTGTCTTTGGGATTAGGAATTATTGGGATTCCTTTGCCGATTTTACCGACGACTCCCTTTTTATTGCTATCGATGGCCTGCTTTGCTAAAAGTTCCAAACGCTTTGAAACTTGGCTCTACCAAACCAAGCTTTATCAAACCTATGTAGCGGATTACCGAGAGACCAAATCGATTGTCAAAGAACGGAAGAAATGGATCCTCTTCAGATCTACATTCTGATGGGGATTTCGATCTATCTGGCACCGATTATTTGGGTGAAGCTTGCTCTAGGGGCTTTGACGATTTTTATCACCTATTATCTCTTAAAAGTGATCCCTAATAAGCCTGAAAATCCAACAGAAGAAAATCCTGATTAAAATTGGAGAAATCAGGCCCTAGAACTAGGAAAAGAAGTGCGTTCGTGCTTCTTTTTTGCTATAAAAGGAAAAACCCTTGTGTATCAAGGATTTTCGTGCATTGACTACGTTTTTGACTACGCTTCAAGGAATTTTAATAAGAGATCTGCAACATCTGACCGCTGTTTATCATTTAAGTGTGTGTACATATCTAGTGTTGTTTGGATATTTGAGTGACCTAATCTATCTGATATTGTTTTAGGTTCTATGCCAGCTTCAAAGAGTAGACTTGCGTGCGTGTGTCTCAGACTATGCACGCTGAATTGTTTCAGTTTGTGCTTACCAAGGAAACATCGCAGTTCGTCCCGAAAGTGGGCAAAGTCGAAGTAGTTGCCCTTGGTATTCGTGATGATGATATTTTTAGACTTGATACCATGTTTAAAAAATAGTTTCTTCTGTTCTAATTTCCATTCTTTGAGTATCTGTACCGTACTATCATCTAGTGAGATCGTACGTGCGCTACGTTTGGTTTTTGGCGACTGAGTAGACAACTTCCCATTGATTGTGAAAAGTGTCTTGCTGACTGATATCGTCTTGTTTTTAAAATCAATATCAGACCATTCAAGGCCCAGCAATTCCCCTCGTCTTAATCCAGTATAGGCCAGTGTATGCCATGCAGTATATAATATAGGCCGTGCATCTTTCTTTGATAGCGTGAGAAATTTGTTTAATTCTTTTTTGGTTAATGCTACTTTTTCTTTCCTTGGTTTCTGCTGCTTTGGTCGTATGATCCTATCAACTGGATTGGTCTAGATAATATCGAGATGCACAGCGTACTTAAATATCCTGTTAATGATCGACAGATAGTTTAAGTAAGTCACGTATTTCTTGCTTAATTCAATTACGATCTTTTGCATCATAGCCACGGACACGCTCTCTATTCGAATATCCTTAAAATGATGCTCTATGATAGCGTTGAGATAATTCTTTGTATTTTGGTATGTCGTAGGCTTTACAGTTGTTTCATAGCTTTCCAACCAGAGATCAGCCATCTCTTTAAATATCGGTTTGCTGGAGTGATCTGTAAATCCATTTTCTTCGATTGATAGCAGTAGCTCACGTTCTGCTTTCTTTGCGTCCTTTTGCGTTTTAAAACCTCTACGGGTCGTGCGTTTTTGCTTGCCAGTAAACGGGTCTACTCCAAAATATGCTTGGAGCATATAGCGAGTTTCTCCGTCTTTGGTTAAATATTTTTTAGTCATAATATTAACTCGATATTATACTATAATATATAATATCTTTCCTATCTAGCGTCCCATTTTTCGGGGCGGTTTTTTTGTTTTATATTCAACTTGCTTTTGTCGGCGGTGTGGAGATTTTTAAAAAATAAGAGCCCTACTCATAAGAGTAAGGCTAGAATTGTCCTCTCAGGATAGCATCATATATTTTGTCGTCAAGCGACCTTATGATATAATTCTAACCCTAAATAAAGGGAAGGTCAAGAAAAAAGCCTATCTTTTATTTTGTCATATTCCTTTACTAATCAACTTGATTTTGTTAAAATCGAATTAAAATAAAGGGGAGGAATCAATATGAAAATCATTCAAATCCTTTTGGGATATCTATTGTTGTTTTCCTTTTTTTCTCTCATTTTTTTCTTTTTAGACAAGCGTATAATTTTAATTACTTTTTTGATTTTTATTTTAGTGATAAAAATTATCCCTCATCCTGATTCCCATTGGAATCTGTTTGCATTTGGAATTCGTTTTCGTAAGAAACACTAGGTGAGTCGACGCTGATATCAAAAGCCCTTACCTCTCTTAAAGATTCCAATTCTTGACGGGCTTTCTCTTTTTCTATTTCTCGTTGTATATCTTTCAATTCGGAATCTTTTTCCATTGTCTCAACTTCTACAGCCAATTTGCGTTCTTCCAAACTGGCTGTTTTTCTTTGGTGTAAGTAAGGAAGGAGTCCCTTTACTTTAATACCCATGATATCAATATCTCCAAACAAGAGACCTAGTCCAATTAAACCTGAGTTCAGCATCCAATGATTGTCTGATATGAATTGGCCGATCGATTGCAAAGTTATTATTCCGGGGCTCTCTACGTTTGATGTAGCAATAATTTCTTCATCAATTTCAGAGTTTTTATACTTATCGATGATAGAATATAGATTTTTCCACATACTTGATGTGATAGGATCCTTGGTGTTAACCCTCAACCAAAGGTGTAATTTCCCATCTTTAAAGTAGAGTGGCGATATTAGACCATCAATATATTTAGATAGATCAGTAATATTAAAGATAGTGTGATGGACGGTCAGTGTACTATATAAAAATTTGGAGTTTACTTTACTACGAGGAACCTCGTTAATCCAGTTTACATTTCTACGTTTGATATCTGTAGATTTCTCATAACCGTGGTTTAAAGTTAGTTTTTCATCTGCTATATCTTTTTCATAAACGTCACTTGTAATCTGTCCAATTAAGAAATAATTCGACTTAAATGATGGAACGATAACATAATCCCCGATACTCATATCTTCCACAAAACTGTAGAGCCGTTTAGCAGTAAACGTGATTTGGTGTTTTGAAAGTTCTTCATCATGATACACGTTCGTAATTTGCTGCTTATAGTGTTCTATTGTTTTTTCTGCTGTTAAAAGCAAATTTGTTGTTTGAAGATCTGCTAATGTGACTTGATTGTGATGAATAGAGATAAAATGATTGTACTTAAAGTCGTCATAGTACTTTCCACCATCAGCTCGGACAAGCCAATATTTTGCACGATTGTTAAATTGATAGATTTCAAATTGATTTTTATGAGACATTATTAATCCTCTTTGCTGTTTATATAATTACCATCGTTTCGTCTGCGATGGTTTTTATTTTTCTTCCCTGTACACATCCACAACTTTACCAATGATCCTAAAATCACTGTTTGAATCAATCGGTGTATCTTTGTATTTATTGTTAAAGCTTCTTAGATATGCCTTATCTTTTTCTATTAACAGTTGTTTGATATAGGCTTCTCCCTCGTAGTCAAACACTCCAACTGTTTCACTTGGAAATTCTACTGTCAATTTTACAAATACATAATCACCAAAAATGAGCACAATGAACCTCCTCTTTTAATTCCTATTTACATTTTAAGGACCGCCGAAATCAATGTTTATTGATGAATGCCAGCTGTCTATTAAGAATTAAAGGGCGAATTCACTGTATTTTTTAAGATATTCTTCTATTACGAAAAGGTCTTCTGTCAGAAGGTTACTTTTAATAAAACTAAAGTCTCCTTTTGTAAGAAACATTTTTTTCTTCAAGCTTTTGATTTCTTTTTTTGCAAGTTCAAATGCGGAATTATAATCATCTAAGTCGCACTCTTCTGCGATATTGCGGATAGTTGTAACAACATAACTATTAGTCATAGGTGGTATATAAACAGGACCTTGTATATACTCATAACTATTACTAAGCCCAGAACAATCAAATAACATTGTTTCGATAAAATATTTTAATGCTAACTTATAATCTTTCTTATCTAGAAAGAAGCAACCAAAAGCATGGCAGTCATTTCTAACAAGGCCAAATAATTTAGAGTTGATATTGTTATTGATCCGGTCGTTCAAAATTTTAATTTTAATAATGTCATATGAAAGGTAAGAGTCATTTTCAGAGTATTCCATATATTCAAATGCTGATATATATGGATCTTTGTGTGCTCTAATAAGACCTTCGTAATTAATTAAAATCTGTTGCCCTGTATTCGTGGTACAAATCGATGATGGGATACTATCTTCTAGCAGATCAAAATTATTCATAATTCTTTGTATGAGGTCATATTTTTTACCACTAACTGACAAAGACTTAACTTTTAAAATCTCTTTTAGCTCTGCAACTTTAAGTTTCGATAAACTTTTTTCTGATTTTTGAAATGTCAGCAATCCTAGTCGGATTAATTTATTTCTATGAAGTTGAGGGTTGATTTTATATTCCTGTTCAAAATATGATGGGAAAAAATCCCCATTGTTTGTATCGATCCAATACAAAAGAACTATATCACCAATTTGTAGCGTATCATCTTCACGTTTTATCTTATTAATTTCAGTAGCAGTAGCAGTTTGTTTGAAATGATCAAACATCTTCTTTATAAAACCCATTTATTATCCTTTCATTAACAATATCACTTATTCATGTTCAAGGATCCAACCATCATTGTTCATAACCTCTCTATTTCGAGGTTAATTCTTCAGATTTCTGAATTTCGTCCAAGGCTTCTTGGATATCTTTTTTGGTTTTAAAAGGATTATTTTTGATGTTTACAATATATAAAATAATAGTCAAACACAAAAGAATAAATCCAATTGTTGGGTTTATGACGAAATACAACAAGGTGCAAAACGCAAGCAACCCCACTGGAAAGTACCACGAAGATGCAGGGTGGATTTTTTTATCAACCAGTGTGTTAATCGCTTGATTTTGTTTCTGTGATTTTCCTTTTTTTATGCTTCCTAAAGCATCGACAGTAGTTTGATTGTAAATTTTGTTGTAGATAGCACGCTTAGGATTTTTAATAAGGCCTGTCCCTTTTTGGCCGTAAGTTGGTATAACTGCTCGTTTGACCTGTCTCTTTAATTTAGATGTTGTACGAGCTTTTAGACTTTTTGAAAGACTAGGTTTTCTAACTCCTATTTTCATAGTAATTCTCCTTATTGTTTCAATCCTAAACGTTTCTGTTTTAATTATAACAAATAACAATAGGGAATGAAATAATAAGGAAGTGAAGAAATAAAATCTACCAAGAGAAATGGGTGTTAGTTTAATAAGATTTAGAATTGCGTATGTTGAAGATAATTATAGTTCATGAAGTAAATTTACAAACGCGGTATTCAATTATTTTAATCAATATCTAACTGTACCAAACTGATATCTGATAGCATTCATTATAAATTTTTGGTATACTTAAAGGTATGAATTTATTAGAAAGTAGGCTTCCTATGGAGAAATTACAAGCCCTGTTATCGGAACGGTTTCAGATCGTTTTTTCAGATAGCAGTTTATTAGATACAGCTTTTACACACACGTCTTATGCCAATGAGCACCGCCTCTTAAAAATTTCACATAACGAACGTTTGGAATTTTTAGGAGACGCTGTTCTTCAATTAGTTATTTCCGAATATTTGTATAAGGAACACCCCAACAGACCGGAGGGAGATTTGTCTAAATTCCGTTCCATGATTGTCCGTGAAGAAAGTTTGGCTGGTTTTTCTCGGGATTGCCAATTTGACCGTTATATCAAACTAGGCAAAGGCGAGGAAAAATCAGGTGGTCGGGACCGTGATACGATTCTTGGCGATTTGTTTGAAGCCTTTTTAGGTGCCTTGCTCTTAGATCAAGGTGTGGAAGCGGTCAAACGCTTCATCTATCAGGTCATGATTCCTAAGGTTGAGACGGGTCAATTTTCTCAAGTCATTGACTACAAGACCCGCCTGCAAGAACTGTTGCAGGTTCATGGGGATGTGGAGATCCAGTACCAAGTGGTCAGCGAGTCCGGTCCTGCTCATGCAAAAGAGTTTGAAGTGGAAGTGTTCGTGAACGGCAAAACCCTAGGACACGGTCATGGTCGCTCCAAGAAATTAGCGGAACAGGAAGCAGCCCGCAATGCAGTTGAAACGAGGAATGATGGCTCATGTATCTAAAAGAGATTGAAATCCAAGGCTTCAAATCCTTTGCAGATAAGACTAAGGTCGTATTTGACAAAGGGGTTACTGCCGTTGTAGGGCCTAATGGATCTGGAAAATCAAATATCACAGAGAGCCTACGGTGGGCCTTGGGGGAATCCAGTGTCAAGAGTCTACGTGGGGGCAAGATGCCCGATGTCATCTTTGCAGGGACAGAATCGCGTAAACCGCTGAATTATGCTTGTGTCACGGTTGTCTTAGATAACCAGGATGGTTTTATCCAACAAGCGGGGAAAGAAATTCGTGTCGAACGGCATATTTATCGTTCAGGAGACAGCGAGTACAAGATCGACGGCAAGAAAGTACGTCTCAGAGATGTGCATGATCTGTTCATGGATACGGGATTGGGACGTGATTCCTTCTCTATTATCTCCCAAGGACGGGTAGAGGAGATCTTTAACTCCAAACCGGAAGAACGCCGGGCTATCTTTGAAGAAGCTGCTGGTGTCTTGAAATTTAAGACGCGGCGTAAGGAAACCGAGACCAAACTCAACCAAACCCAGGAGAATTTGGACCGTCTGGAGGACATCCTCTATGAATTAGAAGGACAGATCCAACCTCTTGAAAAGCAAGCGACTGTCGCTCGCCGTTTCTTGAAATTAGATCAAGAACGGCAGGTTCTCTTGCTGGATGTTTTGGTCGCTCAAGTTGATTTGACAAAAGAGCTCTACGAAAAGGCTGATCAAGAAGAAAAGGCCATTCAAGAAAAGTTGGCCTCTTATTACCAACGTCGTCAGGTCTTAGAAGAAGACAATGTACGTATCAAGAAAGCCCGTCATCAGTTGGATGAGAGCTTAGCTGAGGACCAGGCCAGCTTGCTTGAGGTCACTCGTTTGATCAGTGATTTAGAAAAGCAAATCGAAGTAGCTAAGTTGCAATCGAGTCAAGCAGCCCATAGTCGCAGGGAAAATCTTGAGCGGCTGGATGCTGTTTTGGCCCGTCTGGAAGAAGCGAAACAAGAGCTGGCTCAAAAACAAGAGACGTTAGCTGTGCTTCAACAAAGGCTGACAGAGAACCGTCAGCAACAAGAAGAGTTGGAAAAAGAATTAGCCAACTACGAAGAAGATCCGGAACAAGTCATTGAGCATCTACGCGAGCAGTATGTCGCGCTCTTGCAGACGGAGGCTGAAAAATCGAATGAGCGGACAGCCATTGAGAGCCGGATCCAAGCACTCCTGCAAGAATCAAGCCATCGTCAAGAGGATTTGACCAAAGCACAAACAAACTTTGAAACTGCCAAGGAAAAAGAAGTCCGACAATTAGAGGAGTTGGATCAGGCACAAGCGACGGTCAAAGGCCTATTAGCAGAATACCAAGAGCAATTGGTAAAAGTGGAGCAGGCCAAAGCTGCCTACCAAGAGGCTCAAGCGGCCATGTTTGACTTGATGGATGAGAGCAAGAATAAGCGGGCGCGGATCAATAGCTTGGAAGCTATTCAGAAGAACCATAGTAACTTCTATGCAGGCGTCAAGAGCGTTTTGCAAGAAGCAGAACGGTTAGGAGGCATCTGTGGGGCTGTTAGTGAGAATTTGAGTTTCTCAAAAGACTACCAGACGGCGCTTGAAATTGCTCTGGGAGCTAGCAGCCAACAGATCATTGTCGAAGATGAAAAGGCTGCAACGCGAGCGATCGATTTCTTGAAACGCAATCGCTTGGGACGGGCAACTTTCCTTCCGCTCACGACGATCAAAGCTCGTCAACTATCCCCTCGGAATCTAGAATTGATTCAAGCCAGTGCAGGATTTCTAGGAATTGCGAGTGACTTAGTGACCTATGAGCATCGTTTTGAACAGATTTTCCAAAACCTGCTTGGCGTAACGGCCATCTTTGATACGACGGAGCATGCGCGTGAGGCGGCCCGTAAAGTCAACTATCAAGTTCGGATGGTGACCTTGGATGGGACTGAATTGCGGACCGGAGGATCATATGCCGGTGGTGCCAATCGTTCCCAAAATACGGTCTTTGTCAAACCAGAATTGGATAGTTTGAAGCAGGAAATGCAAGCTCTGGATGCTCGTTTGAGAGAAGCAGAGCAGGAGGTCGAGACCAAGGACAATCTGCTCAAGCAGGCGCAAGAATACCTGGCCTCTATTCAAAGCCAAGGTGAGCAAGCGCGTCTGGAGCAACAGCGGGCCCAATTGGCCTACCAACAAAGCCAAGAGCAACTGAAAGAAATTCAGGAACTCTTAGAAGCTTTGAAGTCAGAATTGGCAACAGATGCGACCCAGTCTCTTCAAGAAGAGCTGGAGTCCCTTACCGAGCAATTGGCAGAAATTGAGCTTCAAAAAGAAAACTTGAACCGCGATATTGAAACCATGAAGTCGGATAAAGATGTTCTGCAACAAAAGGTACAAAACCTGCAAGAGCAATTGGCAGAATTGCGACTTCAACAGACGGAATGGTTGAGCCAACAAAGCTACGAGCAAACAGATGCTCGTCGCTTGGAAGAAACGATCTCCCAGTTGGAAGTAGAAGAGCATCAGTTGCAATTGCTGATTGAACAAGGCGATGCCCAAGTTCAAACAGTAGATGTGGAGCAGCTAGCCAATCAATTGGCACAGGCCCAAGCCAAGAAAACGGACTTGGAACAAGGGGTCATTCGGAAACGCTTTGAGCTAGATGATTTGGAAGGCCAGGCCGAAGATGTGGCAGAACAGATGGAACAAGCTCGCAAGAAAAACGAAGAGTGGATTCGTCAACAAGCCAAGGCTGAAGCGACACGTGAAAAGCATGCGGATCGTTTGAACAAACTCTTAACGCAAATTACCGATGAATTCATGCAAAGCTTTGACCAAGCCAAAGAACAGGCCAAACCTGTTGAAAATCTTGCAGCAGCTGAAAACCAGCTCAAGAGCATCGAAAAAGATATTAAGGCACTTGGTCCAGTCAATGTGGATGCGATCGAGCAGTACGACGAGGTGAAGGGGCGCTTTGATTTCCTTTCCAGCCAGCGTGAGGATGTCTTGGCTGCGAAAAATATGCTTCTGTCTACCATCAACGACATGAATGACGAGGTCAAGGAACGCTTTAAATCAACTTTTGAAGCCATTCGTGAATCCTTTAAAGTCACTTTCCGTCAAATGTTTGGTGGGGGTTCTGCTGATTTGATTCTGACAGAGCCAGATCTTCTGACAGCTGGTGTTGAGATTTCTGTGCAGCCACCTGGTAAAAAAATCCAATCCTTAAACCTCATGAGTGGTGGAGAAAAGGCCTTGTCTGCCTTGGCTCTCCTGTTCTCGATTATTCGTGTCAAGACCATTCCATTTGTCATTCTAGATGAGGTAGAGGCTGCCCTAGATGAGGCCAATGTCAAGCGCTTTGGAGATTATCTGAACCGCTTTGATAAGGAAAGCCAATTTATTGTCGTGACGCACCGGAAGGGAACCATGTCAGCTGCAGATTCCATCTATGGTGTGACCATGCAGGAATCTGGGGTTTCTAAAATCGTCTCAGTAAAATTGAAAGACTTAGAAAATGAAGAATAATGATATTAAATTGATCGCTACGGATATGGATGGAACCTTTCTAAATGACCAACATCAGTACGATCAAGACCTTTTACGCAAGGTGTTAGCAAGCTGCAAAGAAAAAGGCATCTATTTTGCTGCTGCAAGTGGCCGTGCCCTCCTTTCTCTCAAATCCCTCTTTAAAGGATTTGAAGATCAAATGATTTTCATTGCTGAAAATGGTAGCGTGGTAGAATTTCATGGAGAAGATCTTTACGAAGCGACCATGTCCAAAGACTTTTATTTGGGTGTTTTTGAGGCTTTGAAATCCTCACCTTATGCAGACCCCAATAAACTGCTTTTGACTGGGAAAAAAGGAAGCTATGTCTTAGAAACAGTAGATCCCGACTATCTGGCCTTGAGTCAGCACTACAATGAAAACATTCAAAAAGTGAAAAGCCTAGCAGATATTCAGGATGAAATTTTCAAATTAACCACCAACTTTGATGCGGCTCTTGTACTTGAAGGTGAGCAATGGGTCACTGAGAACATCCCCGGTGTCAAAGCGATGACGACAGGTTTTGAATCGATTGATATTGTCCTCGATTATGTCGATAAGGGAGTGGCCATTACCGCCTTAGCGGATAAACTAGGGATCTCGATGGATCAGGTGATGGCTTTCGGGGATAACTTAAATGACCTCCATATGATGCAAGTCGTGGGCCATCCTGTAGCGCCAGAAAATGCACGTCCTGAAATTTTGGCCATTGCTGAAAAAGTCATCGGCCACCATGCGACGGGTTCTGTCCTACGCTACATGGAGGAGATTGTATGAGTAAGATTTCCTTGATTGCGCTGGATTTAGATGGGACCCTTCTCAATTCTGAAAAAAAGATCTCCCCTCGCAATAGAGCAGCCCTCGCTGCTGCGCAGGCTCAAGGTGTCAAGGTGGTTCTAACCACTGGTCGCCCCTTGAAAGCCATGGATTTTCTTTTAGAAGAATTGGGAACAGCAGGCCTCAAAGAAGAGTATACGATTACCTTCAACGGTGGTCTAGTGCAGCGAAATAATGGAGAAATCCTCTCAAAAGTTGTCTTGGCACCAGAAGATGTCGCAACCATTCATGATGAAACAGCCCGTCTCGGCCTTCCGCTGGATGCTATCAGTGAGGGAACGGTTTATGAGATTCATGCAGATCGAAAGTCTCTCTATTCCCTTTACAATCCCTACCTGAACTTTATTGAAACAGATTTTAAAGACTTGCCATCCACGATTTCCTACAACAAGTGTGTGACAGCCGTCGATCAAGACTTTTTAGATGCAGCGATCAAGCAGATCAAGCCGGAGTTATTTCAAGACTATGAAATTTTTAAATCTCGGGAAATGTTGCTGGAATGGTGTCCTAAAAATGTTCACAAGGCGACAGGTTTAGAGGCACTTGCTTCTATTTTGGGCCTTAAGGCTGATCAAGTCATGGCCTGTGGAGATGAAGCCAATGACCTGTCTATGATCCAGTGGGCTGGACTGGGGGTTGCTATGGGCAATGCGATTCCAGCAGTGAAGGAAGTTGCAGCGCTGGTGGCCCCTGTTACCAATGACCAAGATGCTGTCGCATGGGCGATTGAAAATTATGTGCTAAAGGAGAGTGAATAAATGGGATTATTTGATCGTTTATTTGGAAAAAAAGAAGAAACTGAAAAAGTGCTTCCGTCTTCGGAAGAAGTGACGGAAAGTACTGAGGTTGAAGAAACTGTCAAAGAGGAGCCTACGGCTACCCAAAATGACAAGGAAGAGCAAAAAATCGCTGATATGGAGGCTTACTACCAAGAGCTCAAAGCGCGAATTGCAGCCACTCATCAACCTGTTTCAACCGTTGCTCAAGAAGAGCCGGCAGAGGAACCTCTTGTTGAAGAAATAGGAACTTCAGAGACTCCTGAAGTTCAAGAACCGGTAGAGGAGTCTCCAGTTGCCTTTGAACCTGCTCAAACAGAAGCAATTCCTCAAGAAGTTTCACCACTAGCTGATGACACGGAGACTGAGCCTCTTGAAGAAGTGAAAATTGAAGCGGAAGTTACTGAAGATGGTGAGGAAGCAGATGGGGCTAACGGTTCAGAAATGGAAGAAGAGTCACCAATTGCCTCTCCATCATCTGACGCTGAGCTAGTGGAAGGGAGCACGACAGAAGAGAAGGCTCCAGAACTAGTAGAAGCTCAGGATGAGGTTTCAGAACTTGAAGTATCAGAAGCGATTGCTCAAGTGGAGGAAACTTCAGAAGTGGCAGAAGCCGAGTCTAGACTTCCTGAAGGAGAAGCCGCATCAACCGTTGAGGAAAGAACTGTTGAAGAGGCAGAAGAGCCAATTCCAGATGAGATTGAGCCTCAGCAAGAAACCATTCAGGAAAAATATGATCGTAGCTTGAAAAAGACACGAACTGGATTTGGAGCACGTCTCAATGCCTTCTTTGCCAATTTCCGTTCAGTCGATGAAGAATTCTTTGAAGAATTGGAAGAACTCTTGATCATGAGTGACGTTGGGGTTCAAGTAGCCTCTAATTTAACCGAAGAGTTGCGCTATGAAGCCCGTTTGGAAAATGCCAAAAAACCAGATGCTCTCAAGCGTGTGATCATCGAAAAATTGGTGGACTTGTATGAAAAGGATGGCCAATTTAATGAAGCCATTCGTTTTCAAGATGGTCTCACGGTCATGCTCTTTGTTGGGGTCAACGGAGTTGGTAAAACAACCTCTATCGGGAAGTTAGCCCACCGCTACAAACAAGAAGGCAAGAAAGTCATGTTGGTTGCAGCAGATACTTTCCGTGCAGGAGCAGTGGCTCAACTGGCAGAATGGGGACGCCGTGTAGATGTTCCAGTTGTAACAGGTCCTGAAAAATCAGATCCTGCTAGCGTCGTCTTCGATGGAATGGAGCGTGCGATCGCTGAAAATATCGATGTTCTGATGATTGATACAGCGGGTCGTCTGCAAAACAAGGACAACCTCATGGCGGAGCTTGAAAAAATCGGACGGATTATCAAGCGTGTGGTACCTGATGCTCCGCATGAAACCTTGCTGGCCCTGGATGCTTCAACCGGTCAAAATGCCTTGGTGCAAGCTAAAGAATTTTCAAAAATAACGCCTGTGACAGGGATTGTATTAACCAAGATCGATGGAACGGCTCGAGGTGGGGTTGTTCTTGCGATCCGTGAAGAATTGGACATCCCGGTGAAGTTGATTGGATTTGGAGAAAAGATTGATGACATCGGACCATTCCATTCAGAAAACTTCATGAGAGGTCTCTTGGAAGGCTTGATTTAAAGTCGAATAAAAAAGACAAATTGTTGGAAGAACAATTTGTCTTTTTGTTTCCTTGCGCTATCAAAAAAACCACCCGAAGGTGGCTTTCCTTAATTCTTAGGTTCAGGTTTCCAAACCCATTCGGCTCCGTATTCTGCAAGGAGATCATCGGATGCAGTTGGTCCCATGGATCCAGACTTGTATTCATAGAGTGGTGCTCCATTTTCGGCCCATAGTTTTTCGATTCGGTCAATCAATTGCCATGAAGCACGAACTTCGTGCCAGTGGCTGTAATTGGTTGAGTCATTGTTCAAAACGTCAAAAATTAATTTTTCATAAGGCTCTGGGGAAGCTCCAGTTGCAGTCGCATCTGTTTCATAGTCAAAGGAAATCGGTGCGATACTGAATTTTTCTCCGACCTCTTTTCCGTTGATGCTCAATGAGAAACCTTCGTTTGGTTGGATATAAATGGTCAAGACATTTGGTTGCAAGCCATGTCCAAAGATGGAGTCGGTTTGCTTGAAGACCACATTGACCATGGTTCCTTTTTGCGTCAAGCGTTTTCCAGTGCGGAAGAAGAAAGGCACCCCACGGAAGCGATCGCTATCGACAAAGAACGCACCAGAAGCGTAGGTCTCTGTTGTCGATTCAGGATCAACATTGGGCTCGCTGCGATAAGAGATATCTTTTTTCCCTTCGATCGTACCTGAATGGTATTGACCACGGATAAAGAATTTCTTTAGTTCGTCCTCTGTTGGGTTGTGCAATTGCTCAAAAACTTTAATCTTCTCTGCCCGAATCGCATCCTTAGTAAAGGTAGCTGGTTTATCCATGGCAAGCAATGACAAAAGCTGAAGGGTATGGTTTTGCACCATGTCCCGAAGGGCCCCCGAGTGATCATAGTAGCCACCACGTTCTTCAACTCCTAAGCGTTCAGCAAAGGTAATTTGGATATTGTCAATAAAATCTCGGTTCCAGAGGTTGTCAAAAATGAGATTACCGAAACGGATGGCAAAGATATTTTGGATCATTTCTTTTCCAAGGTAGTGGTCAATTCGGAAAATTTGTTCCTCATCAAAGGTTTCTTCCAATTCCTTATTGAGCTGACTAGCCGTTTCTAGGTCTGTACCGAAAGGTTTTTCAACGATCAAGCGCTCAAAGCCTTGCCCATCCACAATCCCTTCTGATTTGAGGTGTTTGGCAATAGTTCCAAAAAATTGAGGAGCCATGGACAAGAAGAAGACCTTGTTGTGTTCTGTTTGGTATTTTTCATCCAAGCTATTTTGCAATTCGCGCAGGGCGATGTAATGTTCGGTATCATTGACATCGTGGCTTTGGTAGTAGAAATGACTAGCGAATTCTTGGGCTTGTTGAGGGCTATCTGCCAGATCTGTGATAGATTCTACCACGACTGATTCAAAGTATTCTTTGCTCCATGGTCTGCGGGCTGTTCCGATAACCGCAAAGTTTTCAGATAGATTTCCTGATTTATAGAGTCTAAAAAGGGATGGGTAGAGTTTGCGCTTGGCTAAATCTCCACTGGCCCCGAAAATGGTTACAATAACTTTTGAAGACATTTAAGTACCTATTTCCTATTTTATTAACCATATTTTACCATAAAATCTACAAGATTTCTTTGATGGAATCGTTGTTCCGAATATTTTCCGCTGGATGAGAGGATTTGAGAGGAAGGCATAGAAAAAGCTAGAATCAATGTGGATTCTAGCTTGAACAGTTATAAGATGTTTGGATCTACAACGGAAGCTCCATCAGAATACGCGGTAGACATAAGGATTATCCGGTTTTGTAATAGTCTGGCAATCGCTAATGTGAAGGACAGGCAAGCTTTGCTTGAGCTGCTTGTGGTATTCAATGGACAAGGTTCCTTTAGCGTGGATCCAGGTATTGTTTTCGAAATGCTGCGGAGCCCCCGTCGTTAAGAGACCGTAGACTCCGGAATCTGCGATACAGTGGATGATCCCAAAGCGAAAGAGAAATTGGCTGTTCTTGTTATTGGGGTCATTGTAAACAAAGCCGGTCAGCTCGATCGTCTTTCCTGCAAATTGGTCAGGATAATCATAAATCACTTCCATGACTTCCATGTAATTCTCAGTGGTCACCTGGATCACTTTTTTATCAACATATTTCTTTGCCGCCTGCTTCATTTCTGACTCATAGGCAGATTTGGTAAAATAGCTACTAGTATCTGGTTTGAGATACTGGGTAGTTGTTCCTTCGTCCTGCTGGATTTCCTTGGAAGAACCAGCAGCAACCGGGAAGTGGTAGCCTTTGGCAGAGACTGTTTGGGAATCCAGTGTCACTGTAGGGAAAAATAGCCCGACAAATAAAGGAATACAGAGCAAGAAAATACTCGCCACTTTTGCCCAGAAGCTAGAGAGATGACTGTGGATCTTCATCTGCTTGACCCAGATGATCAGCTGCACAAGAGCTAAAACAAAGGACAAGAACATGGAAATATAAGCCAAGTAAGAATAGTGTAAGTTGATGTATTGATTGAGCTTACCAGATAATTGCAGGTACATAGTGAGCTCAAAATAGCCAGCTAATATCAAGAAACGAATCATAGCACTACCCCCACAAACCAAGCATAAAGGAGCACAACTCCACTCACAATCCCGATAAATTGCCAGATAAAACGGGTTTTGAGATAATTTTTCATCATGAGGAGATTTTTGACATCAAGCATAGGCCCAATCACCAGAAAGGCAAGAACAGGCGCTACTCCAAAACTCGTGAGAAGAGAGGATCCAACAAAGGCGTCCGCCTCGCTACAAAGTGAGAGGAGAAAGGACAAGACCATGAGAAGGAGAATAGCAATAACCGGTGTCGCACTGATCGAAGTGAGGATCCGTGTTGGGACATAGACTTGGACGAGGCTGGCAAAGAGGCAACCAAATACCAGGTAACGTCCCGTATCAAAGAATTCATCAATCGCCTGCACCAAGACTTGAAAGAGCTTTTGGCCTTTGCTCAAGTCCCTAAAATCATGTTCATGTACAGCCTTACGATGTTCTTTTTGGATCGAATCTGTCTGAATAAAACCAAGAAAGATCCCTAGCACCGTTGCGACCAAAAGGGAACCAAGGGCTCGGTAGAGGGCCATCTTGACAGAATTCCCAAAGGCTGAGTAGGTAGCAAAGAGAACGATGGGATTGATGACCGGTGCTGTCACCAGAAAGGGAACAGCAGTATAACTTGGGACTTTCTTTTCTAGAAAGCGATTGATAATGGGAACAATTCCACATTCACAGGAAGGAAAGATAAAGCCGATAAAGGTCCCAAAGAAGATCCGCCCAAATTTATTCTTGGGAAGAAAGCGGTAGACCCTCTCGGGGGTGATATAGACCTCAATAATCCCTGAAATGATACTTCCGATTAGGACAAACGGTAGGGCTTCGATAATAATCGAGAGAAAAATAGCCCCAGCCTGCAAGACGCTAGAGGGAAGGTGTTGAAAGAATGTCATTACTTAACCTTCTTTGCTTCTTTAGCTGTAGCAGTTTCTGCCTTCTTTTTTTCTTCAGGAAATTCTACTTTCTTTTCTACATCCGGAAAACTTGCAAAGTTTTCAAACATTTTATCAAGATCATCTGTTTTTGAGAATTTAATAGCCATTGTTGGGCCTCCTTTTTATTTTCTTTCATTATAACAAAAAGGAAAGAGCAAGGGGGAAATGGAGCATAAAAGGAAAGATCAATAGGGTCAAAATTATTCTATGAAAAATCCCTGAAACAGAGACCAGAACAGGCGATCTCCCCCCCTTGATGGCAGCAAAATATGCTATAATAGAAGCTATGGATAAATATGAAAAAATAGCCCAAGAATTGGGTGTTAGCTTAAAACAAATCGATACCGTATTGAGTCTGACCGCAGAAGGCTCAACCATTCCCTTCATTGCCCGCTATCGAAAAGATATGACGGGAAATTTAGATGAAGTAGCGATCAAGGCCATTATTGACCGGGACAAATCCTTAACGGCTCTAGCTGAACGAAAGGAAACCGTCCTTGCTAAGATTGAGGAACAAGGCAAACTGACAGAGGCGCTCAAGCAGGCTATTGAGGCTGCTGAAAAATTAGCGGATGTCGAAGAGCTTTATCTCCCTTATAAGGAAAAACGGCGGACCAAGGCGACGATTGCCCGAGAAGCAGGACTTTTCCCCTTGGCACGTCTCATTTTGCAAAATAGTCCAGACTTGGAAGCAGAGGCTCAGAAATTTACCTGTGAGGCCTTCCCAACTGAAACCGCAGCATTAGCTGGTGCAGTGAATATTCTGGTAGAGGCTATTTCAGAGGATACCCAATTACGGGCCCTCACCTATCAAGAAATTCATGGGCATTCCCTCATGACGTCAACCTTGAAGGATGAAAGCTTAGATCCTAAGAGAACCTTTGAAATCTATTATGATTTTTCTGAGAAGATCAAGAATATGCAAGGCTACCGGACTCTAGCTCTCAATCGTGGGGAAAAATTGGGCGTTCTCAAAGTCGGATTCGAGCACCAACTGGATCGGATCATTCGTATTTTTGAGGCTCGTTTTAAAACGAAAAATGCCTATGTCGATGAGGTTATTCAACAAGCGGTTAAGAAAAAAATCGTTCCTGCGATTGAACGTCGGATTCGGACAGAGTTGACGGAGGTGGCAGAAGACGGGGCCATTCAATTGTTCTCTGAAAATCTACGGAATCTATTGCTCATTCCTCCATTAAAAGGGCGCGTGGTCCTTGGATTTGACCCAGCCTTTCGAACCGGTGCTAAACTAGCTGTTGTCGATGAGACAGGAAAGATGCTCGCTACCCAGGTCATCTATCCAGTTGCACCTGCAAAACCAGCTCAGATTGAGCAGGCTAAAAAGGATCTGTCCTCCTTGATCAAGGAGTTTGGCGTAGAGATTATTGCAATTGGAAATGGAACAGCTAGCCGTGAAAGTGAGGCCTTTGTCGCAGAGGTCCTCCACGACCATCCAGGAGTTCGCTATGTTATTGTCAATGAAAGCGGAGCATCTGTCTATTCAGCTAGTGAATTGGCCCGTCATGAGTTCCCAGAGCTAACCGTTGAAAAACGCTCGGCCATCTCCATTGCCCGCCGCCTGCAAGATCCGCTAGCAGAATTGGTGAAAATCGATGCCAAATCTATCGGTGTGGGTCAATACCAGCACGATGTCAATCAGAAAAAACTGACAGAAAGTTTAGATTTTGTGGTAGATACTGTCGTCAACCAAGTTGGGGTCAATATCAATACGGCTAGTCCCTCTCTCTTAGCGCATGTAGCAGGACTCAATAAAACCATCTCTGAAAATATTGTGAAATATCGGGAAGAAGAAGGAATGATTCTTTCACGAGCACAGATTAAAAAAGTGCCTCGCCTCGGCGCCAAGGCTTTCGAGCAGGCTGCTGGATTCTTACGCATTCCTGAAAGTAAAAACATCTTGGACAATACCGGCGTTCACCCTGAAAGTTACAAGGAAGTTGAAAAACTTTTTCAGCTTCTTGAAATTACCGAACTCGATGCATCAGCTCATGAAAAATTAAAAACTGTGAACATAAAGGAGATGTCTACTCAGCTGGATCTGGGCCCAGAAACCCTGAAAGATATCATTGCCGATCTCCTAAAACCAGGTCGCGATTTGCGGGATTCCTTTGATGCACCCGTGCTCCGCCAGGATGTCTTGGATATTAAAGACCTGCATATTGGCCAAAAATTAGAAGGGGTTGTGCGTAATGTGGTTGACTTTGGAGCCTTTGTCGATATTGGCATTCACGAAGATGGCTTGATTCATATCTCCCATATGAGTAAGCAGTTTATCAAGCATCCAAGCCAGGTCGTCTCAGTGGGTGATTTGGTAACCGTCTGGGTGAAGAAGATTGATGTGGAACGCGAAAAAGTCAATCTCAGTTTGGTAGCTCCGAATGAATCTAACTGAGTATGTACGCCAAGTATCCCTGGAAGATTTTGGGAGAGAATTCCGTCATCGAGCAGAGTGGAATTCACGTCTTCAAACCACTGGAGGTCGTTTCTTTCCCAAGGATCGACACCTTGATTTCAACCCGAAAATATACCAAGCTTTAGGGTTAGAGGTCTTTCGCAAAATCGTCCGCCACGAGCTCTGCCATTACCATCTTTACGATCAAGGTAAAGGATATCGCCATAAAGATCTAGACTTTAAGCAACTCCTCCAGCAAGTGGACGGTCTTCGTTTCACACCTCCTCTACCAGGTAGAAATGGGCGAGTCAAGCGGATCTATCTCTATCAATGTCCCCATTGTGGCCAAGAGTATAGACGAAAGCGAAAAATCGATCTGAAGAAATATGCCTGCGGTCGCTGTCGCAGCCGCCTGCAATTTCTTGAAATGAGACAAGAGTAAGAATCGGTCTTTAGGCGGATCTCTTTCCAGTTCGACTCTGCTAAAATAGGTCTAACTAGAAAGAGGAAAATCAAATGACAACATCATTTTACAAATTAAAACGACATCGCCTGGTTTCAGGTGTGCTAGCTGGCTTAGCTGATAAATTTGGGCTTAGCGTAACTCTCCTACGCTTCTTGTTTATTCTTTTCACGGTTTCTCATGCCTTTATCGGTGTGATTATCTATTTACTGTTAGATACGACCTTACCATATAAGGACGAGGAGGAGCAGGAAATGTTTGACTATGGCCCTCGACCACGTCGAAGAAAAGAGGCTGAACCCATTCATGATCAGAATGATAGTCCATTTTTCTAAAGGGAGATCCGAGTGAAGCAGAAGTTCTATTACCTTGCTTTTATTCTATACCTCTTCTTCAGTTTTATAGGACAGTTTTTCATTTTAAATCGTTTTTTTGGTGAAGGAGTTGGAACAGTTTTGATCGGAATGCTCCTTTTTCCACTGGGCATTTGGAATAGCCTCTTCTACCTCTTGTTTCTGCCAACAGAAATGGCTAGAAAACCACAAATTTATCGGTTTTCGATTTTATTTCTTCCGATTTTGTATCTGGTTTTGTCCTTGCTGGGGGGAGGACCTACCACCTTTATGCTAGGCTTGATCGCATTTCCTTCAAATGCGGTGGTCTATGCAGTCTCTACCGGAATCAAATCTATGATCAAAGATTTCTTGCAAGGCCAAGGCTAGAGCATTCTTCATATGTTCCCATCATTTCCTAGAGGTTGGAGACCTTTGTCTTGGCCTCTTTTTGCTTGCCTTAAAAAGGAGTTGAAAATGGATCTTTCAAATGACACTTCAGGCTCTCGTCTGAAGAGAAAATCTGCTATAATAGAGAGAGAATTTGAAAAGGGAGAATGATATGGCAGTTACTGTTCGCGATATACAGGAAAAGCTTCGTCTATCGGTTGTTTATGGGGATGATAGTCTCTTAAGCAAGGAAATTACGACTGCGGACATTTCACGTCCAGGTCTTGAAATGACGGGCTATTTCGACTATTACACACCTGAGCGGATTCAGCTTGTAGGAATGAAAGAATGGTCCTACCTGGTGAAGATGAGCTCTCACAACCGACATCAGGTCCTGCGCAAGATGTTCCAGCCAGAGACACCTGTCATCATTGTTGCGAGGAATTTAGAAATTCCAGAAGAAATGTTGCGAGCTGCTGAAGAGAAGCAACTAGCCATTTTGAAGAGCAATGTTGCAACCAGTCGTTTATCTGGAGAGCTTTCTAGCTATTTGGATAGTCGGCTAGCAGAACGTACGAGTGTACACGGTGTCTTGATGGATATTTATGGGATGGGTGTCTTGATCCAAGGAGATAGCGGAATCGGAAAAAGCGAGACAGGTTTGGAACTTGTCAAGCGGGGTCACCGCCTCGTAGCAGATGACCGAGTTGATATCTATGCCAGAGATGAGATGACCCTTTGGGGAGAGCCAGCTGAAATCCTACGCCACTTATTAGAGATCCGTGGTGTTGGGATTATCGATGTCATGAGTCTCTACGGCGCAAGTGCTGTCAAGGATTCTTCACAAGTCCAAATCGCTGTTTACTTGGAAAATTATGCTAAGGATCAGGTTTATGATCGTTTGGGTAATAATGCAGAAGAGTTAGAAATCGGTGGTGTGACCATTCCTCGGATTCGCATTCCTGTGAAGACTGGTCGGAACATTTCGGTCGTGATTGAAGCAGCAGCTATGAATGTTCGGGCCAAAGAAATGGGCTATGATGCTACCAAAACCTTTGAAGAACGTTTGTCCCAGTTGATTAGTCAAAATGAGGTGAAGGAATGAATCCAGTAGCCCTTCAATTAGGTCCGATCAGTATTCGTTGGTATGCGATTTGTATTGTCTCTGGTTTGATTCTAGCCGTTTATCTTTCCATGAAAGAAGCGCCCCGTAAAAAAATTGATCCAGATGATATCATTGACTTCATTTTGATCGCTTTTCCGCTTGCGATTGTGGGGGCTAGACTCTATTACGTTATTTTCGAATGGGGTTACTATAGCCAGCACCTTGGTGAGATTTTTGCTATCTGGAACGGAGGAATCGCGATTTATGGTGGCCTCTTGACAGGTGCCCTTGTCCTCTATCTATTCTCTCGTAGACGCTTGATTGAGCCAATTGATTTCTTAGATATTGCGGCCCCAAGCGTCATGATTGCACAGAGTATTGGTCGCTGGGGAAACTTCTTTAACCAGGAAGCTTATGGAGCTGCTGTTAAAAGTCTTAACTACCTGCCCTCTTTTATTCGAGACCAAATGTATATAGATGGCAGTTATCGTCAGCCAACCTTCTTATATGAATCCAGTTGGAATCTGTTAGGATTTCTTTTGATCTTGATTCTTCGAAGGAAGCCCCAATTTTTGCGGCAAGGTGAGATCACAGCCTTTTACCTTATCTGGTATGGTTTTGGTCGGATGATCATCGAAGGAATGCGGACGGATAGCTTGATGTTTGCGGGCTTACGTGTTTCCCAGTGGTTGTCGATGATCCTGATTCTGGTTGGACTCGCCATTATCCTTTACCAACGTCGCAAAAAAGCCCCTTATTATGTAGAAGCAAAGGAGTAACATATGTTTATTGAAATTGCATACGGCCTCTTAGGCCTTGCCTTAGTAGCGCTTGTCATTTATATGATTTTTTTCCTCTCAAAGATTGGAAAAGTTGTAGATGAGACGCAAAAAACGATCCAAGTTTTGACATCAGATGTCAATGTTACCTTGCACCAGACCAATGATTTATTGGCAAAAGTCAATGTTTTAACAGATGATTTGAATCAAAAAGTTGCAACGATTGACCCACTCTTTACAGCCGTGGCGGATCTTTCAGAGTCTGTTTCAGATTTGAATGATCAAGCCCGTCAATTAGGTTCCAAAGCTGTATCAGCTGGTGGAAAAACAGTGAAAGCCTCTATCGGATTAAAAGCGATTAAGATGGCTTCAAAATTATTTAAATAGAATCGAGGAAGAATATGGGACGTTTATCTAGTTTATTAATTGGTGTGATTTCAGGTGCTTCAGCAGCCTACTATTTATCAACAGAGCAAGGAAAGAAAGTCACTAAAAAGGTGGTGCGCTTCGTAAAAGATTATCAAGAAGATCCTCAAGAAGTACATGAATCGGTGAAACAAACTGCTAAGAATGTTTCAAAACAAGCAGCAGAAGTGATCCAACAAACCAAAGAAAAAGTTGGTTCTGGAGAAATTACGACAGGAACTGTTTTGGAATCTGTCAAAGAAAAGACGCAAGATGTGGTTGAAAAATCTCAAGAAGTCTATCACTCATTTAAGGATAAACTTCAAAAAGAAAATCTAAGTGGTAATGACTTGGTTCAATCCATTCGCAAACAAACAGAATCAGAAGACATCGTGTTAGACTTGGATGAAAAAGATTCTGAAGAAGCAGCTGAAGAAGATACAAAAGAAGCATAAAAAAATGAGGCTCAGTGAGCCTCTTTTCAGATTGAAGATAAATTCATCTTAGAAACTTTCCTTAAGTGAGTACGGACGTTAGGTGAAATTATCCAGTGGATGATTTCAGCAATCCAGGAAGTTCCATGACTTATCAAAGATACAAAGGGCGTCCGCGGATAAAGTCAAAATAGGAAGTTTGACGCAGAAACTTTTGATTCTAGGAAAACTTATCTTTTTGACACAATCCGCAGCCCGTGTTCAATTAGTTTTGAACCTAAAGTTTCAAAACTCCCGAGTGCCTGAAACAATTATGTTTCAGGCACTTTTCTCACGGCGGAAAGTTTCAGCAGATGATTGAATAACTTTAACTCATAAAAAGTTTTTATTCTTATAGAATTTCTAGGAAGTCTTTGAATTATTAAATACTATACCAAGTTTTTCTGAGTTACATGAAAAGTCTAACTTAATTTGACAACTTAGGAATTAAAAAAATTCGAGTAAATAAAAATCAGGCGAACCTGATTTTTATTTTTTTCGTTTATTGTAGTAAATTCGGAATCCTTGAATACTAGCAAAGCTAGAACCAATCGCTAAAGCAAACGCAAAGAAGGTATTCATTTTTGTTGCTAAAAAGATAAAACTAAATACAACCGTCAACACACAGAAAACAGCGATATTTAAAAAATATAGCAATTCACTTAATTGGGGTGCGGGTTCAACTTCAGGAGCATAGTCCTGAATAGGGGTTTCTTGGGTTTGTTTGGTTAATTCGATATAATCGAATTCTTCTTCATAGTGTCTTAAATTTCTTACGGGCATTTTCTCTCTCCTAACAGTACTCTATTATTCTATCATGAATTCAGGTATATAAATGTTACAAAAATGTTACAAATTTTACAAAATGAATAAATTTTTCTAGAATATCGGAATTTTTGTTATAATGGTTCTATGAAAAATATTATTATTACAGCAACAGCAGAGAGTGTTGAGCAAGCGCAAGCCCTGATTGATGCAGGGGTTGACCGAATCTATGTCGGTGAAAAAGACTACGGATTACGATTGCCTCAAACTTTAAGCTATGACGAAATAAATCGAATTGCCCAACTGGTCCATGCTGCTGGCAAAGAATTGACAGTAGCTGTAAATGCACTCATGCACCAATCGATGATGGATTCAATCAAGCCTTTCTTAGATTTTCTAAAGGAAATTCAGGCTGATTATATTACTGTCGGAGATGCGGGCGTTTTTTATGTCTTGAAACGAGATGGCTATCCATTCAAAACGATTTACGATGCCTCAACCATGGTCACTTCTAGCCGCCAGATCAACTTCTGGGGAAAACAAGCAGGAGCTTCTGAGGCTGTTTTGGCTCGTGAGATTCCATCTGCCGAATTATTCGTAATGGCTGAGAATCTTCAGATTCCAGCAGAAGTCTTGGTCTATGGTGCTAGCATTATTCACCATTCGAAACGACCGCTACTTCAGAACTATTACAACTTTATCAAGACAGAAGAGTCTGTGACTAAAGATCGGGATCTGTTCTTGGCCGAGCCAGGAGATCCAAATTCTCATTATTCGGTCTATGAAGACAAACATGGAACTCATATCTTCTCGAATAATGACTTGAATATGATGACCAAATTGTCTGAGTTGGTAGAACATGGCTTTGATCATTGGAAACTCGATGGTGTCTACTGTCCGGGTGAAAACTTTGTCAAGATTACAGAGTACTTTGTCAAGGCCCGTGATTTGATTCAAAAAGGAACATTTACACAGGATCAAGCCTATCTGTTTGATGAAGAAATCCGCAAATTACATCCAGCTAATCGTGGTTTGGATACTGGTTTCTATGATTACGAACCAGATCGTGTAAAATAACAAATAATACTAGGGCTTCTTCGTTTGTGAGTTTTCCTTTTTCAGGGAACGAAGAGGCTATTCATCATATCGACAATCTTGTAAATTGGAGAAAACATGACAAATACAAAAAAACGTCCAGAGGTTTTGGTACCTGCTGGAACATTAGAAAAATTAAAAGTTGCCGTTAATTATGGGGCAGACGCTGTGTTCGTTGGTGGACAAGCCTATGGTTTGCGTAGCCGTGCCGGAAACTTCACCATGGATGAGCTTCGTGAAGGAATTGAGTATGCTCATGCCCGTGGAGTGGATGTGCACGTTGCTTCAAACATGGTGACCCATGAGGGAAATGAACAAGGGGCTGGTGAATGGTTCCGTGAATTACGGGATATGGGCCTTGATGCCGTGATCGTCTCAGACCCTGCCTTGATTGAAATCTGTGCAACTTATGCACCTGGACTCAATATTCACTTGTCTACGCAAGCTTCTGCAACCAATGTGGAGACCTTCCATTTCTGGAAAGAATATGGTTTGACCCGTGTCGTCTTGGCCCGTGAGGTATCCATGGAAGAGTTGGCAGAGATCCGTAAGCGTACCGATCTTGAGATCGAAGCCTTCGTTCATGGAGCCATGTGTATTTCCTATTCCGGACGTTGTACCCTTTCTAACCACATGTCTGACCGGGATGCCAACCGTGGTGGTTGTTCTCAATCTTGTCGTTGGAAATACGATCTCTACGATATGCCATTTGGTCAAGAACGCAAGAGTATCAAGGGCCAAGTCCCAGAAGAATACTCTATGTCAGCCGTGGACATGTGTATGATCGAAAATATTCCAGATATGATTGATAATGGGGTTGATAGTTTGAAGATCGAAGGCCGGATGAAATCTGTCCATTACGTATCAACAGTTGCCAACTGTTACAAGGCAGCTTGTGATGCCTATATGGAAAGTCCAGAAGCCTTTTATGCCATTAAGGATGATTTGATCAATGAATTGTGGAAAGTCGCTCAACGTGAATTGGCGACTGGATTCTACTACCAAACACCGACTGAAAATGAACAATTGTTTGGGGCACGTCGTAAGATTCCTCAATACAAATTTGTAGGAGAAGTGGTGGACTTTGATCCATCTACCATGACTGCGACGATTCGCCAACGGAATGTCATCAATGAAGGCGACCAAGTGGAATTCTACGGACCAGGCTTCCGTCATTTTGAATGCCAGATCCAAGACTTGCATGATAAGGATGGAGTGAAGATTGATCGCGCACCAAATCCGATGGAGCTTCTCACGATCACCGTTCCACAAGAAGTCAAGCCAGGAGATATGATTCGTTCTTGCCAGGAAGGTTTAATCAATCTCTACTCAAAAGATGGGGCAAGTAAAACTGTTCGAGTATAACAAAAAAAGAGAGGGTTAAACCTCTCCTTTTTGTTGGGCGATGCGAATATTATTGGGGACCAAACTGATTTTCTGGATCTCAGAAATCCGAATAATCGTGGACATACTCTTTTTAAAATTTTTCACGATCAGTTGTCGGCGTTCTTGGTCATACTTGACAATATCGCCTGTAAAACTCTTGTTTGAAAAAATAACATGTACCCCTTGTTTTTTTCGCAATGCTTGTTGAATGATGTCAATAATTCTCTCATCTTCTAATGGGGCAGGGGTACTGACTTTTCCATTGAAAAATTCATTTGCTCGGTCTTTAACGATCTCGAGAAATTTTTTCATAGCTAAATTCTCCATAACTTGATACAATATATTATAGATAATTTCAACGATTTTGTAAATGATTTACGAATATTAGAGATGAGAAGGCGAGAAAGGAGTCGTGAAATGGCAGAATTTTCATTCCAAATCGAAGAACATTTGCTGGTCTTGTCAGAAAATGACAAGGGTTGGACCAAAGAATTGAACCGTGTGAGTTTTAATGGTGCTCCTGCTAAGTATGATATCCGGACCTGGAGTCCCGACCATACAAAGATGGGAAAAGGCATTACACTCACGAACGAAGAGTTCCAAGTCATGCTCGATGCATTTAAAAATTAAGAAAAGGGGTCCTTCAAGGACTTCTTTTTTTGTTATAGTCTAAGGCTATATAGATATCAAAGATATTAGATTATCCCAAACCCTTGTTTATCAAGTATTGGACTGCTATAATGGTTGCATTGATGAATTAATGTAAAACTTATAGGAAAGAGGGATTCATATTGACACATGCACATGCACCTTATCGCGTTGACCATGTTGGTTCATTTCTTCGTCCAGCTACTTTGGTTCAGGCTCGTGAAGATTTCGCAGCTGGACAAATCAGTCAGGCTGACTTAACAAAAGTAGAAGATCAGGCGATTCGTGACCTCGTTGAAAAAGAAATTGCTGCTGGTCTGAAGTCAGTAACAGATGGAGAATTTCGCCGTGCTTATTGGCATTTGGATTTCTTCTGGGGCTTTGGGGGCATTGATCATGTCCAAGCTGCTCAAGGCTATCAATTCCATGATGAAACAACCAAGGCGGACTCAGCACTTGTCGTTGGAAAAATCACAGGAGCCAATCATCCATTTGTAGAGCATTACAAGTTCTTGCGGGATCTTGTAGCAGATGTAGATGGTGTAGAGGCTAAATATACCATTCCAGCACCTGCGCAATTCTATTTTGAATTGATCCGTGATGCAGAGCATGTAGAACAATTAAATACCATCTATCCTGATTTTGCGGCTGTTCGTGAAGACATCAAGCAAGCCTATCTTCAAGTGATTCAAGATTTGTATGATGCAGGTCTTCGGACTCTTCAAGTAGATGATTGTACTTGGGGTGTCTTGGTAGATGATAATTTCTTGACGGCTTGGGGAGCAGCTCAAGGCAAGTCAAAAGATGAGGTTCGCCGAGAACTCGCTGATCTCTTCTTGACCTTTAACAACGATGTCTACCAAAATGTTCCAGCTGGTTTGACCGTCAATACGCACGTTTGTCGTGGGAACTTCCATTCTACTTGGGCTTCATCAGGTGGCTATGCGCCGATTGCCAAAGAACTTCTTGGAGAAGAAGCCGTCAATGCTTACTTCCTAGAGTTTGATACTGATCGGGCTGGTGGTTTTGAACCACTTGCAGAAGTAACTCCTGGAAAAGGTGTGGTATTAGGCCTCTTGACATCTAAGAGTGGTCAATTGGAGAATAAGGACGAAGTGATTGCTCGTATTAAAGAAGCAAGTCAGTATGTACCGTTGGAAAATCTTTACCTGTCTACTCAGTGTGGCTTTGCTTCGACAGAAGAAGGAAACATTTTGACAGAAGAAGACCAATGGAAAAAAATCGGTTTGATTAAGGAAATTGTCGCTGAAGTTTGGGGCGAATAAGGAGGAAGAAACATGTCAGATTTACTAAGTATTTATAAAGAATTGCAAGCTAAAAAATGGGTGGACTTGAGTCACCAAATCAATGCGGAAAGTCCACACTTTCCAGCTCTTCCTGCCTTGCAACAAGAAGACATTTTCACATTAAAAGATGGCTTCCATGTACAAAAATTTACAGTGGTTGGTCAATACGGAACGCATATTGATGCACCGATTCACTTTGTTGAAGGTGGCCGTTGGTTGGATGAGATTGACCTCAAAGATCTCCTCTTGCCACTCTATGTTATCGACAAGTCTAAAGAAGTTGCAGCTAATCCAAACTTTATCTTGAGCAAACAAGATATCTTAGACTTTGAGGCAGAGCATGGACAAATTGCCGAGGGTGCTTTTGTTGCCTTCCGTAGTGATTGGTCAAAACGTTGGCCTGATCAAGATGCTATGCGCAACCTGGATGAAAATGGGGTTCAACAAAGTCCAGGATGGAGCCGTGAAGCCTTGGAATTCTTGATTCATGAACGCCATGTCAAGGCTGTGGGTCATGAAACCTTTGATACCGATGCAGGTATTCCAGCAGCAGAGCATGGCTTGGTCAATGAATACTACCTCTTGGAACAAAATATCTACCAAGTTGAGGTTTTGAATCAATTGGATCAAGTTCCAGCTGTAGGTGCCTTGATTTCGATTGCTTTCCCTCACTGGGACAAGGCAACTGGTTCACCTGTCCGTGCCATTGCCATCTTACCATAAACAAAGAAATAAGCTTGAAGACAGACGTCACATTTGGACGTTTGTCTTTTTGTATTTTCGAAACTATTTTCGTTATCATCTGATATTCCATCTAAAAAACTGATCTAGAAAAAATAAAAAGGAATTTTCGTTAATTATTTTGCCAATGTTTTGAGATGTAGACGAACCGATGTAAGCCAAATCTTTATAGGGCTTACACAAAGAAAAGAGAGTGGGACAGAAATCGGTAATTCGTTAGAATTCGATTTCGTCGTCCCACCTCCGCACAGTTGAGTAGGGCTGTAAAAGCTGATGAAATCAGCGTAGTAGAGCCCACTCAACCACTGCGTCTTGCTCGACAATCCAAAAATAATTGAGAGGCTAGGACTTTTGTCCCAGCCTCTTTTTATCAATCAGAGAGAGCTAAAAGTTTCTCTCTTTGTTAGTTGAACTATTTGTTAAGATGCATTGAAAATCTATTTCGTTAGAAAATTGACTATTTTTAATGAATAAATTATTGACGAGTCAATTTCCGTTTGGTTCCAACAGCACCTGCTAAGACAAGAATTCCAGAGAAGACGAGTCCAGATGCCACAACTTCACCTGTATTTGGAAGAAGTGTTTTGCGACCTCCTCCATTGTTTCCACCATTTGAACCTGGCGCACTTGGTGTCGTTGTGGTACCAGAATGGTCAGGTTTATTTGGATTTTCTGTTGTAGATGAAGAAGTCTTAGGTTCTACAGTTGTAGTCGTAGTGGTTGTTGTGTCTTCCTCACTACCATTATGGTTTTCTGGTTCTTCTGGTGTTGTAGTTGGAGTATTCTTAGGTTCATCGGTAGTTGTTACCGTAATCTTAGGCTCATCGGTAGTCGTTACTGTGGTCTTAGGCTCCTCAGTTGTAGTTGAAGTAGTCTTAGGTTCATCAGTAGTTGTTACCGTAGTGGTTGTAGTAGTCGGCTCTTGAGTCGTAGTAGTTGTGGTAGTCGGCTCT